>JBDHZW010000230.1:0-8752 GCA_039812105.1 Nakamurella sp.
GCGTGACCAACGAGCGCTCGCTGAACCAGGCGGTGGCCCTGCTCCGCCGGGCCGGCACCCTCGCGGTCGTCGGCGTCCCGCCCCGCGATGCCGCGCTGCCGATGCCGGTGATCCAGGACTGGGAGATCCGGATTCAGGGCTGTGCGGCCTACACCGAGGCCGACATGGACGCCGCCCTGGCCATCGCCGCGAGCGGCGGCCTGCCCACTGACGAGATCGTCTCCCGGACCTACGGTCTGGACGACGTCGCCGATGCCTTCGTCCACGCGAGGGCCGACAGCTCGGGCAAGGTTCTCGTCTCTCCGACGATCTGATGCGCGTCCGGCCGGGGTGGCTGGGCGCCCCGATCGCCGACCTGCCGACCCTGGGGGGAATAGCCGGATGCCGCTGTCGGGTAGGTCATTTCCAGACCCGGCGTCCGGCGCCGGGCGAGCGGTGAGTCCGGATCGATGCGCCACCGCGACGGCGCCCCGGTGATTCGGCCGGCGGCTGGACGGGTACCGGATGGGCCATGTCTCATCTTCAGGTCACCGAGGTCCAACAGGCGCTGCGCGGAGCGGACTATCCCATGGATGGCCCGCGGCTGGCCGAACTGGCCGAGTCCAACGGCGCGTCACCTGAGGTGGTGGACACGCTGCGCGGCATCGGTTCGGTCGACGGACCGACGGCCGTGATGAGGGAGCTCAAGGGTGAGTTGGGCGGTCCGGACGGCGCCTGACCGCGGCTGCAAGCCCGCCGGTCCGGCCGGCCCGGACGTCACGGCTCTGTTCGATTGAGCGCCGGACGACGTCGATGCGCTTCCCGCGGCGGGCCGGTGGGCCGTGTTCCGGCCGGCCACTGCTGCGGTGGTGGCGAGTGTAGGGACGGTACCGCGTCATCGCCGGCCGCGGCCGGCGGCCGGCTCGATGATGACGCGCTCTCGGCGACCGACGATCCGGAGCCCCCACGGGCATCGGGGAGCATCCGGCGGTCGCCGGGTGGCGGACCCCGCCCTGAGAGACGGGACGGGTGACCGGCACCTTCTTGGTGAGTGCCCGAGCGGGCGGCCGCCAAACGCAGGGCGAGGCGCACGGGGGGGTGCGGCCCGGGTTTGGCCCGGAACCGGCCGCGGAACCCGAATGGGCATGACCGATGACAGGACGAGTCCCATCGACGGCGTCGAGCCCATCGACGGCGGGTCGGCCGGCCCCGTGGCCGCCCCGCGACCGGTGGAGATCGAGGACGACCGGGTGACCGTCGTGGTCGCGACGAAGGATCGACGGTGCGACCTGGCAATGACGCTCGGGCGGCATCGGGCCCCGGTGATCCTGGTCGACAACGGTTCTCGGGACGGCACGGCCGCGATGGTGCGGGAGCGGTACCCCTCGGTGACCGTCATCCGAATGGAGACCAACACCGGGGCGTTCGGCCGGACCGTCGGGGCGCGGGCCGCCGCCACCGAGTTCGTCGCATTCGCCGACGACGACTCGTGGTGGTCGGCCGGATCGCTGCGCGCGGCCGCCGATCTGCTGGCCGCCAACCCGGGTGTGGCCGCCGTCAACGCCAGGATCCTGGTCGGGCCCGGGGCGACCCTGGACCCCTTCTGCCGCGTGCTGGCCGACTCGCCGCTGCCGGTGTCGTCGTCGGGACATCGGACGCTGCTCGGTTTCGTCGCCTGCGCCGCCATGGTGCGGCGCCAGGCATTCCTGGACGTCGGCGGTTTCGACGACGTCGTGCGCTTCCCCGGTGAGGAGGAGCGGGTGGCCCTCGATCTCGCCGAGCGCGGACATCAGCTGATCTACGCGCCGGATATTTCGGTCCACCACCATCCGTCGGTCAGCCGGTGCGCGCCGGCGGACCGCGCCCGGGCGGTGACCCGGTCGGCGCTGCTGACGGCCGTCCAACGACTGCCGTGGTCGGCCGTGCTGCACCGAACCTGGCGGTCGGCCCGGGCCGGCGGTCCACAGCGGCTGGGTCTGTTGGATGCCATCCGGGACCTGCCCCGGGCGCTGCTGTGTCGCCGGCCGGTCGGGCCGAATGTGCGGGATCTGCTCACCCGGCTCGACAACGGTTCCGTCGGCGGTGACAGGCGGGCGGTCGGCCCCGCCGGCCGGGACCGCACGCTTGATCTGCTCCGCCGGGGCTACCGGTTCGTCGGCTCGCTCCCGACGGGCCCGACGCGGATCCGGTTGGCCGGCCGGGGTGCGCTGGTGGTCACGGGTCCGGCCGGCGTGCGCGCGTTCTACGGGACGCCCGGACTGCGCCGGCGCGGCGCTGTGCCGCTGCCGGTGCGCGGCCTGCTCTTCGGCCCCGGGGCGGTGCACGGCCTGGACGGGGCCGAACATCGTCATCGCAAGACCATGTTCACCGACATCCTCACCCCGGACGCGGTGCGGCGGCTGGCGGAACTGGCCGACCTGGAGTGGACCCGGGCCCTGGACGGGTGGCGGACGGCGGGCGGGGGCGAGGTCTTCGCGACCGCGGTGACCGTCTACGGGGCGGCCGTGCAGCGGTGGGCCGGCCTCGGCCGGCCGGATGATCGCTTCTCGGTCGAGATGAGCCGGATCGTGCACGGTTTCGGAAAGGTCGGGTCACCCATGGTGGGCGCGTGGGTCGCCCGGATCCGGAGCCAACGGTGGGCCCGGAGGCTGATCCGCGACGCCCGACGGTCCGGCCCGGCGCTGCCGGACGGATCGGTGATGTGGGCGATCGCGCACGGCACCGATCCGTCCGGCGTGCGGCTGCCGGTCGGCGTGGCGGCGACCGAGCTGCTCAACCTGCTCCGGCCGACCGTCGCCGTGGCATGGCTGGCCGCCTTCGGCGCACTGGCGTTGCAGCGCAGCCCCGATTGGGCGGCCCGGATCGCCGTGGAGCCCGACGGCTTCCCCGCCGGCCCCGTGGCCCGGGCCTGCGCCCACGAGACCCGCCGGTGGGCGCCGTTCGTGCCGGTCCTGGCGGCGAAGGCCGATCGCGACCTGGATCTGCCGCAGGGTCGGTTGCGCCGGGGGGAACGGATCGTGCTGAACGTGCACGGCACCGACCACGATCCGATGACCTGGCCCGATGCCGGGACCTTCGCGCCGGGCCGCTTCCTCCCGGACGATTCCCCCTCTCGCAGCGATGGATTCGTGCCGCAGGGGGGTGGGGACGTCGCCACCGGCCATCGCTGCCCGGGCGAGTCCGTCGCCGTCGAGCTACTGGCCCTGACCCTGCGCCGGTTGAGCCGGCTGGGTGCCACCCTGCCCCCGCAGGACCTCACCGTCGACCGTCGGCGCATGCCGACCCGCCCGGCCAGCGGGGTCCGGCTGGCTCTGCCCGCCGGATGATCTCCGCGGCGAGGGCGTCGTGTTCGGGGTGACCGGCGAGCGGTTCGGCGACGTCCGCCGGATCGTGGTGCTCCGCGGCGGCGGGCTCGGTGACCTGCTTTTCGCGATGCCCGCCCTGGTGGCGATCCGCGCTGCCTATCCCGGGGCCGAGATCACGCTGCTGGGCACACCGCTGCATGCCGACCTGCTCGCCGGCCGCCCGGCGCCGGTGGATCGGGTCGAGGTGCTCCCGATCGCTCGCGGAATTCACGAACCCCCGATCCGCCCGGCCGGCTCGGACCCGTCGGGCGCCCCGGAGGCGCCAACCGAGGACGGAGTGGCGCACTTCCGGCGGCGGATCCGGTCGTCGGGCCCGATCGACCTGGCCGTGCAGCTGCACGGCGGCGGACGCCACGCCAACCCCTTCCTGCTGGCGCTCGAACCCCGCCACAGCGTCGGTACGGCGACCGCGGACGCCGCCCGGCTGGAGCGGACCCTGCCGTATGTGCTGTTCCAGCACGAGGTTCTGCGGTGGCTCGAGGTCGCGGCGTTGGCCGGCGCCCCGGCCGTCGAGATCGAGCCGCGCCTGGCGGTCACGGCGGCCGAGATCAGCTCGCTGGCCGGATTCCTCCCCGATGATGCAGGGCCTGTCGTCGTGGTGCATCCCGGTGCGAACGACGCCCGCCGGCGCTGGCCGCCGACCCGATTCGCCGCGGTGGTCGCCGCTCTGGTGCGCGATGGCGTCGCCGTGCGCATCGTGGGCGGCCCGGAGGATCGACCGATCGCCGAGGAAATACGCCGGCGGGCCGGCCGGATCGACCCCGGTGGGCCGGCGTCGATCCGGGTGCTGGCCGGTGAGCTGCCGCTGGGTGCGACCGCGGCCCAGCTCGCGGCCGCCGATGTCGTCGTGGCGAACGACAGCGGGCCGCGGCACCTGGCCCAGGCCGTCGGGACGGCGACGGTCGGAATCTTCTGGTTGGGCAACGTCATCACCGCCGCTCCGCTGACCCGGCTGCGCCACCGGGTGCATCTGTCGTTCGTCACCCGATGTCCGGTGTGCGGCATCGACGTGACGCAGGTGGGCTGGACCGCACCGCGTTGCTCCCATGACGTCTCCCTGGTCGCCGAGGTCGATGCCGATGCGGTGCTGGCCGACATCCGTCAGCTCCTGCCGGCGGATCGGCGGAGAGGGCAGCCCGGACACGTGCGGTGAACCGGCCGGTGGCGGACCACCCTCAGGGGTGGTTCGCCCGGCCTGTCGCCGGTGCATACTGTCCGCGTCCGGCGGCGGACCCCCGACCTGCCGCCGGACTCCGGCGCGGGTTTGCTCGGACCGGCCATCGGGAACCGAAAAGTGCACAGAGACAATCGATGTGCGCCGGTCACGGGGTGGGTGACGGGTGGCCGTCACCACCGGACGCCCACCGTCCCCTGGAGCCGGTCGACCGTCCCGGGCGCACCCTCGCGACGGAGGAGAGCACCATGCGGACGGTGGTACTGCACGCGGCCCTACATGACGACGAGTGGAACAAACACGTGCGTGACGAGTCACCGATGCAACGGCTCGATCGCAACTGGTCGGACCTTGTCCAGGAGATGCGAGTCCTGCAAACGGGTGTCAGTTGCTGACCGGCTTCCTGCTGATCCTGCCGTTCCAGAGCCGTTTCCACGAACTGTCGCCGATCCAGACGACTGTCTACCTCGTCACGGTGGCCTGCGCGGTCGGCGCGACCGGCTGCCTGATCGCGCCGGTCAGCATGCATCGCATCCTGTTCCGGTTGCACGCCCGGCGTCTCCTGGTCGGTGTTGGTCATCGTCTGGTCCAGGTGGGCCTGTCCCTGCTCGCCGTCGCGACCGTCGGTGTCGTCCTGCTGGTCTTCGACGTCGTCGGCGGGGTCGTGGCGCCGCCGGTGGCGGGTGCGGCGGCCCTGCTGTTCGGGCTGTGGTTCGGCCTGCCGCTCTGGCTGCGCCGCCATGTGCGGGCCGCCGGGCTGCGGACGCCGCTCCCGCACCCGGACGCGGCGCGGTCGGTGTCGGTGTCGGTGTCGCGGCGTTAGGCGCCGGCGCCGTCGTCCTGGTCCGCGCCACCCGGGTCGTCGCCGTCCCGGCCGGGAGCGCTCCGGCGGAGCTTGTGGGTGCCGTCGCAGAACGGTGCGGTGCGGGTGGCCCCGCAGCGGCACAGCGCGAAGGTCGCGCGCCCGGGATCGACCGGCCGGCCGGCCGCGTCCAGCACCAGGGCGGGGCCCCGGACCAGCAGGGGGCCGCCCGGGCAGGGGGTGATGACGACGGCTGCACCCTGATCGGGCACCGCACGAGCGTGGAGCGGCTCCCTCATGCCGCCACCGCCGGCCGGCGCGCGGCGGCCCGGATGCGACGGCCGCGGTAGCGGACACCCCCGGTCACCCGCTGGAGCAGGGCGATCCACACGGCCACGGCCCGTTCGGCGGCCCACAACGGCGCCCAGAGGGCGGCGTGCGCCGGATAGTGCTGCCGACCACCGTGTCGCCGCCGCCCCAGTTCGGCGACGACGATCGGCAGCACGACCGCAACCACGACGGCGCGCGGTCGGTGCACCAGCAGGCCGATCACCAGCGGCAGCCAGCTCGCCTCCCACACCAACCGGGCGGGCTGGGCCAGGTCGTCGTAGGCCTGGCGGACCCGCTGCTCGAGAAATCGCCCCAGGATCGGTGGCCGCCGGTCGATGAAGATCTCGTCCGCCCGGATCTGGCGCCCCCCGGCGGCGACGAGCGTGCGGATGAGCTGGAGGTTCTCGAACAGCACGTCCCCGTCGTACCCGCCGGCCCGGGTGAACGTGGAGCGCCGGAGCCCCAGGGTGCCCGGGTAGTCGGACCCGAAGGCCCGGTTGATCAGCGACCGCGCCGTGTCCCAGCGCGCGTGCCAGGGCAACGGGCGGAACACGTTCTGCGGCCGGACCACATCGGCGCCGGCCAACCGGACGGCCACCTCGGCAAGCTGTTCCGGACGGTACCGGACGTCGTCGTCGGCGATGATCACCGATTCGTGGCGGGCGGCCAGCACTCCGGTCACCACGCCCGCGACCTTGCCGTTGCCGCCGGGCCACGGATCGACCGGCAGGTGCCGGACGATGGGCGCCCAGGCCCGAGCGTGCCGCCGGAACAGCTCGTCCGGCGATCCGTCGACGATGCTGATGTCCGCGAACGGACGGATCGTCTTGAGGTAGTCGGTGAATTCGGCCAGATCCCGGTCGTCCTGCCACCGTAGGGGGACGACGTACTCGATCCACGGCCGGGGGGTCATGACGCCGCCCCGGCGACGGCCGGCTGCCCGCCCCGGTATCGCGGGCTCGTTCCGCTGCGGAAGTGGGTGAGCAGGTGCTGGGCGGCGAGGTCGTCCAGGTACAGGCAGGCGGCCGCCCCGAACAGGATCTGCGGGGCCTGGGCCGGGTCCTGCTCGGCGAGCCCGCCGGCCAGGTCGCGGCCGGCGATCTGCTCGTGCACCGCGTCCGCCTGGACGTGCTCGTCGAAGAACCGGGTTGCCTCGACACCGAAGCCCAGACGACGGAGCCCGTTGCCGTACAGGCGGTTCGGCAGCGAGGACGTCATCTCGAAGGCGGCCAGATGCCCGACGACGGCGCCGACCAGCCGGCGGTGCAGGCCGAACATGGACATCGCGTTGACTCCGGCCAGCACGACCGCGGGCGCCTGGTCGACCAGCATGCCGTACCGGCAGTCCAGGCCCAGCGCGCTCATCGAGTCGGCGAAAAGCGTGGCGTGCATGCGATCGGGACGGCCGCCGCCGTACTCGTCGGCCTGCACCTCGACCAGGGCCGCCTTGGCGGCGCCGGCCAGCCGGGGAATGGCCCAGGTGTGGGGATCCGCCTCCTTGAGGTGGTAGACCGACCGCACCGTCAGGAAGTCACGGTAGTTCGCCACGGTGCCGGACCGCGCCAGGTAGCCGGCCAGGCTCCGCCCCCGGTCCGGCTGGGGCGCCGCGGCCGAGAACAGGGTCTCGGCCAGGCCGGCGGGTTCGAGTTCGATGACCGGCGCACCGGCCAGCAGGGCCGCCTCGAACGGCGCCTCCAGGGCCGCGCGCACCGCGAGCAGCCCGGGGTGCCATTCCCAGCCGTCATCCACCCCTTCGATGCCGCGGTCATGCAACTCGTACAGCATCAGCAAGGCGAGTTGCACGTCGTCGTCGACAAGGATGCCGTCCGCGCCCACGGCGGTCGCCTCCGCGACGAGATCGTCGCAGCGGGCGAGGTCGTCGGTGAGCCGGCGGGCGAGCCCGGCGCTGAGCCGGCCGCGGGGTGTCGGCAGCGGCATGCGGTTGGTGGCCATGGTCGGGCGTCCCTCCGATCGGAATCCTGGAGCCGGGGTGCGCTCGGATCACCGCCGGGTGGCGCCACGATCCGCGGGCCCACCGGTGGAACGGGGGGTCGTGCCACACGGGGGCGGGGCGAGAACTGTTCAGTGCCCGAGTTCGCGCCGAGGGAAACGGCGCCGGAGCGTTGTGTCGGCCGCCTCCCACCCCAGATCCGTCGCTCCGGTCTGCCGGGCACTCACGGCGCCTCGACCGGGCCTGCTGCCCGTCGTCCGGTCCGGTCACGGTCGGCGTGCCCTGTGGCCGGCGGGGGAAGGGCACCGGTGCGCAGGACGGTGTCGGCGATGTCGCCGATGCTCGCGCTGGTCTGCTCGCTCGCCCGGGAGAGCAACTGGCGCGCCTGGGCCGGCGAGAGGTGGTAGAGCGCCATCAGAATGCCGGACGCCGCGGCGATCCGGTGCTGCATGGGCAGGCCTGCGCCGGTCGGGGCGGGCACCGTTCCGGCCAGGGCCGCACGTTCCCGGTGCACCAGCGCAATGGCGTGGTCGACGAGTACGCCGACCAGGGCGCGATCCGACGGTGCGGGGCGGTACCCGCCCTCCCAGTGACAGGCGAGCACACCCCGGTACGGCGGCCCGGAGCCCGGGGAGTTCGCGAAGTGAGCCCGGATCCCGGCGCCGTCGACGGTCACGGACACCCCGAGAGGATCCGGGGCCTCGCCGGCCGCGGCGTCGATGTCGACCGGCGAACGACCCGGCTGCGCATGCTCCTGGGAGGTGAGGGAAGGGGCCAGCCCCGGCCGGATCCGGCGGATGCGGTACGGGCGGGTGCCCCGCTCGGTCACCTCGATCAGGCATTCGTCACACAACGCCGGCACGCAGACCTGGGCCAGGCCGGCGAAGACCCGGGCGGGTTCGTGCGATGCCTCCAGGTGACGCAGGCCGCTGAGGACCCGGTCCAGGTGAACGCGGCTGGCCTGGCCGTCCCCGGAGTCGTCCGCAAGGTCGAACATGGTCGGGCGTCCTTCTTGGTTCCTCGACCCGGCTGATCGGTGGATCGGGCGGATCGGTGGATCTTTCCGGTTCCCGGACCGGGGTGCGGCCCGGGAACCGGCCGGCGTCGAACGGGCCGGAGCCGGCGGGGCGGCCCGGCCGGCGGCGCGGCTC
>JBDHZW010000231.1:0-8750 GCA_039812105.1 Nakamurella sp.
CCTGCCCAACAAGCACCACTTCGTCCTCGACCTGTCCCCCTACGGACTGGACAACCCCAACGAGGTCTTCCACGCCGACGACCGCCCCTACGGCTTCATCGAAGGCACCATCCACAACGACGACGCGCCCGCCCCGGGCCTCGCGTTCGATCCCGGCCAAGGCTGGTAATTGACGATCGAACAGGGCCGGTTCCGATGGGAACCGGCCCTGTTTGCATTTGAGTGTGACAGCGGCCTACCCGACGATGGGCGCCCGGCGGATGGAGTCGACAAGCTCCCAGACCGTGCTGCTCGGGTTGTCGCCGGCCGGGTTCCCATTGGCCTCGTGCCTCCGGGCCAAGTGTTGTGCACGCCCACGGGCCACCTCGTAGCGCTGCACGAGGAGATTCAGGTCGTCCGGAGTCAAGGACTTCGCGCGGCTCACATACCCGCCGGCGTCCGCCTGGGCCGAGTGCCGATCGATCCAGGCGGCCCGGTCCTGAAAATGCAGCAGATACCAGACTTCGAAGCAGGGATTGCTGACCGCGGTTCGTATTCCGTGATCACGAGCAAGCTGCAGAGAGTCCGGCAGGTGCGGATGCTCGTCGATATCGAACATGCACCAGATTTCCGACGGCGCTCTCCCCCGGCCCTTCCGTTCGTCAATCTTGTCCGCTTTCTGTCGTGCCACCGCATGCCGAACCAGCTGAAGCGGACCCCCGTGGAAGGGGTCGATCGTGACCCGAACGCTCTCACGATGGCGACGCCACCAATGCGTGAGGTACTGGACCTCGGTGCGCTCGCCTTCGGTGAAAACCAGTATCTCCGGAAGAACGCCCGTTCGCCGGATCGCTCGATGAGGCGCCCCGCTCCGTCTGCTGGCCATCTCTTACCTTGATCCGGCCAGGATCAGTCGCGCCGCGGCGTCGAAGTCGCCGTCGGCGAGGATCGGCGTGCCGCCGTACCGCCCGGCCAGATAACGCCGTCCGATAGCCTCCTCCTTCCGGGGATCCAGGTCAGTGAGCGGGTACAGCACGGTCGCCCCGTCGTTGTGCTTCTCGGCAAACCAGATCTGATCGCGTCCGAGCAGCCGCCGACCGGTCGGTTCGCCGAGCATCGTGACATCGTGCGAATTGAAGATCAGCTGCGCCCGCCGCGGGTTCGTGCCGGGGTCCTGGAACAGCCGCACGATCTGTGCCGTCAACGCGGGATGCAGACTGGCGTCGAGCTCGTCGGCGAGCAACACCGCTCCGGTGGACAGCGCGTCGATGATAGGACCCACCAGCCCCAGCCAGACCAGTGTTCCCTGCGACTCATCCTCGACGGGGAGGATGACGTCACCGTCAGCGCCCCGGTGATGGAAGCGGAAGGTGGACAGGACCACTGAGCCGACATCCGGCGACGCGTCCGATTCATCCCCGTCGGCGAGCGCGCGTAGCACCCGTTCGACCCTTTCCAGCAGCTCAGGGTCGAGTCGTTCCTCGCTGAGCCCGGAGATTCCGAGATCCGCCGCGCGCAGCAACTCCAGAACCCGTTCCCGGGTGTCGGGTTCGGAGAGCAGATGGGCGGAGAAGGCGTGCCGCATCGGGCGGCTGTCAACCTCGGCCAGCTGCAGGTTCCGCTGAAACCATTCGTAGAGCGGCGTGAGGTCCGGATGACCTGCGGCCGCCGCGACCGACAGGACGAGCGCGTTGGGCCGAGTCAGGTCGGACAGGGCCCGCGACTTGGTGGTGGCGGCCGAAGGTCCCCAGGCGACCTCGGTTCCGGTGCGGCGGAACAGCTGCGCGGCACGGCCTTTCGGATAGCGAACCGCCCATTCCTCGACGACGTTGTGGTCGTCCAGGATGAATCCGTATTCGTGCCGTACGCCGTTCAGGACCAGGTCGACCTCATAGCGACTGGGTCGGGCCACGGAACCGCGATCGAGCCGAAACGGACGTCGCTCCGTGCCGCCGGCCGGATTCCAGGACCGAAACGATCGCAGGACCGCGGCGCGCATGTCGGCCATCGCCCGCAGCACGTTCGACTTGCCCGACGCATTGGCACCGAAGATCGCGGCGACCGGGAGGACCCCGATCGTCGCGCCTCCCGCACGCCAGGCGATCCGGCGGACCACTTCAGGGTCGGCCATCGTCGTGGCCAGGAAGGACAGTTCGACCGGCGCGCGGAAGGAGCGCACGTTCTCGACGCGGAACGCCACCAGCATGGTCGGTCCACCGCGGGGTGGTGGATCTTCCAGTGTCATGGTGCGATTATTGCAGGATTCCCGCGCGGATCGCCACTAGGTTCCCCGATACGCGCAGTTCAACCGATCGTCGACCCCATCCAACTGGCCGCCGGCTGTCACAGCTTCGCGAGGCGTGTCCTGAGCAGGCAGAACTCGTTGCCCTCGGGGTCGGCCAGCACGTGCCACGACTCCTGACCGGTCTGACCGATGTCGGCCGGCCGGGCACCGAGCCCCAGCAGTCGTTCGAGTTCGGCGTCCTGATCGCGATCGGTGGCGTTGACGTCGACGTGCAGCCGGGACTTCCCCTTGGCCGGCTCCGGGCTGGGGCTGAGGATGATCGTCGGCTGGGCACCACCGAATCCGTCGCGCGGCCCGATCTCCACCGAGCCGTCGCCCGGCCGGTCGAGCACGACGAAATCCAGTACCCCACACCAGAACCGGGCCAGCGCCTCCGGGTCGCGACAGTCGAGCACGAGTTCGCTGATTCGGCAGGCCATCGCCGCACGCTACCGGATCGGGTTCGGTGCACCCGCCGGTCCGGGCGACCGGGCCGGGTCCACTCGGCACGGACGAGACGAACACCGCCCGCCTGCTCCACCGGCGCACCACCGGCGCAAGAGAACCGGCCAGGCGCCACTCGCCCGCAGGGCTGTCCGACGGCTCCCACCTGGTGACCGGCCGGAAGCCGGCCGGATTCGGCTGAACCCGGGTTCCGACTCCGTCGTCAGGCAACTACCCCGGCGTCCGGGACGCTCGCGCGTTCCCCGGCGACGGTCGTGTCCGGGCCGTGCCCGGTCTTCACGACGGTGTTCCCCGGCAGGGTCAGCAGCCGATCGGCGATGCTGCGCAGGATCGTGTCGTGGTTGCTGAACGATCGTCCGGTCGCGCCCGGCCCGCCGTGGAACAGCGTGTCGCCGGTGAACACCACGCCGAGGTCGGGTGCGTAGAAGCAGACGGCTCCGGGTGAATGGCCGGGTGTGTGCAGGACCTCGAGCTCGATGCCGGCCACCGGAATCCGTTGTCCGTCGGACAACTCGCCGTCCGGCAGTTCGTCGTGGGTGAGCTGCCAGACCGGCCGGTCGGCTGGGTGCAGCAGCACCGGCGCGTCGACGGCCCGGCCCAGGTCGGGGGCGAACCGGACGTGGTCGTCGTGGGCGTGCGTGCACAACACGGCCAGCACGTTCCGGTTGCCGATCACACTGCGGATCCGGTCGACATCGTGCGGGGCATCCACCACCACGCATTCGCGGTCGTCCCCGATCACCCAGACGTTGTTGTCGACATCGAAGGTCTGGCCGTCCAGCGAGAATGTGCCCGAGGTGACCGTGTGGTCGATCCGGGCCGTCACCACGCCCCCCGCATGGCCGCCTCGCGGGCCCGGCGACCATTCGCCGGCGGCCGTTCCCCGTGCCGATGGTTCACTCGCCGGCGGCCGTTCCCCGTGCCGATGGTTCGCTCCCTGGCGCTCACAGCTTCACCACCGAGCGCAGCACCGCACCCTGGTGCATCTTGGCGAACGCCTCCTCGATGTCGCCGATCCCGATGGTCTCGGTGACGAACGCGTCCAGCGGCAGCCGGCCCTGCAGGTGCAGGTCGATCAGCATCGGGAAGTCGCGGCTGGGCAGGCAGTCGCCGTACCAGGACGACTTGAGCGAGCCGCCCCGGCCGAACACGTCCAGCAGCGGCAGTTCCAGCGTCATCTGCGGCGTGGGCACCCCGACCAGCACGACGGTGCCGGCCAGGTCGCGCGCGTAGAAGGCCTGCCGGTAGGTCTCCGGCCGGCCCACCGCGTCGATGACCACGTCGGCGCCGTTCCCGCCGGTCAGCTCGCGGATGGCCTCGACGGCGTCGACGGTGGCCGAGTTGACGGTGTGGGTGGCGCCGAGTTCGACGGCGGTGGCCAGTTTCCGGTCGTCGATGTCGACGGCGATGATCCGGTTCGCGCCGGCCAGCCGGGCGCCGGTGACGGCCGCCGCCCCGACCCCGCCGCAGCCGATCACCGCGACGCTGTCCCCGCGGCCGACGGCGCCGGTGTTGATCGCCGCGCCGATGCCGGCCATCACCCCGCAACCGAGCAGGCCGGCCACCTCCGGCGGCGCGGCCGGGTCGACCTTGGTGCACTGCCCGGCGGCGACCAGGGTCTTCTCGGCGAACGCGCCGATGCCGAGGGCGGGCGAGAGTTCGGTGCCGTCATCGAGTGTCATCTTCTGGGTGGCGTTGAACGTGGCGAAGCAGTACCAGGGCCGGCCGCGCCGGCAGGCCCGGCAGGTGCCGCACACCGCCCGCCAGTTCAGCACGACGTAGTCCCCCGGCGCCAGGTCCCGGACGCCCTCGCCGACCGACTCGACGATCCCGGCCGCCTCGTGCCCGAGCAGGTAGGGGTAGTCGTCGCCGATGCCGCCCTGCACGTAGTGCAGGTCGGTGTGGCACACCCCGCAGGCCAGCACCTTCACCACCGCCTCCCCGGGGCCGGGGTCGGGCACGGTGATCGTGACCAGTTCCACGGGGGCGTTCTTACTGCGGGCAATGACGGCCTGGACCTGTTGCGGCACTGAGGATGTCCTGTCTTCGAGCGGGGCTGGCTGGTTCGTGGGACGGCGCGACGGGTTGGGCGACAATCGCGCGGAGAAGGGTCAGGCGATGGCGTCGGCCGCCCAGTTCTGGAAGTCGGCGATGTGGTGCTCGCTGGGCACCAGCACGCCGCCGTTCGCGTAGGCCTTGGAGTCGGTGGCCGCCTGGCACAGCTCGCAGGCCTCGAAGTCCTGCCGGTTGACCCGGTCGAACAGCTCGATCGACTTGGACAGGTCGACGTCCGAGGCGATCACCGACGGCAGGTACAGCCAGTCGCACTCGACGATCGTGTGGTCCGGGGCCAGCGGGAACATCCGGTGGAAGATCACGTGGTCGGGCACCAGGTTGACGAACACGTTGGGCCGGATGGTCACCGCGTAGTAGCGGCGGTCCTGGTCGTCGGTGACGCCGGGCAGCTTCTCCACCCCCTGGGAGCCGTCCACGGTGAAGCCCTGCACCTCGTCGCCGAAGACCGCGCCGTGGCCGACGAAGTACTGGGCGGCGAACCCGTCGGCGAACTCGGGCAGCACCTCGGTGAGCTCGGGGTGGATGGTCGCGCAGTGGTAGCACTCCATGAAGTTCTCGACGATCAGCTTCCAGTTGGCCTTCACGTCGTAGGTGATCCGCCGGCCCACCTCGAGGGTGTCGATCGCGTAGTGCTCGATCGACTCGATGTCGCCCAGCCGGGACCGCACGGACCCCATGACGGTGTCCTCGAACGACGGCGCCTCGTCGGCCACGCACACCCAGATGTAGCCCAGCCACTCCCGGATGTGCGCGGTGCGCAGCCCGTAGTCCTCCCGGCCGACGTCCGGCATCTTGGTCAGGTTCGGCGCGGCGATCAGCTTGCCGTTCAGGTCGTAGGTCCAGGCGTGGTACGGGCACTGGAACGACCGCTGCCCCTGGCCGCTGTCCGCGCTGCACACCCGGGCGCCGCGGTGCCGGCAGACGTTGAAGAAGGCGCGCGCCTCCCGCTTGCGGTTGCGGCTCAGGATCAGGCTCTCCCGGCCGATCTGCACGGTCTTGAAGTCGCCCGGGTTCGGCAGCTCGCTCCCCCGCGCCGCGCAGATCCACATCGCCTCGAAGATCCGCTCCTGCTCCTTGCGGAAGATCTCCGGCGACGAGTAGGCGTGGCCGGGCAGGGTGCGGATCAGGCTCTCGGAGATGCTGTCCCCGGCGTGATCCAGGATCGACGGGTCGGGGGTGGGGGCCTGTTCGGTCAGCGTCATGCGGATACTCCTTGCGCGGCAGTATGAATCGGGGTGACGAGGCGGCGACGGATTTGGTTGAACGATCGGGACTGATCCAGGGCCAGCACGGCGACCGGCTCGCCGGCCCGGCGGTAGACGGCCGCGAAGCTGCCCTCGGCGGGCGAGCCGACCTCCAGGGTCGCCTCCAGGGTGTCGGGGTGGTCGGCCAGGTCGCGGTACCCGGCCAGCTGCAGCCGCTTGCCGTACAGGTCGGACCAGACGTACGGGGCACGGCAGGTCGGCAGCCGGTCGGCGCCGAGCAGCCGGGCGGCCACCACCGCACCGCGCTCCTTGGCCGAGGTCCAGTGCTCGATCTGGTGGTGCCGGCCGCGCGGGGTGTCGTACCAGGCGGCGCAGTCGCCGACCGCGTACACGCCGGGCAGGTTGGTGGCCCCGGAGTCGTCGCAGCGGATCGCGTGGTGGGCGCCGCCGTCGAGGTCCAGGCCGGAGCCGGCCAGCCAGCCGACCGCGGGGACGGCCCCGATGCCCAGCACCACGGTGGCCGCGGGAATCAGGTCGCCGCCGTCGAGCATCACCTCGAGCTCGTCGTCGGCGGTCCGGTCGACGCCCAGCACCCGGGAGTGCGGGCGGACAGTGACGCCGTGCGCGGCGTGCAGGGCGGCGATCGCGTCGGCGTACGGGCCGAGCGCGGCCCGCAGCGGGACGTCGTCCGGCACCAGCACGGTGACCTGGCAGCCCAGGGTCCGGGCGGTCGCGGCAACCTCGGAGCCGATGAAGCCGCCGCCGACGATCGCGACGGTGCGCCCGGTCTCGACTGCCCGGTGCAGGTCGGCGCGCAGCGCCAGGGCGTCGTCCAGGGTGCGCAGCAGGTGCACCCCGGGCAGCCCCACTCCCGGCATGTCGCAGCGGGCCGCGGCACCGGTGGCCAGCACCACCGCGTCGGCCTGCTCCACGGTGCCGTCGGACAGGGCGATCTCGCCGCCGCCGGCCGGGTTCGCGCGCAGTTCGGTGGCGCACACCCCCAGCCGCCAGCTGACGTCCAGATCCTCGGTCTCGCCCTCCAGGGACAGCTCGACCTGGGCGTGGTCCAGGCCGAGGAACTCCTTGGACAGCGGCGGCCGGTCGTAGGGACGGTGGATCTCGTTGCCGATCACCACCAGCTCACCGGTGAAGCCCTGGGTGCGCAGGGCCCGGGCGGCGGACAGGCCGGCCAGCGAGGCGCCGACGACGGCCACCCGGGCCGGGGCCGGGTCCGGGGTCACGCCGCGCCGCCGGCGGCGGTCGCGGAGACGTGGCCGCCGGGGACGATGCCGGGCGGCAGGTTCGGCGCCTCGGCGGACAGCGTGATGTAGACGGTGTCGCCGTCCACGGTGACCTGGTGGGTGCGGATCGGCCGCTTGGCCGGCGGCGCGTCCACCGCCCCGGTGCGCAGGTCGAACTTGGACGCGTGCAGCGGGCACTCCACCTCGCACCCCTCCAACCAGCCCTCGGCCAGCGAGGCGTCCTGGTGCGTGCAGGTGTCGTCGACGGCGAAGAACTCGCCGTCGTCGGTGTGGAAGACGGCGATCGGCACGCCCTGCGTGTCCGGACCGTCGAGGCGCAACGCTTCACCGGGCTCGATGGCCGAGCGTGGACAGGCGGCGAACATGGGTGGGCTTCTCCTTCGGACCGCGGGGTGGGAAACCGGCCGACGCAAGGTGTTTCGGGCGCTTCGGATCGGCTGCTCAGCGGAGGATGATCGTCCGAATCTGTTGCGCTCTGCGCACTGCAATGCGTTATGTGCAACTGTGTCCCCTAGTCCCGCTCCCGTCAAGACCCCAAGTCGCCCGCTTCTCGGCGAGTTCACACCCCACTTGACGCCCCATCGGCCGGGCAGCCCGACGGCCGTCGGCCCTCGCCCGACGGGCCTCCGGTGCCGTACCCTTCGAATCGAAGCGTCTGAAGCAATAGGTGTCAGCATCCGCAACTCTTCCGGAGGTGACGAGCACGGTGAGCATCGACGGCAACGGCGGGCCCGGAGGTCTGCAGTCGGTCGACCGGGCCCTGCAGGTGCTGGAGTTGCTGGCCGCCTGGGGCTCCGGCGGGGTCAGCGAGCTGGCCGGCGAGATCGGGGTGCACAAGTCCACCGCCTTCCGCCTGCTCGGCGCGCTGGAGGCGCGGGATCTGGTCGAGCAGACCGCCGAGCGGGGCAAGTACCGGCTGGGTTTCGGCCTGGTCCGGCTGGCCCGCCGGGTCAACGTTCAACTCGAGATCACCGAGCAGGCCAGGACTCTCACCGAGAACCTGGCGCACAAGGTGGGCGAGTCGATCAACGTCGCGGTGCTCCGGGAGACCTTCGCGGTCAACGTCGTGCAGTCCCGCGGCCAGGCCTCGGTGGCCAGCCACAACTGGATCGGCCAGCTGACCCCGCTGCACGCGACCTCCAGCGGCAAGGTGCTGCTGGCCCATCTCGATCCGGGCGAGCGGGCCGAGCTGATCGGCCGGGGTCTGGAGCGATTCACCGCCAACACCCACACCGACCCGGCCCTGCTGGAGAACGAGCTGGCCCTGGTGGTCGAGCGGGGCCACGCCACCACCTACGGCGAACTCGAGGTCGGGCTGAACGCGGTCGCCGTGCCCGTCCGCGGTGAGGACGGCACGGTGGTCGCCGCGATCAGCGCGTCCGGCCCGGCCTACCGGCTGACCCCCGAGCGGATCGCCGAGATCATCGGCCAGGTCGACGCGGCCGGGGTCGAGCTGAGCCGCCGGCTCGGTCATTGGGG
>JBDHZW010000232.1:0-8674 GCA_039812105.1 Nakamurella sp.
GTGCCGTTCGACGGGCGTTTCGACACCCTGCTCGACCTCGCCGAGGCCTGCGACGTGCCGACCCGCTGGTCCTGCCGCACCGGCGTCTGCCACACCTGCAGCACCCCGCTGCTGGCCGGCACAGTCACCTACCGTCCGGAACCGCTCGATCCGCCGACGTCGGGCGACGCGCTGCTCTGCTGCGCCGGACCGCGCACCGACGTCGTGCTGGACCTGTAGGGGCGGCCGGCATTCAGTACTCCGGCTCCTGCCATTCCAGGTTCTCACCGATGGCCCGCTCGATCGCGTCGATCAGCGGCTCGCGCTCACCGGCCGGAATGGTGGGCAGCCGGTGGCGAATCGCCTCCACCATCGCCCGCTGTTCCGCCTCGGGGGCGGCTCGATAGGTTTCGGCGATGGTGTCGAAGATCGTCCTATCGTCCCGATCCGACGCCGGATTCTGCGACCCCACGGCGAGCCTCCTTCACGCGACGAACTGCTGCCCGCCGTCGATGTCGTACGTCGCTCCGGTCAACGCGGTGTTGACCATGATGTGCACGGCCAGGGCGGCGACGTCGTCCGGCCCGACCACCCGCCCGATCGGCAAGGTGGTCCGCAGTTCGTTCCGCCGGTCCTCCAGCCCGTCGCCGAGAAGCCTCGCGGACAGCGGGGTGTCGACGAATCCGGCGGCAATCAGGTTCACCCGGACGGGCGCCAGTTCCAGGGCCAGGGCGGCCGTGAAGGGCGGCAATGCGGCGGTCACCGCCGAGATGATGCCCAACCCGCGACGCACCCGCCGGCCGCCGGTACCGCCGACCAGCAGCAGGGTGCCACCGGGGGTCATCCGGCCGGCCGCGTGCCGGGCCACCTGAGTCGCGCGCACCAAGTGCGCGCTCAGCGCGGCGCTCAGTTCGGCCGGTTCCATCTGGAGGATCGGTCCGTAGTGTGGGCCGCCGGCGGTCAGCAGGACGTGGTCGATCGGCGTCGGGAGGCCGGCGAAGAAGTCGGCCAGGGACGCCGCATCGTTGGCGTCGAAGGCCGCAGTGTCCAGGGCGCCGATCTGTCTCGCGGCTGCCCGCAGCCGGTCGGGGTCGCGGCCGGTAATGATCACCTCGGCCCCCTCGGACCGGGCCAGCCGGGCCGTCGCCAACCCGATCCCCGCGCTCCCGCCGAGCACCACGACCCGGGCCTCGGACAGGGCGGAACTCATTGCGGCAGCTCGGTTCCGGCCTGTTCGGCGACCATGTAACCGGCGTACCAGTCCGGCCAGTCGGGGTCCGGGCGACCGGTTCGCGTCTCGTGCTCGCCGTGCGCGGCGGCCGCCCGGCGCAACGCGGCCGCCAGGTCGGCGACCGAGGCGAAGGACGTGCCCGCGGCGTCGATCCGCCCGGGCAGCCGGGTGGTGACCTCCTGCACGAGCCAGCCGTTGCCATCGGGGTCGCTGAACGTCACGAACGAGCTGTAGCTGTCCGTCGATGGACCCGCGACCCGGCCACCCGCGCTCGCCGGCTCGAATTGCGCGCCCGGCGAACCCGGATGGAAAACCTCGCTGACGGTCGCGCCGCCCGCCACGAGCTGATCCCGGGCCGCCTGGATGTCGTTGACAATCAGGTAATTGCCCTGCGCGGAACCCGGTGCCGCGGTGGTCATCCGGGTGCCGAACTGGAGCGAGCAGTCCGAGCCGGGCGGGGTGAACTGAACGACCCGGAAGCCGTTGTCGAACGGGAAATCGGTGTCCAACCGCCAGCCCAGACCCGCGTAGAACGCCTTCGCCCGATCGACGTCCGCGACCGGGATGACGACGACCTCCAGCTTGGTGTCGACAGTCCTGGCGGTCATCGCGGCGCCGGTGTCCGGGCTGGGGACGGTCGTGGTCATCGGGTCCTCCTTCGGTGGGGTCACGTCCGACCCTCTCGGTTCGGGGGGCCGTTTCCGCCAGGGAGGCACCCTGGCGGCTGCCCTGGTCCGGGCCGGCGGACGGTGGCAGAATGCCAATGATTCCGACCGATAGGAGGGAAGGTGGACGTGCCCACCGACCCGGTCGCTCCCAGGATGCGCATGTACCCGCCACCACCCGGCTGAATGACCGATTCCGCCCGGCCCCGCCCAGATCTGGTGGAACGTCGCCTCGCCCATGACGTGCTCGACCGGCTGGTCGACGCCGTGCGGTCGGGGCACAGCCGCACCCTGGTGCTGTGGGGTGAGGCCGGAGTGGGCAAGACGGTACTTCTGGACTACCTGGCTCACCGGGGGCGGGACTGCCGGGTGGTCCGGCTGCTGGGGGTGCAGTCGGAGATGGAACTGGCCTTCGCCGGGCTGCATCAGGTGTGCCTGCCGTTCGCCGATCATGTCGACCGGCTCCCCGGCCCGCAACTGACGGCGCTGCGCAAGGCGTTCGGCGTGATGGACGGGCCGCCGCCGGACCGTTTCCTGGTCGGCCTGGCCGTGCTGAGCTTGCTCTCGGAGGTGGCCCGCGAGCGGCCGCTGCTGTGCATCGTCGACGACGAGCAGTGGCTGGACCGGGCCTCCGCGCAGGCGCTCGGGTTTCTCGCCCGGCGGTTGGCCGCCGAGCCGATCGGCCTCGTGCTGGCCTCCCGAGAACGCGACGCCGCACTTGTCGGCCTCCCCGACCTGCAGGTCGAGGGCCTTGAGGAAAAGGACGCCCGTGCGCTGTTCGACGCCGCCCTGGCCGCGCCGTTGGACGTGCGGGTGCGCGACCTGATCATCGCCGAGGCGCAGGGAAACCCGTTGGCGTTGTTGGAGTTGCCGCGCGGACTGACGCCGGCCGAGCTGGCCGGCGGGTTCGGTCTGCCCCGCACCGCCCCACTGATCAGCCGGATCGAGGCCAGCTTCCAGCGTCAGTTGGCGGCCCTGCCGCCGCCGACCCAACGGCTGCTCCAACTGGCCGCGGCCGATCCCACCGGGGATCCCGTACTGGTCCGCCGGGCCGCCGGCCGACTCGACCTCCCCGTGCACGCCGCGGTGCCGGCGGTGGAGGCCGGCCTGGTCGAGTTCCGGGTGCGGGTGCAGTTCCGACATCCATTGGTGCGGTCGGCGGCCTACCGGTCGGCGTCCGTGGACAGCCGCCTGGATCTGCACCGGGCGCTGGCCGACGTCACCGACCCGATCGCCGACCCGGACCGACGGGCCTGGCACCGCGCACAGTCGGTGGTCGGCCCGGACGAGGAGGTGGCCGCCGAACTCGAGCGGTCCGCCGGACGGGCGCAGGCCCGGGGTGGGCTGGCGGCGTCCGCGGCCTTCCTGGAACGTGCGGTGCTGCTCACCGCCGATCCCGACCGGCACATCGAGCGCACCCTCGCCGCCGCCGAGGCCAACCTGCGGGCCGGCGCGTTCGACCGGGCGCTGGATCTGCTGGCCACGGCCGAGTCCGCCCGCCCGGACGAGCTGGCCGGTGCCCGGATCGACCTGTTGCGCGCAAGGATTGCCTTCGCGTCGGGCCCGGGCAGCGACGCTCCCCCGCTGCTGCTGAAGGCGGCCGCCCGGCTCGAACAGCTGGACCCGGACCTGGCCCGGGACACGTATCTGAACGGATGGCTGGCCGCGTCCTTCGCCGGGAATCTGACCGGCGCCGGCGGGTTCCTCGAGGTGTCGCGCGCCGCCCGCGCGCTGCCGGCCGCCGGCCCGCCGCGCCCCGTCGACCTGTTGCTCGACGGGCTGGCCCGGTCGTACACCGACGGCCGGGCGGCCGCCGCCGAGACGCTACGGCGGACGGTGCGGATCTTCACCTCCGGATCCGTCACCCGGGAGCAGGGGCTCAGCGGCGGCTGGATGGCCGCGACCTTGCTCTGGGACGACGACGCCGCCCGCGAGATCATGCGGCGGCAGGTCGATCACGCCCGGGCGGCGGGTGCGCTCGACGAGTTGCCGCTGAGCCTCACCTCCTTGGCCACCTGCGCCGTCACCGCCGGTGAGTTCGCCGATGCGGCCGCCCTGATCGCCGAGATCGACGCGATCTGCCAGGTCACCGGCAGCCACATCGCGCCATACCCGGCCATGCACCTGGCCGCGCTCCGCGGTGACCGGTCCACGCTGGATCCCCTGGTCGCGGTGGCGGTCGACGTCGTCCGGACCGATGGGCAGGGCGCCGTCCTGCCGTACGTCAACTGGGTCACCGCGATCCTGCACAACGGGCACGGCGACTACCCGCTGGCCCTGGACGCCGCCCGGGCGGCGGCCGCGGCCGGCCACCCGTTCGTCTCCATGTGGGCACTGCCCGAACTGATCGAGGCCGCAGTGCGTGCCGGGGACGCCGGGGCCGCGGCCACCGCCCTGGACACACTCACCGAATCCACCCGAGCCGGCGGCACCCCGGCCGGGCTGGGCCTGGAGGCGAGGGCCCGGGCGCTGGTGGACGACCCGGATGCGGCCGAGGACCGGTACCGGACGGCCCTGGACCAGCTCGGGCGCACCCGGCTGCGGCCGGACCTGGCCCGGGCCCACCTGCTCTACGGCGAATGGCTGCGCCGGGTGAACCGCCGGGTGGACGCCCGCGAGCAGTTGCGACTGGCGCACCGGATGCTGGGTGAACTGGGCCTGGAGGCGTTCGCCGAACGGGCCCGCCGCGAGCTGCTCGCCACCGGGGAAACCGTCCGCAAGCGCCGCAAGCAGGCGCCCAGCACGCTGACCGCGCAGGAACTGACGATCGCCCGGCTCGCCGTCGACGGGCGCACCAACGCCGAGATCGGCGCGCAGCTCTTCCTGTCCGCGCGCACCATCGAATGGCACATGCGGCATATCTTCACCAAGCTGGGCGTCAGCTCCCGCCGGGAACTACCCGGCGCGCTGGCCGACCCGCACTGATCACGGCCTGCTCGACAGGCCTTTCGGGTCAAGCGCTTCCGGCCGGTGGCTCGATGTCGTCATAGATGCGGACGGCGGCCAGCAATCCCCGCGGGTCCCGCTCGAAGACGGCCACGCCGGCCTGCGGCGGCAGGTCGCGGCCGCCCCACCGGGCGCAGGTGTATTCCACCGCGCATCGCCGCCCGTCGTCCGTCATCGCGCAGGGTTCCCAGCCGATGCCGCCCCCGTCGAACCACCCGCCGAACGAGGCCCGCAGGCGGCCGGGACCTCGGTACACGTCGGGGGCGCCGACCGGTTCCCGCAGATAACCGTCCGCGGCGAAGGTGCCGACCGTCGCGTCGAGGTCACCGGCGGCCTGCGCGGTCAGATACCGGCCGACGACGCCCCCCGGGACGACGGCCGCGCCGGCCACCAGCAACGCCGGCCGGACGTGCCGGCGCCCATCGACAATCGTCTGACTGCAGTACGTCCGGAATTCCACCGACTCCTCGGCGGGTGATTCCGCGACCACTGCGACCGGCCAGTCCACCGCGCCGCCGTCCAGGTGGGCCAGCAACTCCACAACCGCCCGCCCACCGACGCAGGTCGCCGCAACCGTCTCGATCCGGGCCTGTCGCCGGGCCAGCCACGCCTGGTTGTCCCGGACGAAGCGGCGCAACCGTCGGTGCCCGCGGACCTCGCCGGCCCGTGGGTCGTAGACCACCACCTCACCGGGCCACACCGCCTCCAGGGCGGGGGCGTCCCCCTCGGTCAGCGAGGCCAGGTAGCGGCCGACCGGGTCGGCCCGCCCGGCGGTCCGGGTCTGCCGCCGGGCCAGTTCGATCGCGTTCGCGAAGTCAGGAAACCACGGCATCGTCACCTCGCCGGTGGTCCCAGCCGTGGAACGACGACCGGTCGCCGGCGTCCCACGATTCGCGCAGGCCCGGCCGGCTCAGGTCCCAGTCCGGGCGGATCTCCCGGGTGGCCCCGCGCAGGTCCCGCCAGAGGTCGTCGATGCTGGGCCGGCCCCAGAACCAGTAGCCGTTGTAGATGCTGTGCACGACCAGGCCGGGTTTGAGCACCAGGGTGTGCGGAATCATCGGGTCGTGCTCCGGATCGGTGTACTCGGCGATGTCGAGCTCCCGCTGCACGATCCGGCCGGGGTCGGCCAGGAACGTCCAGTGCGCGCCCACCGACAGGCGGAATTCCTGCAACGTGTGGTGGTCGTCGGTCGTGATCGTGGCGATCCCGGTGTAGGCGACCGCGATCTTGGACTGACATGCGGCCAGTTCCAGGTGCTGCTGGTGTTCCTTCGGGCAGTAGTGCCCACGGGCGAGGGTCAGGATCAGCGGATCGCGGCCCTGGAGTTCGCTCAGCGTGCGGACCGTGCCGGTGTGATCGGGCAGGACGAAGTCCGGGAAGACGCCGCCCGGCCGGATGTCTGACCTCATGTGCTGGACCACCTCATCGGAAAATGACGTTGCTGACGGCGATGTCGACCACCGCCACGGATCGGTCCGGGTCGCCGCCCGGGTCGCGGCGATACACGACACGGTGCGTCGGGACCATGATGCCGTCGAACTCCCGATATCGGGACGGATAGTGCACGGCCGGCCCGCCGCCGGGGCAATTCAGGTCGTAGTCCAGGCGGCGCACCAATCCGGCATCGTCGAAGTAATAGGTCTGCCGACGGGAACGCAGCGCCATCGGATCGGGGAAGGTGACGAGCAGAGCCCGCCAGATCTGCGCATTCTCTCGCCACGGCCAGGTCTCCTCGGTGTCGACGTCGTCGTCGGCGAGAATGAAGGGGGCGACAAAATCAAGCCAGTTCTCCTCGGCGACGAAGGTGGCGACCCGGCACTGGCGCCCGGTCGTCCGACCGGCCGCCCCGGGCTCCCAGGACAGGGACTCACCGGGCCGGGGGAACGGAGTGATGGTCAGGCGCCCGACCCGGGTGTCCCCGGCCAGCTGAACGTCGTCCAGCAGTCCGGGCCGCCCCACCAGCGCCCGGAGTGCCCCGGTGATCGTCACCGATGCCGTGAACCGCGAGATCTGCGCCCACCGGCGCCGGCCGCCGTGGCCCGAGATCGCCAGGTCGCGCAGGTCAATCACACCCCCACCTCGCCAGGTCGCCTCGTGTGCTCGGCGAACCGGCCGCGGCAGCGCCGCCGGCGTCGACGGTTCCCTCGCTGACGCTCGCTCACCGCTGGTCAGGCCCGCCCGATCACGGCGCGCAGTTCCTTCAACGCGGCGACGTAGATCTCGGAGAACGTCGGGAATGGTTGGATCACGTCGCGCAGAACCGTGAGCGGCACGCGGGCGCGGACCGCCAGGGTGGCCTGCTGCAGCCATTCGCCGGCCTCGGGCCCCAGTGCATAAGCGCCGGTCAGCCGCTCCCCGTCGGTCAGCACCGTCAGGAAGCCGGTGGACCGGGCGTACTCGTGCGTATACGTTGCGGTTTTGGCGACGTCGGCGAGCGCGACGGTCGCACTGAACCGATCCTCCGGCAGCCCGACGGCGGCGGCCTGCGGGTCGGTGTAGACGACGTCGGGTACGGCCTGGTAATTGGCCTCCCGGGGCTCGCCGAGGATGTTCGCGGCGACCACGTCCGCCTGGTACTTTCCCACGTGGGTGAGCAGCCGCACGCCGGTGACATCGCCGACCGCCCAGAGATTCTCGCCAATCCGCAGATGGGTGTCGACCGGCAGGCCGGCCCGGCCCGCGGTGACGCCGACCGTGTCCAGACCCGGCGGGAACCGGGGCCGGCGTCCGGTGGCCACCAGCAGGCGGTCGCCACGCAGCTCACGCCCGTCGTCGAGGCACAGCACGAAGTCGTCGTCCTCCTGTCGGGCGCCCACGGCGCGGACGCCGAGGGCAAGCGCGATCCCATCGCGGCCGAGCACCTCACCGAGGGCAGCACCGAGCCGCGCCGGCGACCGCGGCAGCACCCGGGACGCGGACCCGACCAGCACCACCTCGCCGCCCAGCCGTCGGACGGCCTGGGCCATCTCGACGCCCACCGGCCCGGCGCCCAGGATCAGTAGCCGCCGGGGCACCTCTTTCATCGCGGTGACCTCGCGGTTGGTCCAGACCCCGGCCAGGTCCGCCAGGCCCGGCACCGGTGGGATGACCGGGTCGGCGCCGGTCGCCACGACCACGTGCTGTGCGGTGTGCCGTACGCCGCCGACCTCGACCGCCCCGGGCCCGGCGAGCGCACCGGTGCCGCGGATGAGGTCGATGCCCTTGCTGCTCAGCCAGCGCTGCGCGCTCACGTCCGAATAGTCCGAGACCATGAAGTCGCGGTAGGCCAGGGCCGCGGGGACGTCGACCTCGGCAGACGCGCTCGCCTCGCGGGCCCCCTGCACGGCCTCGCCGGGCCGAAGCAGCGTCTTGGACGGGATGCACGCGTAGAAGGAGCACTCCCCGCCGGCCAGTTCCCGCTCCACCACCGCTACCCGCAGCCCGCCATCGGTCAGTTCGCCAGCGCAGTGCTCGCCCGGAGAGCCCGCGCCCAGCACGATCACGTCGTAGTCGGCTTCGTGCTGGCGCGCCTCGACCGTGGACATGGCTCTCCTCACCGCCTGACGGACCCGGGCGGTCCACGTCCCACCGTCGCGCGCGGGGGTCGCGGTAGCGCCAGTCGGACACCCTGGCGCGCACCCTGGCCGTGGGGGCCGCGGTCTGCGTCAACCCGCCCGTCTTGGGTACTCCGTCATGGTCGTACGCGGGGCGAAAGGTCGAGAACATGTCCGCAGCAGCCATTGGCAAGACCGTCACCAGCCTGATTCCGGCTCGACTGGACCGATTGCCCTGGTCACCGTTCCACACCCGGATGGTCCTGGCCCTGGGCGTTGCCTGGGTGCTGGACGGGTTGGAGATCACCGTCGCCAGCGCG
>JBDHZW010000233.1:0-8626 GCA_039812105.1 Nakamurella sp.
GGCGCGGGCGGGCCGGGGTTCCCCCGGTGCGCTGATCCAAGTCTCACGGAGTCGGGCATTTCGGGCGCGGATTTGGGACTTGGATCAGCGCAGCACCGGGGCCCGTCAGCGCAGCACCGGGGCCCGTCAGCGCAGCACCGGGGCCCGTCAGCGCAGCACCGTGACCCGGGGGAGCAGCAGGGTGGGCCGGGTCGGAGTGTGGCGGGCATGCTGGCCGCCGCGGCCGGGAGATACCCGACGCGCACCGCGCTGGTCGGCCGCTCCCTGCCCACCGGGACGAACCCGTCGGGCGAGCCGGTGGGCCTGACGTTCGCGCAGGTGGACGCCCGGGTCGAGGCACTGGCCGACCTGCTGATCGAACGCACCGGCGGGCCCGAGGCGGTGGTCGCGCTGGCCCTGCCGCGGACCGTCGAGCACGTCATCGCCATCTTCGCCGTGCTGCGGGCCGGTCGGGCGTACCTGCCGCTGGACCTGGCCCACCCGGCGCCCCGGCTGCGCGGCATGATCGAGCGGGCCGGCGCCGAACTGGTGCTGCACACCCCGGAGCGGGCCGACCTCGCCGTTGCCGGCGCCGGCCCCGCCGCCGCCCTGTCCACCGACGACCCCGCGGTCCGCGCCGCACTCACCGCCGCGCCGGGCGGGCCGGCCCGGCGCCGCCCGCCGATCCGACCGGACCAGGCGGCGTACGTCATCTTCACCTCCGGGTCGTCCGGCGAACCCAAGGGTGTCGTGGTGCCGCACCGCGGCCTGGTCACCATGTACGACAACCACTTCGGGGCGATCTTCCGGCCGGTGATCGACCGGGCCGGCCGGACCCCGCTGCGCGTCGCGCACACCGTGTCGTTCGCGTTCGACATGTCGTGGGAGGAGTTCTTCTGGCTGCTGGACGGGCACGAGGTGCACGTCATCGACGAGCAGCGGCGGTTGGACGTCGGCGATCTGGTCGCCCATTACCGCCGGGTGGGCATCGACGTGGTCAACGTGACCCCGTCCTACTGTCGGGAACTGATCCGCGCCGGTCTGCTGGACGCCGACGCCACCGGCGCCCACCCGCCGGCGCTGGTGCTGCTGGGCGGCGAGGCGGTGCCGCCCGACCTGTGGACGCTGCTGCGCGACCACCCGACGGCCAACGGCTACGACCTGTACGGGCCCACCGAGTTCACCATCAACGCGCTCGGCGTCGACCTGGCCACCAGCGACACTCCCTGCCTGGGCCGGCCGATCCTGCGGGCCCGCGCCCATGTGCTGGACAGCGGCCTGCAGGAGGTGCCGCCCGGCGGCACCGGCGAGCTGTACCTGGCCGGTGACGGCCTGGGCCGGGGCTACCACCGCGCGCCCGGATCGACCGCCGAGCGGTTCGTCGCCGATCCGTTCGGCGACCCGGGGGAGCGGATGTACCGCACCGGCGACGTGGTGCACCGGCGGTTCGACGGTGGCATCGAGTACCGCGGCCGCAACGACGACCAGGTCAAGATCCGCGGGTTCCGGGTGGAGCCGGCCGAGATCGAGGCGGTCGCCGAGCGGCACCCCGCGGTCGCCCAGGCGGTCGCCACCGTGGTCGGCGGTGCGTTGCGGCTGCACGTCGTGCCCGTCGACGCGATCGACGGCGCCGCCGACACCGCTGCGGAACCGGAGGGTCTGCGCGCGCACCTGGCGGGACTGTTGCCCCCGCATGCGGTTCCGGCGCTGATCGGCGTCGTGCCGGCGATCCCGCTGACGGTCAACGGCAAGCTGGACCGGGCGGCGCTGCCGGACCTGGCCGCGGAGCGGTCCGGGCAGGACCCGGTCGGCACGGTGGAACGCTGCCTGGCCGGCATTTTCGGCGAGGTGCTGAACCTGGACCGGGTGGGCCGGGACGAGCATTTCTTCGATCTGGGCGGGCACTCCCTGCTGGCCATGCGGGTCGTCGCGCGGATCGCCGACGAGCTCGGGGTGGTGATCGGGGTGGGCACCGTGATGGCCTCGCCCACCCCGGCCCGGCTGGCCGCCGCGCTCGCTTCTCCGGCCCGGGAGGTCGGGCTCGCGCCGGTGCTCACCCTGCGGCCCGTAGGATCCGCACCACCGGTGTTCTGCCTGCACCCGGCCGGCGGATTCGCCTGGCAGTTCGCCGCTCTCGTGCCGCACCTGCCCCCCGAGGTCGGGGTGATCGGGCTGCAGGCCCCCGGCCTGTCCGGGCCCGCGCCGCAGTTCCGGGACGTCGCCGAGGCGTCGGCCTGGTATCTGGAGCGGATCCGCGAGATCGCGCCGACCGGGCCGTACCGGCTGGTCGGGTACTCGTTCGGCGGCAACGTGGCCCAGCAGCTGGCCGCCGAACTGACCGCGGCGGGCCAGACGGTTGATCTGCTGGTGCTGCTGGATCCCGGCCCGCTGACCCGGTCCGGCCCCGGCCTGTCCGACGACGAGCTGAGCCGGCTGCGGGCCGAGCAGGCGGCCTTCTTCGCCCGGGCCGCCGGCATCGAAGGCGCCGCCGGCACCACCGACCTCGACCGTGCCGATCATCCCGACGGTGTGGACGGCGATGCGGACGCCCGGGCGGCGCTGCGGGCCTCGCACGGCGTGCTCGGCGGGGCGGACAGCGCGGCCACCATCGACGCCATCGTCGGCTGCCACGCGTGGGCGTCGGGGCTGATGGCCCGGTCGGTGTCGCCGGTCACCGGGGTGCCGACCGTGCTGGTGACGGCCCTGGCCGAGGACGGCGGAGCCGCCGCGGCAGCGGCGTGGGCGCCGTACCTGGCCGGCGACGTCGAGGTGCTGGCACTGGACGTCACCCACGACGGGGTGGTCGCTCCGGACGCCTGGGCGCGGATCGGGCCGCTGATCGCCGCGCGAATTCGATGAGCGAGCCGGCGAGCGAATCATCTGCGCGGCATCGCTCCGTTGATTTCCTGGAGTGGGGTGCGATGAGCTCGCGAGGTGTGGCGCGGTGGCTGTCGTCGGTGGCCTGGACCGTTCGAGGGGCGCTGGCCCTGGCGGTCGGCGGCGCGTTGGTCCGCCAGTGCGGCTTCCTGGCGATGCCGGCCGTGCTGGCCTTCGCCGTCGACGACGCGGTCACCGCCGGCGACGTGCCGGCCGGGATCCGTTGGGCGGCCGTGCTGGTCGCCGCCGCCGTGCTCCAGTTCCTGGGCATGTGTGGGTGGGACTGGTTCGCCAACGCCGCCGACGCCCGGGCCGGGGCACTGGTGCGGACCCGGCTGCTGGAGCGGCTCTGGCGGGGCGACGGCCGGGCGGGCCGGGACGGCGATGCGGGTTCGGGCGACCTGGTGCTCCGCGCGTCCCGCGACGTCGACATCGTCCGGGTCTGGGTGCACGGCCTGCCGACCTGGTCGGTGATCGGCCTGACGATCGTCGTGCTGATCCCCGGCATCGGCGACCTCGACCCGACGCTGCTGGTCGTCGCGGCGGCGACCGTACCGCTGCTCGTCGGGCTGAACCTGTTCTACCCCAGGCGGTTCGAACGCGCCTCGGCCGCCACGGCGGGGGCGCACGGGGACCGCGCCGACGTCGTGGAGCACCTGCTGCGGTCGGCGGTGACCACCCGCGGCATCGGCGCGGAACACGTCCTGCGCGACCGGCATCACGAACGGTCGGCCGTCCTGGTCGACCACACGGTGCGGGCCGGCGGCATCCTGGCCCGGTGGACCGCGCTCGGCGAGGGCATCCCGGCGGTGGCCACCGCCGTCGGCCTGCTGGTCGGGGTGGTCGCGGTCGGCGACGGGCGGCTCACCGTCGGCGGGCTGGTGGCGTTCAGCGGGTGGATGGGCACCATCGGCATCGCCGTGCAGGTCGGGCTGGCCCGGGCGGCGCAAACCGTGCAGGCGCGGGTGTCGGCGCGGCGGCTGATCGAGGTGCTCGGCCCCGAACCGATCACCGGCCGAGTCCCGACATCGGCGGTCGGAACGCCGGCGCCCCCGGTCCCGCCCCGGCTGACCGGGTCCGTGGCCACGTCGGGCGGACCCGTCCACCTTGACCTGCGAGCCGGTGAGATCCTCGCCGTGGCCGGGCCGACCGGTTCGGGAAAGTCGACACTGCTGGCGGTGCTGGCCGGTCGGGCCACCCCGCCCGCCGCAGCCGTGACCCTGGACGGTGTCCCGCTCGCCGACTGGCCGGCCGACCGGCTGGCCCGGGACGTCGTGCTGGTGCCGCAGCGTCCGGTCGTGATGGCCGGCACCGTGCGGGAGAACCTGGAACTGGGCGAGCCGCAGGACACCGGGCGGCTGGTCGAGGCGCTGCACGTCACCGGGTTGGACCGGGACCTCGGCGCCGCATTGGACACCGTCATCGGCGACGGCGCCGGCACCCTGTCCGGCGGGCAGATCCAGCGACTGGCGGTGGCCCGCGCGCTCGTCGCCCGGCCTCGGGTGCTGCTGCTGGACGATGTCACCTCGGCCGTCGACGCCGCGACGGAAGCGTCACTGGTGCAGGCGATCCGGGTGTTCGCCCGGGACCGCATCGTGGTCGTCGCCGGCCACCGGGCCGGGCTGCTCAGCGCGGCGACGACCACCATCACGCTGGCCGGGGTGCCCTCGACGGACCGACCCGTGGACGGGGCAGTGTCGTGTCGCCCGACCTGACCGCGACCGCCGACCTGACCGCGTCGCCGTCCCGGCGGGGCGTGCTGCGGGCGGCCGGCCGGTTTGCCCGCCCGCACACCGCGCGGCTGACGCTGGCCGTGCTGACCGGGGTGCTGGCCAGCCTGCTGACCAGCCTGGTCCCGCTGATCGTCAGCCGGCTGACCGACGCGCTGCTGGCCGGCGAGCAGCGGCAGGCGGTGTGGCTGGGCGCCGCCGGGGTGGCCATCGCGTCGGCTCAGGTCGCGGCCGCCGGCGCCGGCCGGGCCTGGCTGGCCCGGGCCGGCGAGTACGTGGTGCGCGACGTGCGGGATCGGCTGGTCGACCGGCTGGCCGTGGTCGGGCTCCGGTTCGTCGAGCGGCACCGGGTGGGGGAGTTGCTGCAGCGGTCCACCGCCGAGATCGCCGCGCTGTCCGCCTTCATCCGCGAGTCGCTGACCGAGATCCTGGTGACCGCCGCGACGGTGCTGCTGCTCGTGGTGGTGCTGGCCGTCGAATCGTGGCCGCTGGTCCTGGTGCTGCTGGGGGTGTTCGGTCCGCCGTCGCTGCTGATCCTGTGGCGGTTCCGGCGGCGGGCGGCCGGCGCGTTCGGCGCCGAGGCGGCCGCCGAGGCCGACGTGCAGGCCCGGTTCGCCGAGAACGTGCGGGTGCGCGACCTGCTCGCCGGGGCCTCCCCGGCCGGCCGGCGGCACTTCCTGGCCGCCTTCGACGCGTTGAACGACAACGCCATTCGCGCGCAGCTGCGGACCGTGGTGCTGGGCCGGTGGATCGGTGCGACCACCCTGGTCGAGGGCGCGACGCTGGCCGCGCTGGTGCTGGCCGGCAGCGCGATGGTCGGGGCCGGCACGGTCTCCGCCGGCGTGGTCGTCGGGTTCCTGGTCGGCGGGATGATGCTGTTCTCCCGGTTCTCCGACCTGGTCGCGCTGGTCGGCGCGATCGAGGAGGCGGCCACCGGGGCGGCCCGGACCCACGAGCTGCTGACCGTCATCGACTCCCCGCCCCGGCCGTCGACCGCCGTGGCCGGCGGCGACGGCCTGGAGCTGGCCGACGTCACCTTCGGCTACGGCGCCGACCCGGTGATCGACGGGGTGACGCACCGGTTCCGGCCCGGCCGGCGGTACGGCATCGCGGGGGCGTCCGGGGCGGGCAAATCGACGCTGATGAAGCTGCTCGCCGGGCTGTACCGGCCGGACCGCGGGGCGGTGCGGATCGGCGGGGTGGGTGTGGCCGGCCTGCCGCCCGCCGACCGGGTGCGGGCGGTGGCGTACGTGCCGCAGCAGGTCCAGTTCGGGGCGGGCACCGTCGCCGACGAGCTGCGGCTGGCCGCGCCCGCCGCCGCCGACGCGACGTTGCGGGCCGCGGCCGCCCGGGTCGGTCTGGCCGGTTGGGTCGGCGCGCTGCCGGCCGGGCTGGACTCCCGCGGGAGTGAGTTGTCCGCCGGGGAGCGGCAACTGGTCGCGCTGATCCGGGTGGCCCTGCTGGACAGCCGGGTGCTGCTGCTGGACGAGGCGACCTCGGACATCGACCCGGCGACGGCCGAACTGGTGGAACAGGCGCTCGAGCGGCTCGCCCCGGGCCGCACCGTCATCGTCGTGGCGCACCGGGCGCGGACCCTGGACCGGCTCGACGAGGTGCTCGTCCTGGACGGTGGGCGGCTCCGGGCCCTCGAGTGAATCGGCCGCGGAGCCGGCCGCGCCGCGGACCATTCAGCCGGCGGGCAGCGACACCGCGGCCAGCAGGGCCCCGTCGTCGAGCGCCCACCGCCCCGAGCACTCGGCGAACGATGCCGCCGCGGCGTCCGGCGTGAGGAGCCGGCAGCGGAACGACCCGTCGGGGGACAGCCGCACATCGACATCCTCGAACCCGAGCCACCGCTGCTGCACGGGATACCAGGCCTTGTAGACAGACTCCTTGGCGCAGAACAGCAATCGCCCCCACTGCACCCGCGGGTCGGCGGCCGCCAGCGCGTCCAGGTGAGCGATCTCGTCGGCCGAGGCGGTCAGCCCGAGCACGCCGTCCGGCAGCGCGTCGTTCGGTTCGGCGTCCACGCCGACGGTGCGCAGGTCGGCGCGCCAGGCGACGGCGGCCGCGGTGTACCCGGCGCAGTGGGTGATGCTGCCGACCACGCCCCTTGGCCATTGCGGCTCGCCCGCCGGGCCTTTGCCGATGGCGCCGGCCGGCGCGCCGAGCCGGCGCAGGGCCTGCCGGGCGCACGACCGGGCGACGGTGAACTCACGCCGCCGCGCCGGTACGGCCCGCGACACCGCCGCCTCCTCGCCCGGGTACAGGCCGAGATCGCCGTCGGGACCATCGCCGCCGCGACACTGCGCCACGGCCACGGTGACCGGGAGGAGCGTGGCGAGGCCGGACATCGCTCCAGCGTAGAAGGACGGAAGCGGACCCCGCGTCTGCCCGATCATTGTCGCGAATCCGGTTGTCGTACTCACCTGTACGAGTTATGGTCATTACTCGTACTCCGATGTACGAGTTAGCACCGACGGGTCAAGGAGATGACGGCATGACGGATCGGCCGATCCGACCCCGGTGGCGCCGGGCCGGTCGATGGATCCTGATCGCCCTGACCGCGACGGCGGTCGTCGTGCTGGCCGGCGGTCTGGGCATCCGGGCGGTGGCGGGCGACGCCTACACCCCGCCGCCCGGGGCGCCGGACGTCGTTGCCCGGCCGCCGGTGCACGACCCGAGCCGGCCGACGGTGGCCGTGCTGGTCGACCGGTCCGGCACCAACGTGGCCGACAGCCTTGCTCCCTACGAGGTTTTCGCCCGGACCGGGGCGCTGAACGTGTACACGGTGGCCGCCGACGCCGGGCCGGTGCCGTTGACCGGCGGTCTCGACCTGTTGCCCGACCTGACCTTCGAGCAGCTCGCCAGGCTGGACCCGGACGGACCGGACGTGGTGGTGGTCCCGCAGCTGACCGCTCCGGACGCGCGGGTCATGGACTGGATCAAGGCCCGGCACGCCGGAGGTTCCCTGCTGTTGAGCGTGTGCGTGGGCGCCGGCCTGCTGGCCCAGGCGGGACTGCTGGACGGGCGGCCGGCCACGTCGAACTGGCTCGGCCTGATCGGGCTCCGCCGGGACCACCCGCAGGTGCGGTGGACGGACGGGGTCCGCTTCGTCGACGACGGCCAGATCATCACCTCGGCCGCCGTGCTGTCCGGGATCGACGGCTCGCTGCGGGTGGTCGAGCGACTGCTCGGACCCGCGGCGGCGACCCGGGTGGCCGGCGAGATCCATTGGGCGGGCTACGCCGGCGGCGGGGGAGACCGGATCCCGTCGGCCGGCCCGGCTCCCGCCGATGTGGTCGGCCTGCTCAGTGCCGGCTTCCGGTGGGACCGGCCGTCGACGGCGGTCCTGCTCACCGACGGCGTCGGCGAGATCGAGCTGGCCGCCGCGTTCCGGCCGACCACCGAACTGTCGTTCCTGGCCACCCCGCTGGCGGCGAGCGTGCACGGGCAGCCCGTCCGTTCCCGGCTCGGGCTGACCTTCCTGCCCCGGTTCGACTGGCCGACAGCGGTCGCCGCCGCCGACCGAGTGGTGGTGCCCGGTGTCGACGCCGCCCGCGATCAGGTCGCGGCCGGCCTGCCCCGACCGTCCGGCACGAGCGTGGTCTACCTGAACCGCAGCGGCGAGTTCGCCTTCGACGGCGCCCTGCGCGACATCGCGGCCGGCTACGACGTCGCGACCGCCGAATGGGTCGGCAAGACCCTGCAGTACCCGACAGAAGCGCTGGGTCTGACCGGACCGCGCTGGCCCTGGGAACTGACGGCCCGGCCGCTGCTGATCGCGGCCGCCGCCGTGCTGCTCCTGGCGTTCCTACGGTTTCCCCGTCGCCCACCGACAAGATCCGGCAGCACAACGAGAGAGGCCTCGTCATGACCGAAACAACCCTCGCGGCACGGCGTCCCCTGGTCCGGCACTATCTGGAAATGGTGGCGGCCATGCTCGCCGGCATGTTCCTGCTGGGCCGGCTGGAATCCCTGCTGTTCGACGGGTGGGGGTGGGCCGGCGTGCTCGCCTCGGCTACCGGGATGGCCCTGGT
>JBDHZW010000234.1:0-8537 GCA_039812105.1 Nakamurella sp.
CCAGCCGGCGGCCGACCAGGCGGCCCCCGCCGAGCAGTCGGTGCCCGCCGACCAGGTGGCGCCGGCCCCGGCGGTCGCCGTGCCGACCACCGCCGATGCGGCTAAGCAGGCCTGGCTGGACGCCGCCCGGCGCGCCGAGACCTACAACGAGCAGGTGCTGGCCGCCCAGGCCGCCGTCGACGCGGCCAAGGCGACCTCCGACGCCGCCGCCGCGGATCTGGCCGCCGCCACCGACCGCACCTCCGCCGAACAGCAGAAGGTGACCGCCGCGGACGCGGTGGTCGCGCAGTACCAGGCCAAGGTCGACGCCTTCGCCAACGCCAGCTTCCGCGGCGCCCGGTTGGACGACCTGTCGGTGCTGCTCACCGCGGGCAGCCCGGACGACTACCTGGCCCAGGCCAGCTCGCTGAGCCAGATCGCCGACGACCAGCAGCAGACCCTCAGCGGCGCGCTGGCCGCGCGGCAGGCCGCCGCCGATGCCCGCGCGTCCGCCCAGGTGGCCGAGAACCAGGCCAGGGCCGCCAAGCAGACCGCGGACCAGGCGACCGCCGACGCCCAGGCCGCCCGCGACGCGCTGGACGCCGGTCACGCCCAGCTGCAGGGCGAGATCGCCGTCTACCAGCTGGCCTTCGCCCAGCTGTCCACCGCGGACATCGATGCGGCGGTCGCCACCCAGGAGGCGGCCAACCTGGACGCCGCCTCGGTCGCCCGGCAGGCGGAGCAGGCCGCTCAGCGGGACCGGGCCGGGCTGGCCACCGACGCCGCGCCGGTCGAGAGCACCGGACCCGAGTTCGCCGCCTGGGCGGCCGCGCACGCGCCCAGCGTGCAGGCCGGCATCGCGGTGGAGGCGGCGCTGTCCCGGCAGGGCCTGCCCTACGTGTGGGGAGCGGTCGGCCCGGACTCGTTCGACTGCTCCGGCCTGATGCTGTGGGCCTGGCAGCAGGCCGGCATCGAGATCCCGCGCAACAGCGCCGCCCAGGCGGACGCGTTGCCGACGATCCCGCTCGACCAGCTGCAGCCGGGTGACCTGGTCACCTACTACTCGCCGGTCAGCCACGTCGGCATGTACGTGGGCGACGGGAAGGTGCTGCACGCGTCCATGCCCGGGGTGCCGATCAAGGTCGTCGACCTGGCCGCCGCCGGACCCAACCCCACCGGGCACGCGGTCAACCGCTGACCCCTACGGTGGGCGCGATGGGCGTCCTGCTGAAGTTCGTGTCCGACGTGCACGGCAACATCGCCGGGCTGCGGGACGTCGCGCGTTCCGGCGGCCGGCTGGTGGTGCTCGGCGACCTGATCGACTACGTCGACTACCACGACCCGGCCGGCGGCATCCTCGGCCGGATCTTCGGCGCCGCCCGGGTGCAGCCGTTCATCGACCTGCGGCTGGCCGGCGACTTCGACCGGCTGCGCCGGGTCAACCGCGACCTGTGGGAGAGCATTCCGGACCCGGTCGGCACCCTGTCCGACGTGGTCGGCGCCCTGTACCGGGACGTGCTGGCCGCGGTCGGTCCCGACGCCCTGCTGACCCTGGGCAACGTGGACGTGGCCGACCTGTGGAACGGGGTGGCCGGCGACCACCTGCCCTATCTGGACGGTCAGGTGGTGTCGGTCGCCGGCCGTCGCCTCGGTTTCGTCGCCGGCGGCGCGAGCCGCCGCCCCGGTGCCGTGTTCGGTGCACCGTCCCAGATCTGGCGGCCCTTCATGCGATCGCGGGACGACTACCGGGCCGCGGTCGCCGCCCTCGGGCCGGTGGACATCTTCTGCTCGCACGTGCCGCCGGCGATCCCGCTGCTGCGCTACGACGTGGTGCCGGGACGGCTGGAGATGTGCGGCCCGGGTCTGGTGGAGGCGATCGACGAGCACCGTCCGGAACTGGCGGTGTACGGGCACGTGCACCAGCCGATCGCCCGGCGGCTCCGCCGGGGGCGCACCGAGTGCGTCAACGTCGGGCACTTCCAGCGTTTCCCGACGCCGTTCGAGCTGGAATTGCGCTGACCGGAGCCGACGAACCGGCGGTCGATCGAACCGGAGCGGATCACACCCGCATAATCCGGCCATCTGCAGCCGAACGGCATCGACCTGGGTAGCCTTCCATGCATGGCAACTCCCTCCTCGCAGTCGATCACGATGACTGCCGAACCAGCGGCGATCATGGATGTGATCGCCGATTTCGCCGCGTATCCGGAGTGGGCGGGCGCGGTGAAGAGCGTCAAGGTCACCGATCCCGGCGAGGGCGGGCGGGCCAAGCAGGTGCAGTTCAGCATGGACGCCGGGCTGCTCAAGGACACCTACGAACTGGCGTACCAATGGGCCGACGACGGGATGAAGGTGTCCTGGTCGCTGGTGTCGGGTCAGCTGCAGAAGTCGCAGGAGGGGTCGTACACGCTCAAGACGACCCCCAAGGGCACCGAGGTCACCTACACCCTGGCGGTCGACCTGTCGGTGCCGATGATCGGGGTGCTGCGCCGGAAGGCGGAACGGGTGATCCTGGACACCGCGTTGAAGGAGCTGAAAAAGCGGGTCGAAGCCGGATGAGAATTGCCCTGCACACCGGCAAGGGCGGGGTCGGCAAGACCACCATCTCGGCCGCCACCGCCCTCGCCTGTGCAGCGGGCGGGGCCCGTACCCTGCTGGTCTCGACTGACCCGGCGCACTCGATCGCCGACGTGCTCGGCACCGCGGTCGGCGGCGACCCGACCCCGGTGGCCGGGGTGGACCGCCTCTGGGCCGCGCAGGTGGACACCCGCGGCCGGTTCGAACAGAGCTGGGCGCACATCCGCAACTACCTGGTGGGGGTGCTCTCCGCCCGGGGGATGGCCGAGGTGCAGGCCGAGGAGCTGGTCGTGCTCCCCGGCGCCGAGGAGATCGTCGCCCTGCTGGAACTGCGGCGGCTGGCCTCCTCCGGCGAGTTCGACGCGATCGTCGTCGACTGCGCACCGACCGGCGAGACGCTGCGGTTGCTGGCGCTGCCGGAGACCATCGGCTTCTACGCCCAGCGGCTGCTCGGTGCCCCGCAACGGGTGCTGCGCAGCATCGCCGCGTCGTTCACCGGGATGCCCGGTGCCCCCAACGCCACCGTGCGGGACGCGGTGGGGGAGTTGCTGTCCGAACTGATGGCCGCCCGCGCGCTGCTGGCCGACCCCGCCGTCACCGGGGTGCGGCTGGTGCTCACCGCCGAGCGGATGGTGGTCGCCGAGGCCCGCCGGCTGTTCACCGCGCTGTCCCTGCACGGCTTCGCGGTGGAGGCCGTCACGGTGAACCGGCTGCTGCCCAGCGGGGTCGGCGGCGAGTTCCTGCGGCGGCAGCGGGAGAGCCAGCGGGATGCGCTCACCCACGTGGAGGAGTCGTTCCAGGGGCTGCCGATCCGCCGGGTGCTGCAGAAGCCGGAGGAGCCGATCGGGGTCGGCCAGCTGGCCGAGCTGGCGGCCGACATGTTCGGCCCCCCGACCGGTGCGCCGGTCGATGGTGCCGCCGGTGCCCGGTTCGGCATCCTCGACCCGTTGGCCGCCGCCGACGCCGGCCCGGCGATCGAGGTCGGGGGGGCCGACGGCTGGTACCAGCTGTCGCTGCCGCTGCCGCTGGTGCAGCGGGGCGACATCGCGCTGTCCCGGTCCGGCTCCGACCTGGTGGTGACGGTCGGGGACGTGCGCCGGCGGATCGCGCTGCCGTCGGTCCTGCAACGGTGCACGACCGAGGGCGCCAGCTTCGCCGACGGCCGGCTGATCATCGACTTCGCCGCCGATCCGGCACTGTGGCCGGCCGGGCTCACCGCCGGATTCACCGGCGCCGCGCTGGCCGGTGCCGGGTGACCGACGACCACCGGCACAACGGGGGCACCCCCGGGGCACCCGCCGTCGGCCCGCTGGCGGTCGAGGCGGCGCTGCTGCTGGACGTCGTCGCCGACCGGCTCACCGCGCTCAAACCCGACGGCACCGGCGAGTCCGCCGGCCCGGCCGGCGGATCACCGTCGGCAACGGCGGCCGGTCCGCAGTCCACCGGCCGACCGCTCGGCCCGGACGGTCGGTGCCCGGAATGCGGGTCGGTGCCCGGGGCGTCGTGCACGGCCTGCCCGCTGTGCCGGTTCCTGGCCATGCTGCGCGGTGAACGACCCGAGACCACGGCCAAACTGGTCGACGGTGCGTTGCTGATCGTCCGCGCGCTGCGGTCGATGATTCCCGATGCCGAGCCGGCCGCCCCCGGCGCCGCCGGTCCGACCGGACCCGATGACCCGCCGCCACCACCCCCGCCACCCGCGCGGCGGGGCGGCTTCGAACGGATCGACATCCTGTGACCGCGGCCGTCGGCATCGACATCGGCGGGACGTCGGTGCGCGCCGCCGTCATCGACGGCACCGCCATCCGGGGCGCGTCGCTGCGGGACGCCACCCCGCGCACCGAGCGGGAGACCGAGGACCTGCTGGTCACCCTCATCGGCAAACTCGCGGCCAACCAACCGGTGTCCGCGGTCGGCCTGGCCGTGGCCGGCTTCGTCAGCGCCGATCGGCAGCGGGTGATGTTCGCGCCGCACCTGGCCTGGCGGGACGCGCCGGTGCCGGAACGGATCTCCGCCCGGGTCGGGCTGCCGGTGGTGATGGACCACGACGTCAACTCCGCCGCCTGGGCCGAGTACCGGCGCGGCGTGTCCGCGGGCGCGTCGATCGCGTTGCTCATCGCCCTCGGCACCGGGATCGGCGCCGGGCTGGTGATGGACGGGCACATCTACCGGGGCGCGCACGGGGTGGCGCCGGAACTCGGCCACCTGACGGTGGTGCCAGACGGGCGGCCCTGCCCGTGCGGCAAGCGGGGCTGCTGGGAGCGGTACTGCTCGGGCACCGCCCTGGCGCAGACGGCGCGGCTGCAGATGACCGACCACGACGCGCCGGTGCTTCGCCGGCTCAGCGGGGACGACCCCGCCGCCGTCACCGGCACGATGGTCGCGGTCGCCGCCACCGAGGGGGACCCGGTCGCCCTGGCCGCGCTGGACGAACTCGGCCACTGGCTGGCCGCCGGGCTGGCCCTGGTCACCGACGTGCTCGACCCCGAGGTGATCGTCATCGGGGGTGGGGTGTCCGCGGCCGCCGGCATGTTCCTGCCGCTGGCCGTGTCGGAGTTCGCCGAGGCCATCACCGGGGCCGGGCACCGACCCCTGCCCCGGGTGGAACTGGCCCGCTTCGGCGACCGGGCCGGCATCATCGGGGCCGCGCTGCTCGCGGCCGAGGCCGCGGGCCGGCAGTGACGCGACCCGGTGCCGTCAGACGACGGCGCCGTCGTCCCAGCCGTCGCCGCCCCCGCGACGGCGCCAGATGCCGGTGAGCAGCAGCACCACCCCGCCGACGATCAACAGCACGGCCAGCACCATCGCCAGGTCCGGTGAGACGGCCAGCAGGCCGGGCCGGGCGAGCAGCAGGATGCCGGCCATGATCATCAGCACCGAGGAGATCGTGCGCAGCTTCGGCCGGGGCAGCGGGGGCGGGTCGGGCGGGGTGAAGTGTTCCTGGTCGGCGTCGTGCTCGGCCCGCGCCTGCGCCTCGCCGGCCTCGTAGGCGGCGAGTTCGGCGGCCCGTTCCAGCCGGCGCAGTTCCCGCCGGCGGGCCCGTTCGGCCGCCGGATCCGGGGCGACCTCCGGGTCCGGGGCGGGCCGCAGGTCCACCCCCGGACCGCCCGCGGGTGACCCGGACGGGTGCCGCCGGACGCTCTCGGTGATCATGCCGGACACGATGTCGGCGAAGGCGGCGTCGACGTCGTCGTCGGTCGGATTGCTGCGCCAGGTTCGGTCCCGGGCCGGGGTGGGCTCCACCGGTTCGACGCCGCCCGGAGGGTCGGGCGAGTCGCCCGCCGCGGTGCGGTCGGGACGGTCGTCGTCGCCGGGTAGCACCGTCACGTGATGCCTGCGGTGACCTTCTCGATGAACTCCACCGTGGAGGTGAAGATCAGTTCGGCGTCGTAGTCCATGGTCGCCACGTGATGGCTGCGGGTCATCTGGATGTCGATGACATCGGACGAGCCGACCTCGTTCCGCACCACCTGCGCGTTCACCGGTTCCACCACGTGGTCGACGGTGGAGTGCAGCAGCAGCACCGGCACGGTGACCTTCGGCAGGTCGGCGCGCACCACCGGCCACGCCTTGGACAGCGAGTAGACCGCCTTGAGCGGCATGTACTTGTACCCGGGTTCGGTGACGCCCGGCTTGGCGATGTCGCTGGTGATACCGGGGAACCGGGGCACGACGCGTTGCATCAACGGCAGGATCTTGGCGTCCCAGCGCTCGGTCAGCACCGACGGGTTGACCAGCACGATGCCGGCCATCTGGTCCGGGTACAGCTCGGCCAGCCGCAGCGTCAGCGTCCCGCCCATCGACAGCCCGCACACCACCACGGCCCGGCAGGTCGCGGTCAGCTCCCGGAATTCCCGGGTGACCTCGGCCAGCCAGTCGTCGAACGTGGTCCGGTTCAGGTCCTGCCAGCGGGTGCCGTGCCCGGGCAGCAGCGGCAGCCGGACCGTGTAGCCGGCGTCGGCGAGGTGGTCGGCCCAGTCGCGCAGCGATCCGGGAGCGCCGGAGAACCCGTGGCACAGCAGGACCCCGACGTCGGATCCGTCGTGCCGGAAGGGTGCGTAGTCCCGGTCCGGTGTGCTTGCGGTCATTCGTTCTCCTGCCGTGCGCGGTGTGGGCTCGGTGACGGGGCGCGGGTCGGTCGCCGGTGCCGGTTCAAGGCGGTGCCTGTTCAATAATGCCCGGACCTCCGAGCGATCCGCTCGGTCGCGGGATCGGGCCGTTCGGGAACGGCGCCGGCTTGCCCGGCGGCGTACGGTTGTCCGCAGTCCGATTCCGGCCGTGTTGGAAGCAGTGAGAGGCCTGCGCGTGGTCTACAAGCTCATGAAGTACGTGTTCCTGGGACCCTGGCTCAGGCTGCTGTTCCCGTGCAAGGTGGTCGGCGCCGAGTACATCCCGGCCGAGGGCGGCGTGATCCTGGCCGGCAACCACATCTCGGTGGCCGACTCCTTCTTCACCCCCCTGTACATCAAGCGGCGGGTCACCTACCTGGCCAAGAGCGAGTACTTCACCGAGAAGGGCGTCAAGGGCACCCTCAAGCGCTGGTTCTTCAGCGGGGTCGGGCAGGTGCCGATCGACCGCAGCGGGGCGTCGGCCGCCCGGGCCGCGCTGGACACCGGGATCCGGCTGCTGCGGGAGGGGCACATCCTGGGCATCTATCCCGAGGGCACCCGCTCGCCCGACGCCAAGCTGTACAAGGGCAAGACCGGCGTCGCCCGGATGGCCCTGGAGGCCAACGTGCCGGTCGTCCCGGTGGTGATGATAGGCACCGAGAAGGTCAACCCGATCGGCTCCAAGATGTGGCGGCCCGGACGGATCAAGATGGTCGTCGGCCGGCCGCTGGACTTCTCCCGCTACGAGGGCATGGCCGGCGACCGCTTCGTCGAGCGCTCGATGACCGACGAGATCATGTACCGGATCATGGAGCTGTCCGGCCAGCAGTACGTCGACAAGTACGCGGCCAAGGTCAAGGAGGACCTGGCGGCGGCCGCCGAGGGCCACGCGGTGGCGGCGGTCGAGGGTCGCGGACCGGGCACGGTCACCCGCCTGCCGGGCGCCAAGAAGGCCGGCTGAGCCGCTCTTGCCCGTCCCGACCCGGAACGGCCCGGTGGCCCGCTACTTCTACGACTGCGAGTTCATCGAGGACGGCCACACCATCGAGTTGATCTCGATCGGGGTGATCGCGCAGGACGGCCGCGAGTTCTATGCGGTCTCCACCGAGTTCGACCCGGTCCGGGCGAGCCCCTGGGTGCGCTCGCACGTGCTGGACAAGCTGCCGCCGCCGGCCGACCCGGCGTGGCGGTCCCGGGCGGCCATCCGGGCCGACCTGTACGCCTTCCTGACCGCTCCGGGGCTGCCGGTCGAGTTGTGGGCGTGGTTCGCCGCCTACGACCACGTGGTGCTGGCGCAGCTGTGGGGGGCGATGCCCGAGCTGCCGCGGGACGTGCCGCGGTTGACCCGGGAGATCCGGCAGCACTGGGAGGCGGCCGGCTGTCCGCCCATCCCCGGGCCGGGGACCGACCGGCACGACGCGCTGGCCGATGCCCGGCTGGCCTACGCCCGTTGGCAGGTCGCCCAGGACAGCCTCACGACCCGGGGTCGCGGGCGCTGACCCCCGCTGCGTCGACGGTCCGCGGTGACCTGGCCCACAATGCGTGGTTCACCAAGCAAAAGTGCTTGACGTGCCACGCAATGCTTGGCAGACTAAGCACATCACGTTGACCACCAACCCCGAGGAGATCCCCATGACCGACTACGTTGCCGAGACCACCAAGGTTGCCGACGAGTACCTGGCCACCGTGGCCAAGGTGCAGGAGCAGTTCGTGCAGGCCGTCGAGGCCTTCGTGAAGAACCTGCCCGAGCTGCCGAAGCCGGCCGTCGAGCTGCCCGCGTTCGAGCTGCCCGCCGACCTGCCCACCGCGCAGGACGTCACCGCCGCCGGCTTCGACTTCGCCGAGAAGGTGCTCGCCCAGTACCGGACGACC
>JBDHZW010000235.1:0-8529 GCA_039812105.1 Nakamurella sp.
CATACGTTCGATTGTAAGCGCTCTCGCGCTTCAGCACAAGCGCTTCGACGCCTTTCGATGCGTAGATTTCGAACACCCGGTCGGCCGGTCCGCATGGGTGTCGGGAAGCGGCATCAGGGGTCTCCCGGTCAAACCGACGGGCTAGCGTTGCCCGATGCGGGCAGCAGTCAAGTGCTACGAGTGGGACGCGATCGCCAGCGACGACGAGCCGGCGACCCTCGTCATGCACGTGGGTCCGATCGACGCACCCGGGGAGGACTTGTTCACCGTCAGCGTCTGCACTCCTGAGGCTCTGGCCAAACTGATCGACCGTGACGGCGCCCTCATCGGGCGTCATTTCCTGTTCGTCAGTCACATAGACCGGGCCCGCATCGAGTCCTTTGTCGACGACCGACTCCGGCGCATCGACGGCGAAACATGGAGCGACCTCGCCGGCAAGATCGGGCGCATCGGACGCTGGGAGTTCGAACCGTGATCTAGTACTCACGGTCGGCCCGATTCACGAGTTGATGCGGATGATCTCCCGCTGGTAGGGCGCGATGACCGCGCCGGAGACCCGCAGGTCCAGCAGCAGGAACGGGCGGTCGGCCGGGTCGGTCGCCGCCCACTCCCCCAGCCGATCCAGGTCGTCCAGGGTCCGCACCGTCACCCCCTCCGCGCCGACCGACCGGGCCAGGCCGGCGAAGTCGGTCTCCGGGATCAGCATGGGGGCGCGGGCCAATCCCTTGAGGCCGTACAAATTGACCTCGGCTCCGTAGGCGGCGTCGTTCCAGATGACCGTCACGCCGCGGCCGGCGGCGGTGCGCACGGCCGATTCCAGGTCGGCCAGCGCCATCAACGCGCCACCGTCTCCGCTGGTCAGCACCACCGTGGCCGCCGGATTGGCCAGAGCTGCCCCGACGACGCTGGCGAAGCCGAGCCCGATCGACTGAAACGCCGTGCCCACCATCACCATCCGATCCGGCGAGGCGACCGGCCAGTACATGTTGGCCCAGCCGATGAAGTGCCCGCCGTCGGACACCACGACGCGGTCCGCGGGCAACAGCTCGCCGATCCGGGCCGCGGCGGTCCGAGGGTCCAGCCGGCCGTCCGCAGCCAATCCGTCGCCCTGGTCGTAGCGGCGCAGCGCCGTCACCGGGACCCGCTCCCGCCAGCCGCTGGGTTCGGCACCCAGCTCGGCCAGCCCGTCGACGACGGCGGCGGCGACCAGCGCGGCGTCACCGGAGACGAACCCGCCGACGTTCGGATGCGTCGCCGAACCGGCGACATCGACCTGGAAGACCTGGGTCTCGGGCGCGAACAGATCGCCGAAGCGCATGGTGAACTGGTTCAGCGACGCCCCGAACACCACCGCCACGTCGGCCTGCCGGACCAGGTCCATCGCACCCTCGGCGCCGAACCCACCCGTCACGCCGAGGTCGAACTCGGCCCGGGGAAAGATGCCGCGGGCCAGCGCGGTCGCGGCGGTCACCGCCCCGGTCGCGTCGGCCAGCGCGCCGAGTACCGCGCCGGCGTCGGCCAGCCACGCCCCGCGACCGGCCAGCAGGAACGGCCTTTCGGCCGCCGCCAGCGCGTCGACGATCCGCGCGATCGTGCCCCGGCCGTACCCGCCGGGCGGACCCTTGCGATCGGGCAGCCGCAGGGCGGGCGCCCGGAGAACCGGACCGGCGTCGACCAGCGCGACGTCGTACGGGATCGCCAGGACCGCCGGCACCCGGTAGGACCGGGCGTGCTCGACCGCGATCGCCACGGTGGCGGCGGCATCGGTCCGGCCGACGGTGTAGGTGCGAACGCCCACCGCGGCGGCCAGGGCGATCTGGTCGACGCCCCAGGGCCGCGGTCCCGACGTGGGCTCGTCCCCGACCACCAGCACGAGCGGCACGTGCGCCTGGGCGGCTTCGGCCAGCGCGGTGATCGTGTTGGTGAACCCGGCGCCGTAGGTCGCGGTGGCGGCGGCCAGCCGTCCGGACGCCCGGTGATAGGCGTCGGCGGCGACCACCCCGCCGGACTCGTGGCGAACCGGGGTGAAACGGGCGGTCGTCTCCCGTTCGATCGTGTCCAGGAAGTAGGCGTTGCCGTTGCCCATCACGCCGAAGACATGGTCGACGTAGCAGGCCAGCGTGGCGGCAACATGGGCGGAGACGGAGGGCATGAGATCCTTTGCAGTGCCGAAACGTTCAGTGGGCCGGGAGCAGGTTCCGGGCGAAGAAGGACGCCAAATCCGACCGCGCCGCGAACGGGAGAACGGCGGCGACGTACTGGTCGGGCCGGACCACCACCACCGCCCCGGACGGGTCGACGCCGCGCAGCTCCCGGATGTCCTGCGCCGGATCCGCCGCATACACCTTCTCGTAGTCGATCAGCTGGAACGGTCCGGTGCGGGGTAGGAAGAGAGTCGGCACGGCGGGTAGTTCGACGTCGGTGAAGGGGCCGGGGTAGATCACCTTGACGTCGAACAGGCTGTCGACGTCGTCCCCGGCCGGGGTGTGCCGGACGACCGGCGAGTCCGCCGCGCCGGCCAGCCAGTTCGCCCACTCCCTCGTCACGGCATCGACATCGGGCAGCGCACCGGCGAAAGCGTAGATACGCCACCGTCCGTCGGCGGTGTGATGGTGCCCCAGGTGCACCGGATTGCCGTCGGCGACCCGGACCACCGGGGCCGACTTGAACCGCTTGCCGACCGGGAAACCGGTCGCCAGATTCTGGTGCCCGGTGCCGCCGACGATCATCGACGGCGGGTACTGCGTCATGAACCCGGCCGGGAACTCGGCGGTCTTGACGTAGAAATCACCGAGCTCGTCGGGATTGTCGAACTCCTCCGGCTTGCGGGCCATCATCGTCGACCACTCCCGATCGAAATCGATGAGGTTCTTGGCGATGACCTGCCGTTCGGCCGAGTACGTGGCCAACAGCGTCTCGGGGCTGCGACCCTGCAGCACGTAGCCGAGCTTCCAGCCGAGGTTGAACCCGTCCTGCATCGAGACGTTCATGCCCTGGCCGGCTTTCGCGCTGTGGGTGTGGCAGGCGTCGCCGGCGATGAACACCCGTGGGGTCTGCTCGTCGCTGCGTCCGGCCGGCACGTCGTCGAACTTGTCGGTGAGCCGGTGGGCGACCTCGTACACGCTGTACCAGGCCACGTTTCGCACATCCAGCGTGTAGGGCGAGAGGATCTCGTTGGCTTTGGCGATCGCGGTCTCGACAGTGGTCGCGCGGACCGCGCCGTGGTCGTCCGGCCTGAGCTCGCCCAGGTCGACGTACATCCGGAAAAGATGGCCGCCCTCCCGCGGGATGTGCAGGATGCTGCCGTGCCGAGACTGGATGGCGCACTTGGTGCGGATGTCGGGGAAGTCGGTGACCGCGAGCACGTCCATCACCGCCCAGGCGTGGAACGCCTGGTCGCCGACCAGCTTCCGGCCGATCGATTCCCGGACGGGGCTGCGCGCCCCGTCGCAACCGGCCACGTACCTGGCCAGCACCGTCCGTTCCCGCCCGACCTGCTCCCCGGCCGTGCGCCGCAGCGTCACCGCGACCGGATACTGCTCGCCCTGGGTGACCTTCAGGTCGACGAACTCGTAGCCGTAGTCGGGGGTGATCCGGGCCGGCCCGTGGGCGGCGAACTCGGCGAAGTAGTCCAGCACCCGGGCCTGGTTGACGATCAGGTGCGGGAACTCGCTGATGCCGTGCGGATCGTCCACGGTCCGCTGGCTGCGGACGATGTGCTCGGGGTCGGCCGGGTCCGGGGTCCAGAAGTTCATCTGGGTGATCCGGTAGGCCTCGGCGATGATGTCCTCGGCGAATCCGAAGGCCTGGAAGGTCTCCACGCTGCGGGCCTGGATGCCGTCGGCCTGCCCGATCGCCAACCGGTCGGGCCGGCGCTCGATGATCCGGGTCGTCACGTCGGGGAAGTGGGACAGTTGGGCGGCCAGGATCATGCCGGCCGGCCCGGTCCCCACGATCAGCACGTCGACCTCGTCGGGCAGGTCGGCGGGGCGGTCGATGCCCGTGCCGGCGGCGGGCCTGACGCGCGGATTCCGGGAGACGTAGCCGTGGTGGTGGAACTGCATATCCGGTCTCCCTTGCCCGCTCGACGAACCATCGTATACGATTAAACGTATACGATGCAAGCGTGAGGACACTCGATGGCGACCACACCGGTTGATGGACCGTCACTGTCGGGCGGCACGCCGCTGCCGGTGCGCCCCGGGAAGATCATCGCCGTACACCTGAGCTACGCCTCGCGGGCCGATCAGCGAGGTCGTCGGCCGGACCACCCGTCGTACTTCTTCAAGCCCTCCAGCTCGATCGCGGTGTCGGGCGGGGTGGTGGAGCGACCGGCCGGCACCGAACTGCTCGCGTTCGAGGGCGAGATCGCTTTGGTCATCGGAACTCCCGCCCGTCGGGTGGGTATGGACCGGGCGTGGAGCCACGTCGGCTGGGTGACCGCGGCCAACGACCTGGGCCTGTACGACCTGCGGGTCAACGACCGGGGCTCCAACGTCCGCTCCAAGGGCGGGGACGGCTTCACCCCGATCGGGCCGGCGCTGATCGATGCGCGGACGGTCGATCCGGCCGGCCTGCGCGTGCGCGCCTGGGTGAACGGCCGGCTCGCCCAGGACGACACGTCCGCCGGGCTGTTGTTCCCGTTCGCGCAGCTGGTCGCCGACCTGTCCCAGCACCTCACGCTGGAATCCGGCGACGTCATTCTGACCGGGACACCGGCCGGGTCGACCGTGATCGTGCCCGGCGACGTCGTCGAGGTGCAGGTGGACGCGGCCGGCGGGCCGAGCACCGGCCGGCTGGTCACCACCGTCGTCCAGGGCGACGTGCCGTTCGACGCGTCCCTCGGCTCGCTGCCGTCGGTCGACGACCATCAGCGGGCCGAGGCCTGGGGCGTGCCAACCGCACAGGACCCGGCGTGACGCGAAAGCCGGCCACGCCGGCCACCGAACTGAGCAAGTCGCAGCAGGCCTACCACTGGATCAAGCAGCGCATCGCCAGCCACGAGTTCGCCCCCGGCTACCGGCTGGCCCTGACCGCGATCGCCACCGAACTCGAGGTGAGCGTGGTCCCGGTGCGGGAGGCGATCCGCCAGCTGGAGGCCGAGGGCCTGGTCACCTACGAACGCAACGTCGGCGCCCACGTCGCCATGTACGACGATTCCGAATACCGCTACAGCATGCAAACTCTCGGCATTGTCGAGGGGGCCGCCACCGCGCTGTCGGCCGGCCGCCTGACCGCCAAGGACCTCCGGGACGCCCGGGCCATCAACCGGCGGCTGAAGCGGATCCTCACGCCGTTCGACCCGCATGCCTTCACCGGTCTCAACCAGCAGTTCCACGCGATCCTGTACGGCAGGTGCCCGAACCGCCGGCTGCTCGACGTGGTGAACGCCGAATGGGCCCGGCTGCGCAACCTTCGCGATTCGACGTTCAGCTTCGTGCCCGGCCGGGCCAACCAGTCGGTGCGCGAGCACGACGCCATCGTCGATCTGATCGAGGCCGGCGCCCCCCTGGCCGACATCGAGACCGCGGCCCGGCAGCACCGGCTGGCGACACTGGACGCCTACCTACTCCACGAACACCCCGACGACGTTCTCAGCCAGGAGGTATCACCGTGACCCAGGCAGCGCCCGCGGCGCCGCACGTTCCGGCCGATCTGCCGGCCCGGATCCGGCACTACATCGACGGCGAGTCCGTCGACTCGCTCGACGGCGGCACCTTCGACGTGCTGGAACCGGTCGGCAACCGGACCTATGCGCAGGCGGCGGCGGGCAAGGGTGCCGATATCGACGCGGCCGTCGCCGCCGCCCGCCGGGCCTTCCTGGACGGTCCGTGGCCGCGGATGCTGCCCCGGGACCGATCCCGGATCCTGCACCGCATCGCCGACCTCGTGGAATCCCGGGACGCACGGCTGGCCGAGCTGGAATCGTTCGACTCCGGCCTGCCGATCACCCAGGCGCTCGGCCAGGCGCGCCGCGCGGCCGAGAACTTCCGGTTCTTCGCCGACCTGATCGTCGCCCAGTCCGACGACACGTTCAAGGTCCCGGGGCGCCAGATCAACTACGTCAACCGCAAACCCATCGGCGTCGCCGGACTGATCACGCCGTGGAACACGCCGTTCATGCTGGAGTCGTGGAAGCTCGGCCCGGCCCTGGCCACCGGCAACACCGTGGTGCTCAAACCCGCTGAGTTCACCCCCCTCTCGGCGTCACTGTGGGCCGGGATCTTCGAGGAGGCCGGCCTGCCGCAGGGCGTGTTCAACCTGGTGCACGGTCTGGGCGAGGAGGCCGGCGACGCCCTGGTCAGGCACCCGGACGTGCCGCTGATCTCCTTCACCGGCGAAAGCCGGACCGGGCAAATCATTTTCGCCAACGCCGCGCCGCACCTGAAGGGCCTGTCGATGGAGCTGGGCGGCAAGAGCCCGGTCGTCGTGTTCGCCGACGCCGACCTGGAGGCCGCCATCGACGCCACCATCTTCGGGGTGTTCTCGCTCAACGGCGAGCGGTGCACGGCCGGCAGCCGGATCCTGGTGCAACGCGAGGTCTACGACGAGTTCGTGCGGCGGTACGCCGAGCAGGCGCAGCGGGTCGTCGTCGGCTACCCGCACGACCCGGCCACCGAGGTCGGCGCGCTGGTGCACCCCGAGCACTACGCCAAGGTGATGCGCTACGTCGAGATCGGTAGGACCGAGGGGCGTCTGGTCGCCGGCGGCGGCCGGCCGGTGGGCTTCGAGACCGGCAACTTCGTCGCCCCGACCGTGTTCGCCGACGTCGACCCGTCCGCCCGGATCTTCCAGGAGGAGATCTTCGGACCGGTCGTCGCGATCACCCCGTTCGACGACGAGAAGGACGCGCTGGCGCTGGCCAACAACACGAAATACGGTCTGGCAGCGTATATCTGGACCAACGACCTGAAGCGGGCGCACACCTTCGCGCAGGCCGTCGAGGCCGGCATGGTGTGGCTGAACTCCAACAACGTGCGGGATCTGCGCACCCCGTTCGGTGGCGTCAAGGCCTCCGGACTGGGTCACGAGGGCGGCTACCGCTCCATCGACTTCTACACCGATCAGCAGGCCGTGCACATCACCCTCGGCCAGGTGCACAACCCGACGTTCGGAAGGGCGACCCACCGATGAGAGGCGACCGCACGCTGACCTCGTCCGGCTTCTACGTCTCGCAGGAGGCTCCGATCCACTCCGACAACCCGGTGCCCACGCCGGCGTCGCCGCCGCCGGACGTGCTGCGCTGCGCCTACATGGAGCTGGTGGTCACCGACCTGGCCGCGTCCCGCCGGTTCTACGTCGACGTGCTCGACCTGCACGTCACGTTCGAGGACGAGAACGCCGTCTATCTGCGCAGTCTGGAGGAGTTCATCCACCACAACCTGGTGCTGCGGCAGGGACCGGTGGCCGCCGTCGCGGCGTTCTCCTACCGGGTCCGCACCCCGGAGGACCTGGACCGGGCGGTCGCCTTCTACTCCGAGCTGGGCTGCCGGGTGGAGCGCCGGGCGGACGGATTCACCCGGGGCATCGGTGACTCGGTGCGGGTCGTCGACCCGCTCGGCTTCCCGTACGAGTTCTTCCACCGGGTCGAGCACGTCGAGCGGCTGGCCTGGCGGTACGACCTGTACACGCCCGGCGCGCTGGTCCGGCTGGATCACTTCAACCAGGTCACCCCGGACGTGCCGCGGGCGGTGAAGTTCATGCAAGACCTGGGTTTTCGGGTGACCGAGGACATCCAGGACGACGAGGGCACCGTGTACGCGGCCTGGATGCGGCGCAAGCCCACCGTGCACGACACCGCGATGACCGGCGGCGACGGACCTCGCATGCACCACGTCGCGTTCTCCACCCACGAGAAGCACAACATCCTGGCGATCTGCGACAAGCTCGGCGCGCTGCGCCGGTCCGACGCCATCGAGCGCGGCCCGGGACGGCACGGCGTGTCCAACGCGTTCTACCTCTACCTGCGCGATCCCGACGGGCACCGGGTCGAGATCTACACCCAGGACTACTACACCGGCGACCCCGACAATCCCGTTGTCACCTGGGATGTGCACGACAACCAGCGGCGCGACTGGTGGGGCAACCCGGTGGTGCCGAGCTGGTACACCGACGCCTCGCCGGTGCTGGACCTGGACGGCCACCCGCAGCCGATCGTCGCGCGCACCGACACCTCCGAGGCGGCGGTCACGATCGGCGCCGACGGCTTCTCCTACACCCGCGCCGGCGAGGACTCGATGCCGGAATACAAGCTGGGCCACCAGCTCTAGGCGGCCTCGGGTTTGGGGTTGGTGCACAGGACGTCGAGGCTGTCGCGGAGGCTGAACCGTTCGCCGTGCTGCTTGGGCCGCAGGCTGTCCGGGTCCGGCTCCGGGGTCGGCTCGGGTGTTTCCGCGGAAACGTCGGCCGGCGCCGGGGCGGGCGGGTCGGGCACCTGGGGGACCGGGGTGCCGTCGGGCCGGTGGAACACCCACCGTCCCGGCTGCTGCGGGTCCGGGTGCAGGGTGAACCCGTCCTCGTGCACCGCGG
>JBDHZW010000236.1:0-8458 GCA_039812105.1 Nakamurella sp.
CCACGTTCTAGGCCAGAGCCGGTTGCCGGCCGGCCTGGCCACCGCCAGTCGCCGCACAGACAAAGGAGTCCACTCATGTCGGGTTCATCCTCGGCCGGCACGGTCGACCTGCCGCCGCTCACCGCCGGGCCGTACCGACGGCGGCTCACCATCGTCGCCCTGGTGGCGACCATCGGTGGGCTGCTGTTCGGCTACGACACCGGCGTCATCAACGGCGCGCTCCGGCCGATGTCGGAGGAACTCGGACTCACCCCGTTCACCGAGGGCGTGGTCACCAGCGCCCTGCTGTTCGGCGCGGCGGTCGGCGCGTTCCTGGGCGGCCGGATCTCGGACGGCTGGGGACGCCGCCGGACGATCCTGATGCTGTCGGTGGCATTCCTGATCGGCACGCTGATCGTCGTGTTCACACCGTCTTTCGGCATCCTGGTGGTCGGCCGGGTGATCCTCGGCCTGGCCGTGGGCGGGGCCTCCACCGTGGTGCCGGTCTATCTCGCCGAACTGGCCCCCTACGAGATTCGCGGTTCACTGGCCGGCCGCAACGAGGTGATGATCGCGGTCGGCGCGTTCGCCGCGTTCGCCGTGAACGCGGTGATCGGCAACGTGTGGGGGCACATCGACGGGGTGTGGCGGATGATGCTGGCGATCTGCGCGATTCCGGCCGTCGCGTTGTTCGTCGGCATGCTGCGGATGCCCGAGTCGCCGCGCTGGTTGGTGGAGAAGGGCCGCCACGACGAGGCGCTCGCGGTGCTGCGCACCGTTCGTCCCGCGGATCGCGCGGTCGCGGAACTGGCCGACGTCGAACACATCGCCGACGAGGAGCAGCAGCGGCAGGCCATCGGCCTGCGGGCATTGCTGGGCAACAAGTGGCTGGTCCGCATCCTGCTGATCGGCATCGGTATCGCCGTGTTCCAGCAGCTCACCGGCATCAACACGATCGTCTACTACGGCCAGACGGTGCTGATCGAGGCCGGCTTCGACGAGAACGCCGCGCTCATCGCCAATGTCGTACCCGGCCTGATCGGCGTGCTGGGCAGCATCGTCTCCCTATACATGATGGATCGGATCAACCGTCGCACCATGTTCCGCGCCGGCTACCTGCTGGTCACCGTCTGCCATGTGCTCATCGGGGTGTCGTCGGTCGCCTTCCCGGTCGGCAACCCGGTCCGCCCCTACGTCATCCTCGTGCTGGTCGTGCTGTTCGTCGGATCGATGCAGACCTTCCTCAACGTGGCGACCTGGGTGATCCTGTCCGAGATCTTCCCGCTGAGCATGCGCGGCCTGGGCATCGGGATCGCGGTGTTCTGCATGTGGATCGCCAACGCAACCCTCGGCCTGTTCTTTCCGTCCGTCGTGGCCGGCATCGGGCTCACCGGATCGTTCTTCATGCTGGCCGTGCTCAATCTGCTGGCTTTCCTGTTCGTGGCCAGGTACCTGCCGGAGACCCGCGGTCGCACGCTGGAGGCGATCGAGGAGGGCGTGTTGACCGGCGCCATCTACCCGCGCTCATCCCCCGCTCCGCGCGGCTGACCGCAGCCCGCCCGCCGGACGGGTGACGGCCGAGGTCAGCGGGGGTGGGGCGGTGGTGCCGCGGACGACCAGGCGCGGCACCAGCTTGTACTCCCGCGACTTTCGGTCGGGCTTGTCCAGCCGGCTGACGACCGCCTTGACCGCCGTCCGGGCGGTCCGGGGAATGTCCTGGCGGACCGAGGTGAGGTCGATGCCGGGGATCCGCCCGAACCGGGAGTCGTCGTAGCCGATGACCGAAAGGTCCTGCGGGACAGTGATACCGGCCCGGATGACGACATCGAGAACGCCGATCGCACACGGATCGTTCGCCGCGATCACCGCGGTCGGCAGCCCGCCCCGGACCAGCCGCTGGGCGGCGGCGGCGCCCTCGTCCTCGGTGTAGCCGCCCGGCTCGATCCGGATCTGGGCGGCCAGCCCGTGCTCGGTCATCGCCTCCCGGTAGCCGTCCCGGCGGGGTTCGGCCCCCGGGTTGTCGCCGCCGTCGATGTAGGCGATCGCCCGGTGCCCCAGGCCGACCAGATGGTCGACCGCCTGACGGGTGCCGACGGCGTCGTCGTTGCGGATGACGTCGACCGGGCCGTGGCTGACCCCCCGCCCGACCTCGACCACCGCCACCTCTCGGGACAGCGGTTCCAGATCGCGGGCGTGCAGTTCGGGACCCACGACGACCAGGCCGGCGCAGCGGTAGCGCAGCAGCTCGTCCACGACGACGTCCTGACCACGGCCCGGGGTGAACGCACCCAGCAGCAGGTCGTATCCGAGCTTGCGGGCGGCCGGGTACATGTTCTCCACCAGCTCGACCTCGAACGGCCGGCGGGGCGAGAACAGCACCCCCAGGTTGCGGCTGCGGTGCCGGCGCAGGCCCTGGGCCAGCGAGTCCGGCCGGTAGCCCAGCTCGGCCGCGGCCTCCAGGACGCGTTGCCGGGTCGCGTCGGACGCACCCTCGGCACCGCGGAACACGATGGACACCAACGCCCGGGACACCCCCACGCGCTCGGCGACGTCGGCCATGGTGGGCCGCCGGTCCCGGCCGGCGGCGCGCGCGCCACCGTTCCGGGGATCGGGTCCGCCGGTCGTGATCGGGCCGTTCACGCCCGCCCCGATTGTCTTGACATATTTGCCCTCAACCCCTTGACGTCGCCGGAAGCAGTCCCTATCGTACCTCTAGCACGTGAAACTAGCACGTACTAGTCAATCGGAAACGCCGCCTGTCGGGCCGATCCGGCCCACCACTTCGATCCCGTCGCACCGACCGAACCGAACGTCCTGAAAGGGGCAACGATGTTCTCCAGCCGCAAGCTCCCCAAGATCCTGGCCGCCGCCGCCCTGGCCGCCGGACTGGTGCTGAGCGCGACCGCGTGCAGCACCAGTGGCGGCGCGCGGAACCAGACCCAGGCCGCGGTGCCGTCCGGTGGCGGCGCCGTCTCCGACGGGCCGAGCTACACCATCGCGATGATCACCCATGAGCAGCCCGGCACCACCTTCTGGGACCGGATCCGGGCCGGCGCCCAGCAGGCCGCCGCGCAGCACGGCATCACCCTGAAGTACTCCAACGACCCGTCCCAGCAGGGTCAGGCCACCCTGGTGCAGAACGCGATCGACAGCAAGGTCGACGGCATCGCCGCGACCCTGCAGTTCCCGGACGCGGTCGGCCCGGAGTTGCAGAAGGCTGCCGACGCCGGCATCCCGACGGTGGTGTTCAACGGCGGCCTGGACGTCTACACCGACTACGGCGCCAAGATGTTCTTCGGCTCGGACGAGGCGCTGGCCGGTAAGACGATCGGCCAGCGGATCGGCAAGGAGGGTGGCAGCAAGACCCTGTGCATCGTGCACGCCGAGGGTGTGCAGGCCCTGGAGACCCGGTGCAACGGCGTCAAGGACGGCTTCCCGAACACCGAGAACCTCCAGGTGAACGGCGCCGACCTGGCCACCGCCCAGTCCACCATCCAGGCCAAGCTGGCCCAGGACCCGTCGATCACCAACATCGTCACCCTGGACGCCGGGGTCGCCACCGCGGCGATCCAGGCCAAGGCCGACGCCGGCAGCCAGGCCAAGATCGCCACGTTCGACCTGAACCCGGACGTGGTCAAGGCGATCCAGAACGGCACGATCGAGTACTCGGTGGACCAGCAGCCGTACCTGCAGGGCTACCTGGCCGTCGACTCGCTCTGGCTGTACCTGTCCAACGGCAACGACATCGGCGGCGGGCAGCCGGTTCTCACCGGGCCGTCGTTCGTCGACTCGAGCAACATCGACGCCATCGCCGGTTTCGCCGCCAACAACACCCGCTGAGTTCGGGTCAAGCCTAGTCGGGCCGGAGCGGTCCTGGGGAGGTCACGCTCCGGCCCGATCACCACCACCACCATCATTACGAGGGATCCACATGACCGTCACCGATGCACCCACCCTGACCAACCTGCACCTGGGCACCGCCCCCGACTCCTGGGGTGTCTGGTTCCCCGACGATCCGAAACAGGTTCCGTGGCAACAGTTCCTGGACGAGGCCGCCGCGGCCGGCTACACCGCGGTCGAACTCGGACCCTGGGGCTACCTGCCGACCGACCCCGAGCAGCTGCGCGACGAACTCGGCCGCCGCGGCCTCACCCTGACCGGCGCCACCCTGGGCACCGCGCTGCACCGCGGCCCGGACACGTTGGCCCGGGCGATCGACGAGGCCCGGCCGGTGGCCGCGCTGCTCACCGAACTCGGCGCGCCGAACCTGATCACCCTGCCCGCCATGTACACCGACCTGTACACCGGTGAACTGACCGAGCCGGCCGAGCTGACCGACGAGCAGTGGACGACGCTGGGCCGGGCGCACTCCGAGCTCGGCCGGATCCTGCTGGAGGACAGCGGTGTTCGTCAGTTCTTCCACCCGCACGCGGACGCCCACGTCGACGACCTGGCGCACACCACCCGGTTCCTGGAACTGACCGACCCGGCGACCGTGTCGCTGTGCCTGGACACCGGGCACATCGCCTACGCCGGTTCCGGTGCGGACAACGCGGCCATCGTCGCCGCGCACGGCGACCGGATCGGTTACGTGCACCTCAAGTCGGTCGACCCGCAGGTGATCGCGCGAGTGCGGGCCGAGAAGCTGTCGTTCGCCGACGCGGTCCAGGCCGGCGCCATGGTCGAGCCGGACCGGGGCGAGCCGGACATGCCGGCCCTGCTGGACGCGCTCAACGCCCTCGGCGCGTCGCTGTGGACCGTCGTCGAGCACGACATGTACCCGGCGCCCGCCGGGCAGCCGCTGCGGGTCGCCTCCAACACCTGCCGCTACTACGCCGGCCGCGGCCTGCGCTGAACCACCCACCCCCATCACCCGCAAGGAGAACACCATGAAGAAGACCGTCAACGTCGGCGTCATCGGGGCCGGCTACGCCGGCCAGGCCCACGCCTTCGGCTACCGCAACGCCACCATGGCCGCCGACCTGGCCGACCTGGATGTGCGGCTGCACACCATCGTCGACCCGAACGCCGCCCTGGCCCAGAACGTCGCCGACCGCTACGGTTTCGCCAACGTCAGCGGAGACATCGACGCGCTGCTGGCCAACCCGGAGATCGACGCCATCAGCGTGGCGTTGCCCAACTTCCTGCACGCACAGATCCTGGCCAAGGTGCTCGCCTCCGGCAAGCACGTGTTCGCCGAGAAGCCGATCGGCCGGACCGCTCCCGAGGCCGCCGATCTCGCCGCCGCCGCCGGTGCCGCAGGCGCGTCGGGCGCGGTCACCGGGGTCGGATTCTCCTTCCGCCGGCTGCCCGGGCTGGCCGCCGTGGCCGACGCGGTCGCCGCCGGCCAGGTCGGCGACGTGCACACCGTGCGCGCCTGGTACTACGCCGACTACGCCGCCGACCCGAAGGGTGCGCTGTCCTGGCGGTACTCGCAGGAGCAGTCCGGCGGCGGCGCCGTGCTGGACATCGGCTCGCACGCGATCGACGCCGCCCAGTACGTGGCCGGCCCGATCACCCGGGTGCTGGACGCCCAGTTGCGCACCGTGATCGACACCCGGCCGCTGCCCGTCGCCGGCGCCATCGGCCACGGCGGTTCGACCTCCGAGGAGACCGGACCGGTCGACAACGACGACATCGCCATTCTCACCGTTGAATTCGCCGGCGGGGCGGTCGGCCACGTCACCGTCAGCCGGATCGCGCATGGGGTGCCGAACTCGCTCGGTGTCGAGGTCTTCGGCACCGGCGGTCACGCCCGGTTCGATTCGATCCGGGCCGGCGAGTTCCACCTGTACCAGGCCGACGCCGCCGAGGCCGCCTACAACGGTGCCCGGGCCGTCATCACCAGCCCGGCCCACCCGTACTTCACCGACGTGGCCGCCATGCCCGGCGGTGGGGTCGGCACCGGGTACGCCGAGGCGTTCGTCGCCGAGATCCAGGAGTTTCTGCGTTGCGTGCGCGACGGCGGCACCATGGACACCAACTTCGAGACCGGTCTGGCCATGATGAACGTGGTCAGCGCGGCGCTGGAGTCCTCCCGCACCGGGCAGGCCGTCACCGTCGCCGGGTAGCACCGGCCCGATCGGCGGGGGCCGGCATCAGTTGGGCTGGTGCCGGCCCTTCGGCGGCAGGCGTTCGACCGAGCGGCGTTTCGCGCCGTCCCGGCCGTTCGCGGCCCATCTCGATGGTATCGAGCAGGGGCTGGACGGTCGCCGTGGCTGAGCATCCGGTGGCGATCGGGCGCACCATCGTTTCGACCGTCGGTCGGGACCGCTCCGCAGCCGGGCCGACCTCTCCCGCGGTAGCCGGTGCGGGGCACGATTCCCCCGGTCCGGTCGCTGCGGTGTCGGCGGACTGGCATCGCTCGCTCCTCCCGTGCGGTCCGGCGATGTCGGCGGACGCAGTGCTCGTCCAGTAGGTGCTTGTCCCCCGCACAGAGGCTCCCCGCACAGAGGCCCACCCGCGCAGAGGCCCACCCCGATGCCACCCGCGGCTCGGGCTCGGTGTCTCGCCCGCAGGCGTCTCACGGCGCCGCCGAAGGTGCATATCCTCGTCGGACCCACATGCTTGGCCGTCATCCGGTTCTCGCCAGTCGGGCGGATCCCCGGCCGGCGATGGGCCTACGTTCGCATCGGCAGCCGGTGGTTGCGCAGGGGTCGTTGGCGGGGGTCGATGTGGGCGGGCGGAATGAAGTCGGGCCGGCCGTCGGCACCCATCCGGATGACCCAACCGCAATCCCCATGGATCCGCCGGTGATGAAACCCGCACAATAGAGTGCCGTCGTCCAGGGCGGTGCGGCCGCCGTTGCTCCACCAGGTGATGTGGTGGGCTTCGCACCAGCCGACGGGGCGGTGGCAGCCGGGCCAGGCGCAGCCGCCGTCGCGCAGGGCCAGGGCCCGGCGCAGGTGGGGTGGGAAGGTTCGTTCGGTGCGGCCGACGTCCAGGACCTGGCCGTCGCCGCTCAGGACGGCGGGCATGATCTGGGCATCGCAGAGCAGTCGGCGGGCGGTGGCGGGGCCGATGGGGCCGCCGTAGTCCAGAGTGGCGTCGCCGAGGGCGCCGGTGAGCGCGTCGTAGTCGATGGTCATGGTGATGTGCGGGACCTGGCGGCCGCTGGTGGGGCCGTCGCCGGCGTCGAGGTAGCCGCGGATGACGTCAAGGTGGGCCTGGGCGAGGCGTTGGCCGGGGGTGCGGGCGTCCTTGATGCCATCGGCGGCGGGGTGAGGTGCGGCGAGCGGGTCGGTGGCCTGCCGGAACGCCTCGACGGCCTCATCGCACAGCGTGCCGGTGATGCGAGTGAGCCCGGTCCGCGCGTCCCGCACGCCCAGCTTCAGTTCCATCCTGCTCACCGGGTCGGGGTCGTTGTCCGGGCCGGTGCCGTCGGGGTCGACGATCTGCTCGATCTGTTGGGCGACCAGGGCCAACGCGCGCGGATCGGCCTGCTTGCCCTGCTCGACCAGGACCTGCTCGCAACTGTCGAAGGTGTCGGGGTCGAGGTCCTTGGGCCAGGCGGTCACGGCCCTGGTGATGACCGAGACCTGGCCGGCGCCGAGTTCGCCGTTCATCAGCGCCGTGCCGACGACCGGGAGCCGGGCGGGAATCTCGCCGCCCGACAACGGTTCGCCGGGCAGGGTCATGGTTGCGGCCCGAACCCGGTCGGCCGCGTCGCCGGCGCTGATCAGCAGCAGGTTCTTCAAGAAGACACTGGTCGACGAGTAGGAGAGTTCGGCGGGGACCCCGCTGTTCTGCATCTCGCGGACCCAGGCGATCTGCGCCGCGTACACGCGTCGACCCAGTCCCTCGAGTTGGCGGCCGAACTCGAGCTGCTCGTCCCGCGAGAACCGATAGAGCGGCGCGTCGCGCAGTGTCTCGGCACACGAAACGGCAAGCGCCAGTGCGCCTGCGGCCTCGTTGGCCGGGGTCGTCGGGACGGTGGTGGTCATGGTTCGAACGCTACAACTCGGGTCTGACAGTGACGCCCGAAGCGGGTCTGCGCGGCGGTCGTCGGCCGGTGGTGGCCGGATCCGACGACCGTAGGGGCGCGCGAAACGGCAAGCGCCGGTGGGTGTCCGGTCCCGGCGGCGGGTGTCGTGGGGACGGTGGTGGTCATGGTTCGAACGCTACAACGCTGGTCTGACAGTGACGCCCGATGCGGGTCCGCGCGGCGGTCGTCGGCCGGTGCTGGCCGGATCCAACGACCGCAGCGGGGTCCGGTTCCGAGCGCGAAACGACAAGCGCCGGTGGGTGTCCGGCCTCGTTGGCCGTGCTCGTCGGGACGGTGGTGGTCATGGTTCGAACGCTACAACTCGGGTCTGACAGTGACGCCCGAAGCGGGTCCGCGCGGCGGTCGTCGGCCGGTGCTGGCCGGATCCGACGACCGTAGGGGCGCGCGAAACGGCAAGCGCCGGTGGGTGTCCGGCCTCGTTGGCCGTGCTCGTCGGGACGGTGGTGGTCATGGTTCAAACGCTACAACTCGGGT
>JBDHZW010000237.1:0-8415 GCA_039812105.1 Nakamurella sp.
GGCGGGCATCCGGGTCGGCAACATCACCATCGCCTGCTTCGTGATCAGTTCGGCGATGGCGGTCACCTCCGGCATCATCGCGGCCTCCCGGTTGAACTCGGTGACCGCGGATGCCGGCGCCGGCAACACGCTGCTGTACGCCGTCGCCGCGGCGGTCATCGGCGGCACCTCGCTGTTCGGCGGCAAGGGCAAGGCCCGGGACGCGATCATCGGCGGCCTGGTCATCGCCGTCATCGACAACGGGCTGGGCCTACTGGGCCTGCAGGCCTACATCAAGTACATCGTCACCGGCCTGGTGCTGCTGCTCGCCGCCAGCGTCGACGCGATCAGCCGCCGCCGGCGGGTCGGCGCCGGACGCTGACCCGACCGGTCCGACCCCGGGAATGCCCCGGGGTCGGCTCGGCGACCCCGGAGAAGCGTGTGCCGCAGTCACTTCCAGTGAAGGGTTGGTCAGTGCCGATCGCCGTTCGGTCCAGCGTCGGATCGACCCCCGCCGATCAGGCCACCGTCCGGCGACTGAACCTGTCGCTGCTGCTGCACAATCTCGCGGCGGGCGGGGCGCGATCCCGGGCCCGGCTCGCCGAGGACACCGGCCTGACCAAGGCCACCGTCTCCAGCCTGGTCGCCGAACTCATCGACCGCGGGCTGGTGATGGAGGGCACCGTCGAGCGCAGCGGTCTCGGCCGCCCCGGCCGGACGGTCGAACTCGACCCCGACTGGGTGCGCTTCCTGGGCATCGAGCTGCAGGTCGACTACATCGCCGGGATGGTGCTGGACCTGCGCGGCCGCGTGCTCGCCCGGCAGCGGCTGGGTCGATCGATGGCCGAGCTCGGACCGGCCCGGGCGCTCGGCGAGGTGGCCGCCCTCGCGCGGGCGCTGGTCGGGGACGCCGGCAGCACGATCGATCAGGTGCAGAGCCTGCACCTGGCCGTCCCCGGGTTGATCGACGCGGACGCCGGAATGCTCGCCATGGCGCCCAACCTGCACTGGCGGGACGTCGACATCGTGCACACGCTGATGGGGCGGCTGCAGTGGAGCGAGGCCCGCATCGGCGTCGACAACGACGCCAACATGGGCGCGATCGCGCACTACGCGGTCGGTGACGCCTCGCGCAGCCGGAATCTGCTGTACATCGCCGGCGCGGTCGGGGTCGGCGCCGGCATGATCGTCGACGGCCGGATCGTCCGGGGCGCCGCCGGTTTCGCCGGTGAGGTGGGGCACATCGCGCTCGGCTCGCCGGACCGGCTGTGCGGCTGTGGCCGGCGTGGTTGCTGGGAGACGGCGGTCAGCCTGTCCGCGTTGCTGGATTCGCTGGCCGGCCCCGACGAGGCGCCATCCGACCGCCTGGCGGATCTGGGGGCCCGGCTGGTCGAGATCGACCGGCGGGCGGCGGCCGGCGAACGGAGAGTGCTGGACGCCCTGGAGGAGCAGGCCCATTGGTTGGGCCTCGGCCTGTCGGTGCTGGCCAACATCCTCAATCCCGACACCTTCGTGCTGGGCGGCCACTTCTCGGTGCTGCGCGACTACTACCGGGAGCCCGCGCTGGCCGAACTCCGCTCCCGGCTGCTGGCCGGAACGGTCAGCCGGGTCGAGTTCTCCGACCTCGAGTTCGAGGCCGCGTCGTTGGGCGCCGCCCACGCCGGGATCGCCCAGCTGATCGACGATCCCACGCTGGCCCGGGTCCGCCGGGCCGGCTGACCCTCGTCAGCCGCGCGAGGCGAGGTCGCCCGCCGCCGGCTCCGGTTCGTCATCGGCCGATTCGGCCGTCGGGATGATGATGACCTCGGGCACCTGCTCGGAGAGCACGTCGGCGGCGTGCGCCGGCAGCCGGTCGTCGGTCAGCAGGGTGGTGACCGCCCGCAGCGGGGCGATCTGGGCCAGACCGACGACGCCCCACTTGGTGTGGTCGGCCACCACCACCAGCCGGCGGGCCGACTCCACCAGCGCCCGGTTCGTCTCGGCCTCCAGCAGATTCGGGGTGGTCAGCCCGGCCCGTTCGTCGATGCCGTGCACGCCCATGATCACCATGTCCACGTGCAGCGACCGGATCGCCTGCACGGCCACCGGCCCCACCAGCCCGTCGGACGGGGTACGCAGGCCGCCGGTGAGCACGACGGTCAGGTCGCTGCGCTGCCGGGCGTGCAGCACCTCGGCCACCTTGAGCGAATTGGTGACGACGGTCAGGTTGGCGATGTCGCCCAGGTGCCGGGCCAGGGTCCAGGTCGTCGACCCCGCGGTGATCGCGATGGCCATTCCGGGCCGCACCAGTTCGGCGGCCCGGTTGGCGATGGCCTCCTTCTCCGGAACCTCCCGCAGGCTGGTCACCTCGAAGCCCGGCTCCACGGCCGACGCGGTCTCCATCGCGGTGGCGCCGCCGTGCACCTTGGACAGCAGGCCCTTGCGGTCCAGCGTCTCCAGATCCCGGCGGACGGTCATGTCCGACACACCGAGCAGGGCGGTCAGGTGGGCGACCCGGGCGCCACCCGTCCGGCGGACTTCTTCCAGGATCTTGGCCTGGCGCATGGCGGCGAGCACGTCGGCAAACCTACCGAATCGCACGCGGCGATGTTGGGAGTTGTTCGTTGGTTCACCCGGCCGGCGCGCGTGACAAGATCGAGCGATGCCGGACAGCAGCGGGCCGCCGCCGGTGCGGGCGGCCGACATCGACGCCGCCGCCAGGCGGCTGCACGGCGTCGCCACGGTGACCCCGCTGGAGGAATGCGTCCGGCTCAGCGCCCGGCACGGCGTCACCGTCCTGCTCAAGCGGGAGGACCTGCAGGTCGTCCGGTCCTACAAGCTGCGCGGCGCCTACAACCTGATGGCCCAGCTGACGCCGGCCGAGCGGGCGTCCGGGGTGGTCTGCGCCAGCGCCGGCAACCACGCTCAGGGGGTCGCCTACGCCTGCCGGGTGCTGGACATCAAGGGCCGCATCTACCTGCCCAACACCACCCCCCGGCAGAAGCGGGACCGCATCCTGTCGCACGGCGCCGGCACCGTCGAGCTGGTGATGACGGGGGACACGTTCGACGACGCCGCCGCGGCCGCGGCCGAGCACGCCGCCGAGTCCGGGGCGGTGATGGTCGCGCCGTTCGACGACCCCCGGACCATCGCCGGGCAGGGCACGGTGGTCCGCGAGCTGCTGCAGCAGCTGGGCCGGCTGCCCGACGTCATCGTGGCGCCGGTCGGCGGCGGTGGGCTGATCGCCGGGGTGCTGACCTACCTGCGCGAACGCGCCCCGTCGGTGCGGGTGATCGGGGCGGAGCCGGCCGGCGCGGCCTCCATGCGGGCGGCGCTCGCCGCGGGCGGACCGGTGGCCCTGACGGACCTCGACCCGTTCGTGGACGGCGCGGCCGTGCGCCGGATCGGCGACGTCACCTACCGGATCGTGGCGAGCGGCCCGGTGCAGCTGGTCGACGTCGACGAGGGCGCCATCTGCACGGAGATGCTCGGGCTCTACCAGAACGAGGGCATCGTCGCCGAACCGGCCGGGGCACTGGCCGCGACCGCCCTGAACGACCTGGATCTGGAGCCCGGCTCGACCGTGGTGGCCCTGGTCAGCGGCGGCAACAACGACGTGTCCCGGTACGGGGAGATCCTCGAACGCTCCCTGGTGCACCTGGGCCTCAAGCACTACTTCCTGGTGAACTTCCCGCAGGAGCCCGGCGCGCTGCGTCGCTTCCTGGACGAGGTGCTGGGCCCGGACGACGACATCACCCTGTTCGAGTACGTCAAGCGCAACAACCGGGAGACCGGACCCGCCCTGGTCGGCATCGAACTCGGTGCCGCCGACGGGCTGGGCGCCCTGCTCGCCCGGATGGCGGAGGCGTCGATGGAGGTCGAGCGGATCATGCCGGGCTCCGCCGCCTACCGCTACCTCACGTGACGCCGGGTGCGGTGGGCGGGTCGGGTGCGGTGGGCGGGTCGGGCGCGGTGGGCGGGCCGGCCCGGGCGGCGGGTATCCGGATCGGCATCGACACCGGTGGCACCTTCACCGACGTGGTGGCCGCCGACCCGGCCACCGGGCGGGTCGTCACCACGAAAACCCCGTCCACCCCGGACGATCCGTCGGTCGCGTTCCTGCGGGGGGTGGCCGCGGCGCTGGAGCTGCTGGACGCGGGCGAGATCGAGTCGGTGCGGCACGGCACCACGGTGGCCACCAACCAGCTGCTGCAGGGGGCGGTCGGTTCGCTCGGCCTGATCACCACCGAGGGGTACGCCGACATCCTGGAGATCGCTCGGCAGTCGGTTCCCGACGGCTACGGCAACTCCTACTTCTGGGTCAAGCCGCCGCGGATCGTGCCGGCCGACCTGGTCCGCACCGTCGGCGGCCGGCTGGACCCGCACGGTCGCGAGATCAGGCCGTTCGACGCCGATTCCGCGGTGGCCGCGGTCCGGTTCCTGGCCGGGCGCGGGGTGAGCACCATCGGGGTGTGCCTGCTGCACTCGTACGCCGGTGACGGGCACGAGCGACGCGTCGAGGAGGCGATCCGCCGCGAACATCCGACCGCCCGGTACTCGCTGTCCAGCCGGGTGCTGCCGGAGTACCGCGAGTACGAGCGGGCGATGACCACCCTCGTCGACGCGGCGGTGAAACCGACGATCGCGGCGTACATCTCGGGGATCGAGGAGCGCCTGGGCGCGCTGACCCCCGGCCGGCCGATCCCCTTCTCCATCATGCGATCCAACGGCGGGGTGCTGTCCGCCGGCGAGGTGGTGGAACAGCCGATCAGCACCGTGCTGTCCGGGCCGGCGGCCGGGGTGTTGGGCGCGGCCGCCGTCGCCTCCCGGGCCGGCTTCGACTCGGTGGTCACCTGCGACGGGGGCGGCACCTCGACCGACGTCGCGGTCGTCCGGAACGGCCGGCCGTCGATCACCACCGACGCGTCGGTCGGCGACTTCCCGGTGCGGGTGCCGATGGTCGACGTCGCGACGGTCGGTGCCGGCGGCGGTTCCGTCGCCTGGGTCTCGCCCGAACGCACCCTGAAGGTCGGGCCGCGCTCGGCCGGTGCGGATCCGGGGCCCGCCTGTTACCGGCGGGGCGGGGTCGAACCGACCGTCACCGACGCCGCACTGGTGCTCGGCCGGCTGCCCGCGCAACTGGTCGGGGGCGGCATCGAGTTGGACGTCGCCGCCGCCCGGACGGCCGTCGCGACGGTGGCCGGCGATCTCGGGCTGACCGAGGAGAACTGCGCCGCCGGCATTCTGGAGATCTTCGCGTGGAACCAGGCGAATGCGCTGCGGCGCATCACCACCGGCCGGGGGCTGGACGTCCGCGTCTTCCCGCTGGTCACCTTCGGCGGCTCCGGGTCGCTGCTGGCCTGCCGGCTGCTGGACCTGCTCGAGGTGCCCACCGTGCTGGTCCCGCCGAACCCCGGCAACGTCTCGGCCTACGGCCTGCTCACGGTCGACGTGCGCTGCGACGCCGTGCGGACCTGGGTGGCCCGGGACGACCGGCTGGATCTCGACGCGCTGGCCGGCCACTACGAGGCACTGACCGTCGCGACCCGAGAGGCGTTGCTCCGCGAGGGCTTCGACGACGGCGCCGTGCACCGGGTGGCCGACCTGCGGTACGTGGGGCAGGCGTACGAGGTGGGTGTCGACTGCCCGGGCGGTCAGGTCGGCCGGTCCTGGGCGGACGCCGTGGTGGCCCGGTTCCACGACGCGCATCGGACGTTGTACGGCTACGACTTCCGCCATCGCGGCGACCAGCCGGTCGAGTGGGTGAACCTGCGGACCGTCGGACTCGGTCCCGTCGACCGTCCGGTGATTCCCGAGATCGGTCCGGGTACCGGAGTTCCCGGGGCGGCTGCCCGGCGCCGGGTGCTGTTCGCCGAGTGGACGGAGGCGGCCGTGATGTCGCGCGACGGGCTCGGCGCCGGCGATGTGGTGGCCGGACCGGCGATCATCGAGGAGTTCGGGTCCACCGTTCCGGTGCACCCGGGGTTCCGCGCGGCCGTCGACCGGTACGGAAATCTCCTGCTGACCAAGGACAGTCGATGACCGACCCCATCCTGGTGGAGATCGTCGCCGGCACCCTGGCCTCCGTGGAGGCCGAGGTGGAGACGGCGATCGGCCGCACCGCCCGCTCGCCGATGATCCGGGACGCGCACGACTTCCGGGTCGGCATCCACGACGTGAAGATGCGCAAGCTGACCGGACGGTCGTACTCGGCCCTGGTGCAGCCGGTCGTCCGGGACCACCCGATCGAGCAGATGGTGCCCGGCGACGTCTTCTTCCACAACGACGTGTACCTGTCCGAGGGCGGCATCGGGCACCTGCCGGATCTGTGCGTCACCGTCCCGGTCTTCCACTCCGTCGACGGCCGGCCCGAGGTGGTCGCGTTCGTCCAGGCGTTCGGCCACCACGACGACATCGGCGGCACCGTCCCCGGTTCCATGCCCTCGCACGCGACCAGCGTGTTCGAGGAGGGGCTGATGGTGCCGCCGATCAAGCTGTGGGCGGCCGGGGTGCCGAACCGGGCGGCGCTGACCATCATGACCCGCAATTCGCGGATGCCCGAGTCCCTGGCCGCCGACCTGGACGCGGAGTGCGCCGCCTGCCTGATGGGCGCGCGGCGGATGGCCGACCTGTTCGACCGGTACGGGCGGCCGGCCGTCGAGGCGGCGTTCGAGGCGATCCTGCAGGCCACCACGGACGCCTACCGGACCGAGCTGCTGGCCAAGATCCCGGACGGGCAATACGTCTGGGAGGACTACGCCGAGCACGACGGCGTCGACCCGCCTCGGCTGCACGCCCAGCGGATCACGCTGACCAAGGAATCGGCCGGCGACGGGGTGACCGGCGCCCGGCTGATCCTGGACTTCACCGGCACCTCGCCGCAGGCCCGCGGGCCGATCAACCACTGCGCCGACTACGCGGACGGCGTGTTCCTGGCCAAGTGGCTGGCACCGGTGCTGCGCAACCTGGCCGACTCGCCGGAGCGGATGGCGCAGCTGACCGCCAACGAGGGGGTGGTGCCGCTGATCCAGATGCGGTTCCCGGCCAAGGGCACCCTGCTCACCCCGATCTTCCCGGCGCCGACGAACGCCCGGACGTTCGTCATCCTGCGGTTGCTCGGCGTGCTGGCCGGGGTGCTGGCGAAGGCGACCGGCGGCCGGATGCCGGCCGACCAGGAGACCATCCGCTACACCGGCGTCTACGGGACCGACCCGGCGGGCCGGCCCTACCTGATGCGGGAGGTGCTCGGCGGTGGCTCGGGTGGGCGGCCCTACGCCGACGGCGAGGACACCGTGCACGTCGTGCCCGACTCGCGGAACCTGCCCACCGAGTTCTCCGAGGCCCGCTTCCCGTTCGTGGTGGAGCGGCTGGGGCTGGCCCTGGACTCCGGCGGGCCCGGGCGCTTCCGCGGCGGACTGGGCTACGACAAGCACATCCGGATGCTGGTCGACGCCCACTTCATGTCCATCGCCGACCGGTCGATCCTGTCCTGCTGGGGGGTGGCCGGCGGGCGGGCCGGGCGGCCGTTCGAGGTGGTCATCGACCCGGGCGGGCCGAACGAACGGGTGGTCGACGCGCTCGCCGACGCGATGCCGGTGCGGGCCGGGGAGATCATCCGGATCCGCACCACCGGGGGCGGTGGCTGGGGCGACCCGTTGACCCGCCCGGTCGCCGAGGTGGTCCGGGACGTGCGGTGGCGCAAGGTGTCGGTCGAGGGCGCGCGACGCGACTACGGCGTCGTCGTGACCGGCGACGGCGACGATCCCGTGGTGGACGAACCGGCCACCGCCGACCTGCGGACCCGACTGGCGGCCGATCGAGCGGTCGACGAGCCGATGTTCGACCGCGGTCCCGGCTACGCCCGCCTGTCCGGCGGGGCGACCCACGCCGACGTCGACGGCGGCTGACCCCACCCCCGCGCGGATCAACTACGCAGGCGCGGCTTAAATGGTCAACTTTCGTCCCACTGTTCACAATCGGTGGGACTTCATCCGCGCGGGCGTAGACGATCCGCGCGAGAGCCGGTCGCGGCTCCTCACCCGGCCCGGACGACGCAGGCCGGTCCGCGCTGCGTGATACTCACCCGCATGGCCCTGCACTCCGGCTCGTCCCAGCCGATCCGCACCCCGCACACCAACCCGTTCGCCACGCTGGCGGCCCCGCCGGTGGGCGACGCCTTCGCCGTGCCGCAGCACGCCCTGCACGACAGTCCGGTGCCGCCGGACATGGCCTATCAGCTGATCAAGGAGGAGCTGCTGCTGGACGGCAGCGCCCGGCTGAACCTGGCCACCTTCGTCACCACGTGGATGGAGCCGCAGGCCCTGAAGCTGATGAGTGAGTGCGCCGACAAGAACATGATCGACAAGGACGAGTACCCGCAGACCGCGGAGATCGAGCGTCGCTGCGTGTCGATCATCGCCGATCTGTGGCACGCGCCGACCCCGGAGGACGCGACCG
>JBDHZW010000238.1:0-8317 GCA_039812105.1 Nakamurella sp.
CCGCTGTCGGACGGGCCGAACAGGTCACTCAGGCGCGGGTACTCCACGTAGGACTTGTTGATCTGATTGCCGGCCGCCGCCAGCACCAGCAGGCCGGCCACGATCGCGACCAGCTTGCGCCAGCAGGGTGTGCGGAACAACGACGCGACAGCCAGCAGGAGGCCGGCCAGACCGACACCCATCCAGACGATGTCCGAGGTCTTCAGGCTCTCCCCGATGACCGACTTGGCCACCGTGTTGCCGAGGATCAAGGCCAGCACGGCGCTCACGACCACGACCGGCGGCACCACGTACAGCCACCACCAGCGCTCCCGGCGGGCCAGCAGGAAAATCGCGCTCGCGACGCCCAGCACGATCAGCGTCCACGACAGCCACCCGTCCAGTAACGAGACACCCAAGGCCAACGTCCCTCCGTCGATGATCAGGCGGCCGGCCCGGGACGCCGGGCCCACTTTATGCCGGTCGCCCTACCGCCCCGGTGAGTTGGTCGAGCCCGCGCGCTTCCGGTCGCGAACCGGGCGCTGTGCTTCGCTGTGCGGATGCCCGTGCTCACCGTGGTCGTCGACCAGTTGCTCGCGTCGGTTCCGGGTGGCACGGGCCGCTATGCGCGAGAGATCACCACCGCGTTGGCCGCCCACCCCCGGCCGGGTTGGGTGGTGCGGTCGGTGACCGCATGGCACCGGGATAGGTCGGCGGCACTGATGCCGAAGGTGAGCGGCCCGCACCGGCTGCCGGCCGGCCGGCGGGTGCTGGCCGAGCTGTGGGCCCGCGGGCTTCCCCCGATCGTCCGCGGCGACCGGGTGCACGCAACCACGCCGCTCGCCCCGCGGCGGCGCCAGCCCCTGGTGGTGACCGTGCACGACGCGGTGCCCTGGACGCATCCGGAGACGTTGACCGCGCGGGGCGTCCGCTGGCACCGGGAGATCGTCGGCCGGATCGCCCGGACGGCGGACGGCATCGTGGTGCCGTCCGCCGCGGTGGCCGACGACTTGGCCGGGCTGTTCCCGCTCGCCGCCGACCGGATCGCCGTCGTCGGGCACGGCGTCACCGACCTGCCCGTTCCGCCGGATGCGGCGGCCCGGCGGGCCCGCCTGCGCCTGCCGGAGCGGTACGTGCTGTCGGTGGCCACCCTTGAACCGCGCAAGGGGCTGGATGTGCTGATCTCGGCGATGGCGCGGCCGGCGGCGGCCGGTGCCGACCTGGCGGTGGTCGGACCGTCGGGCTGGGGTGGTGTCGACGTGGCCGCGGCCGCGGCCGCCGCCGGGCTGGGGTCAGATCGGCTGCACGCGCTGGGTCGGCTGCCCGACGACGATCTGGCCGCCGTCCTGCACGGCGCCGCCCTGCTGGCGGCGCCGTCGCGGGCCGAGGGTTTCGGCCTGCCCGTGCTGGAGGCGATGGCCGCCGGCACACCGGTCGTGGTCTCCGACGCCCCGGCGCTGGTCGAACTGGTCGGCGGCGCGGGCTTGATCACCCCCCGTGATGATGTTGGCCAGCTGGCCGAGACGATCGGTGGGCTGCTGGCCGACAGTTCGCTCCGGCAGGACCTGGTCCGGCGGGGGCGGGCCCGCGCGGCCGGTCACTCGTGGGCCTCGGCGGCGAGCAAGGTGTGGGAGCTGCATGCCGGGGCGCTGCCGGCCGCCGGCTGAGGCGATCCATCGTGAACGTGTCAGGGCATTCGGCCCGCTGCCCGGAGCGACTACGCTGGGTCGTCGCCGGTCCATGCGGTCGGGGTCGTCGGGTCCGCCGACGGTGATCGGGCCGGGGGTCGGCCGGGAGCCGGACGAGACCGTGGCCACCGAAGGGAAGTGGATGCGCACCGAACCGCGCGTGCTGCTGGACGCCACCGCCATCCCGGCCCAGCGAGGCGGGGTGGGCCGCTACGTGGACAACCTGGTCGCGGCCCTCGACGACCGGGGCGCCGCACTGACGGTCGTGTGCCAGCATCACGATGCGGACGTGTTCGCCGGCCTCGCCCCGCACAGCCGGATCATCACCGCTGCCGAGGAACTAGGCAGCCGGCCCGCCCGGCTCGCCTGGGAGCAGACCACGCTGCCCCGGTTGGCCCGGCGACTGCCCGTCGACGTCATCCACTCGCCGCACTACACGATGCCGCTCGCCGCGACCGTGCCGTGCGTGGTGACCCTGCACGACGCCACCTTCTTCTCCGACCGCAGCCTGCACCTGGGTATCAAGGGCCGGTTCTTTCGCGGCTGGACCCGCACCTCGCTGCGCCGGGCCGCCATCTGCGTGGTGCCCAGCCGCGCGACCGCCGACGAACTCGTCCGCTTCGCGCACGCCGACCCGGACGCGATGGTGGTCGCCTACCACGGCGTGGATCATCAGGTGTTCCACCCGTCGTCGCCCGAGCAGGCCGGGGCGGCCGCGCGGTTCCTGGGCATCGGCGGCCGGCGCTGGATCGGTTTCCTGGGCACCCTGGAGCCCCGCAAGAACGTGCCCGCCCTGGTTCGCGGGTTCATCCGGGCGATGACCAGACGGCCCGATCCGGAGGTGCTGGTGCTCGCCGGGTCACCCGGATGGGACTCGGGCGTGGAACCGGCGCTGGCCGCGGTACCGGCCGGAATGACGGTGTTGCGACCCGGTCACCTGCCGGTCGACCTGCTGCCGGGATTCCTCGGCGGTGCCGAGCTCATCGCGTACCCGAGTCTGGGTGAGGGGTTCGGATTGCCGGTCCTGGAGGCCATGGCCTGCGGGTCCGCGGTGTTGACCACCCGCAAGCTCGCCCTGCCCGAGGTGGGTGGCGATGCCGTCGCCTATACCGGTACCGGCGCCGGGGACATCGCGGCGGCCCTGGTCGACCTGCTGGACGATCCGGGGCGACGGGCCGAGCTGGCCGCGGCCGCGGTCGTTCGGGCCAAGCAGTTCACCTGGGCGGCCAGCGCCGAGGCGCACCACCGGGCCTACGTCAGCGCCGCGGCAGACGGATGACACCCTCCGAGATCCCCGAGATCGGCCTGGTCGCCGTGACCTACTCGCCCGGGCCGGCGTTGCTGAGCATGCTGGACTCGCTGCCCGCCGCGTATCGGGGCCGGATCCGCGTCGTCCTGGCCGACAACGGGTCGACCGACGGCAGCGTCGAGGCGGCGACCGGCCGCGACGGCGTGCGCCTGGTTCGGACCGGCGGCAATCTCGGCTATGGGGGGGCCGCCAACATCGGGGTGCGTGCCTTGGATCCGTCCATCGAGTGGGTGGTCATCACCAATCCGGACATCGTCTTCGCTCCCGCATCGATCGATCGGCTCCTGGACTGCGCCGGCCGGCATTCCACGTCGGGGGCGTTCGGTCCGCTCATCACCACCCCGGACGGCGTCGTCTACCCGTCGGCGCGGAACCTCCCGTCGATCTCCGCGGGCATCGGCCACGCGGCCCTCGGCTGGTGGTGGCCCACCAACCCGTGGACCCGGCGTTATCGGCTGGATGATCAGGAGCCGGTGGAAAGGGCGGCCGGCTGGCTGTCCGGGTCCTGCCTGCTGGTCCGTCGTCGGGCGTTCGAGTCCGTCGGGGGGTTCGATTCCGCCTACTTCATGTATTTCGAGGACGTCGATCTGGGGGACCGGATGGGTCGGGCCGGCTGGTCGAACATCTACTGCCCGACGGCGCGGGTGCAGCACGAGGGCGGCCACGCCACCGAGCGGGAACCGGCGACCATGGCTCGGGCCCACCATCGCAGTGCCTACCGCTACCTGGCGACCCGGCACTCGGCCTGGTGGCAGGCACCGCTGCGCTGGGCATTCCGGGCCGGGTTGGCCGCTCGCGAGGTGCTGGCCAGCCGGCTGCGGAAGGTCGCCGCGGGCGCCGACCTCCCCGAGCGACACGTCGATGTCCGATAGGGTCACGGACATTCCGCACCGGCGGCGGGTTACCGCCCCCGGTCGATCCATGTGACGAGGGGTTCGGGACCGATGAAGGGCATCATCCTGGCCGGTGGTGCCGGTACCAGGCTCCATCCGATCACCCGGGCGACGTCCAAGCAGCTGCTGCCGGTCTTCGACAAGCCGATGATCTACTACCCGCTCTCGGTACTGATGCTCGCCGGCATCCGGGACGTCCTGATCATCACCACACCGGAGGACAACCCGGCGTTCCGCCGGCTGCTCGGTGGCGGCAGCGAGTGGGGCATCAACATCGACTACGCCGTGCAGGACGCGCCCAATGGTCTGGCCGAGGCCTTCATCATCGGCGCGGACCACGTCGGCGACGACTCGGTCGCGCTGGTGCTCGGTGACAACATCTTCTACGGCCAGGGTTTCTCGCACACCCTGCGCCGGGCGGCCGAGCAGGTCGAGGGCTGCGTGCTGTTCGGTTACCCGGTTCGGGATCCGGAACGGTATGGCGTGGCCGAACTCGACCAGTCCGGCACGGTGGTGTCCATCGAGGAAAAGCCCACGAAGCCGAAGTCGAACCTGGCCATCACCGGCCTGTACTTCTATGACAACGACGTGCTCGGCCATGCGGCCGAGCTGAGGCCGAGCGCCCGCGGCGAGCTGGAGATCACCGACCTGAACAACATCTACCTGCGGGCGGGCAAGGCAACCCTGACGAACCTGGGTCGAGGGTTCGCCTGGCTGGACACCGGCACCCACGACTCGCTGCTGGACGCCGGCGAATTCGTCCGTGTCCTCGAACACAGGCAAGGTATCCGGATCTCCTGCCTGGAAGAGATCGCGCTGGTCAACGGCTTCATCACAGCCGACGCGTGCCTGGTTCTGGGCAAGGCACTGGCGAAGTCCCCCTACGGTGAATACGTGATGGCGGTCGCCCGGGCGGCCGGCGCGCAGGGCTGAATCGGTCAGCCGCACGGACGAGAGGCAGCAGCAGATGGCACGGACGGACGTCGACGCGGTGGTGCTGGTCGGGGGCAAGGGGACCCGGCTGCGACCGTTGACCCTGTCGGCGCCCAAGCCGATGCTCCCGACCGCCGGGGTGCCGTTCCTGGAGCATATGCTCTCCCGAATCCGCGCAGCCGGCATCGAGCACGTCGTGCTCGGTACTTCCTACAAGGCCGAGACCTTCACCGAGTACTTCGGTGACGGGTCCGACTTCGGCCTGGACATCGACTACCTGGTCGAGGACGAGCCGCTGGGCACCGGCGGGGGCATCCGCAACGTCGCGCCGGCGCTGCGAGCGCCGACCGTCATGGTGTTCAACGGCGACGTGCTGTCCGGGGTCGACCTGAGTGAGGTGCTGGACACCCACACCGGCAACGACGCCGACGTCACCCTGCACCTGGTGAAGGTGCCCGATCCGCGCGCGTTCGGGTCGGTGCCCACCGACGCCGACGGTCGGGTGCAGGCGTTCCTGGAGAAGACCCACAACCCCCCGACCGATCAGATCAACGCGGGCTGCTATGTGTTCAAACGCAGTGTGCTGGAGGCGATCCCGGCCGGCCGGGTGGTGTCGGTCGAGCGGGAGACCTTCCCCGGCCTGCTGTCCTCCGGCGCCCGGGTCTGGGGGCATGTTGACACGTCGTACTGGCTGGACCTGGGCACGCCGGCGGCTTTCGTCAAGGGGTCGGCCGACCTGGTGATCGGCATCGCCCCGACTGCCGCTCTCCCGGGGCCGGTTGGCGCCGGCTTGATCCTGGACGGGTCGACGGTGGCCGCCGACGCTCGGATCGTCGGCGGGTCGACCGTCGGACGGGGAGTCACGGTGGGGGCGGGTGCGGTGGTCGACGGCGCGGTGGTCTTCGATGGCGCGGCGATCGGCGTCGGTGCGCAGGTTGCCCGCTCGGTGATCGGCAGCGGCGCCCGAATCGGGGACGGCGCGGTCGTGGCCGATGCGGTCATCGGGGACGGCGCGGTGATCGGCGAACGCTGCGAGTTGCTCAACGGCGTCCGGGTGTGGCCGGGCGTGCAGCTCCCAGAGGCCGGGGTGCGGTTCTCCACCGATGGCTGAGGGTCCCCAAACCCGTCGACCGTCGGCTCCTCCTGACCCGGCCGAGGTGCCCAACCTGCCTGGCCGAAGCCTCAGCCCACGCTGACCGTCCCGACCTCGATCGAATCGACGCACATCGTTGTGCCGACCGTCATGGAGTCGATGACGACGGCGCTGATCTGCGGTTCGGGCGTGGTGTCCAGCCGGCCCGCTTCGTCCGTCGTCCAGACGCGCGGGTTGACGTTGGTGACGACGGGTTCGTCGGTGGGGTTGGTCACCGTCGAGACCCGGACCGGCGTCGCGGCGTCGACGGTCGCCATGGTCCGGACGACGAGCGGACCGCCGGTGGCGGGGGCCGTCAGACTCCACCTGACAAATGCGGTTGGTGTATCCACGGTGAAGCAGAACCCGCCGGCGGCGTTGGTGGCGGTGATGCCAGCCGTGCTCAGGTCCGCGAACGGGGGAACGGGCGAGGATTCGGCCGACCATGAGATCGTCGCCGGCACCAGCACTCCAGCCGGGTCCGGGGCGTACCAGGGACCCTCGGGGGCGTCGAACCGGATCGTCGGGTCGTGGACGCTGGTGACCTGGCTGAGTCGATTGTGGCCCTGGAAGTTCATCAGGCCGGCCGGCGAGACCCCGTTGATGACGCTGAATTGTTCTCCGGACGCCTGCAGCGCCTGGGCGGAGGCCACCAGATTCGTCACATACGAGCGGACCGGTGAGTCGGACGGGCCGATCATGCCGTAATTGGTGCTGGAGATCGTCGGCCAGGCGCTGGACACCCAGGCCAGGATGAATGCCGCGACTGCGACCGCGCCGACCACCCGCGTCGCACGACGAGGCGGCTTCGGGCTGGCCGCATCGGCTGCGACGACGTCGACTCCGTCCCCGTCCCGCTCGGGACGCCATGGTGCCGACCATGCCTCGAGCACACCTACGAGAAAAAGCAGCGTCGGCAGGTAGTAGTACATCGGCTGCTCGATCGCCGGCACCCCGATGTAGCCGACACGGGACATCACCACCGAGCCGACCGGCACTCCCCAGCCCAGCACTGCGAACGCCCAACCACGCCACGCCCGCCGGCTGCGCAGCACGGTCACGACGATCAGCGCGACAAACAGCAGGCCGGCGAGCGCGATGCCCAGCATCTCGAACCCCGCCGGGCTCGGGTCGTAGAGGCCGATGCTCATCGGTAACTGGAGGGCGAACAGCGAAATGCCCAGCGCCTGCAGGGCCAACTGCGGCGATGGCGCCGGCGTCGGGTTGTAGTAGTTCGACTTGTAGTTGTAGATGCTCCAGGCAGCGATGACGACGAGCATCACCCAGACCGGCCAGGTGCGACGAAGCAGGCCCCGCCAGGATTCGGTGGAGACCCGTTTGCGGAAAAGCACAGTCCAGACGAAGACATAGCCGACGGCCGTGATGCCCAGCTCCCACGACATCACGGCCAACAGGTAGCCGAGCACGGTGGGAACCGCCCACCACAGTGTCCGGCCGCGCCGTGGCACCCAAGGCGGACCGCGACGCCGATCATCGCGGGCATGGTGTTGACCCCGGCGGTCTACCAGTTGACCAGCGGCAGTAGGCCGAGGGAAGGTCCGGCGACGGCGGTGCCGATCAAGGTCAGCCAGGTCCGACCGAACAGGCCGACCATCAGGAACCCGACCGATGCGACCACGCCGGTCGTCAGCAGCAGCAGCAGGACGGTCCGGATCAGCCACGGGTGGTCCGGCAGGTTCGCCGCCACCAGCACGTCGGTGAACTGCGAGACCGGCGAGAAGTGGCCGAACAGGGGGAACCTTAAGCTGGTCCAGGGTCAGCGTCTTGCCCTGCGCATCGAACAGGAACACGTAGTCGTCGGACCACAGGTAGACCTCGCGCCCGAACCAGTCGATCACGACCGCGGCAAACGCGATGAATCCGGTCAACGCAAACCAAAACGGCCGCGGGGGGATCGGGTCCGGCTGGAGTCGCCAGACCGTTCGGTTCAGCGCGGGCTCGTCGACCCGGTCGCGCGGGATCACGCCCATCGGGTGGTGGCCGCCTAGATGGCTAGGGTCGGCGGAGGCGTAATTCTGAGTCAAGTTCTGGGTCGGTTGGGTCGGGTTGGGCCGTCATACGGCGATTCCGGTTGTGGCAGCGAGGTTGTCGATGGCCTTCTGGTAGGCGATGGACGCGGCACGCAGCGGCCGGTTCGTCGTGGTGTCGGCGAGGTCGGCCAGACCGGTGGGTAGCAGCCGGTCGTGGACGCGGGACAGGAACGCGCCGGTGTGCAAGCCGACGTCGGTGACCCGGTAGCGGTGGGTGTGTTCGATCCTGACGATCAGCCCGTGGGTTTTGAGCCGACGCAGGTCGTAGGTGATCTGCCCGGCGGTGACCTGGTCCGGGGCCAGTCCTCGCAGGTCGGCGGTGATGGTGCGCA
>JBDHZW010000239.1:0-8275 GCA_039812105.1 Nakamurella sp.
CAAGCGATCCCGAGCCGCTCTCCGAGTTCCTCGAACGCCGACAGCTTCTTCGAGCCGAGCAGCCTGAATGCGTCACTGTAGGGCGTCCGGCCTTCCTTGGTGTCGGAGATGAGGGCTCGAGCGAATCGTTTGCTCACCCGCACCGGCTGGGTGTTATAGAAGCTGCCACCCGACACACGATGGGCAGCGATCGCCGCCAACCGCTCGAGTTCGGCGCCGTAGGTTTCGCGGAACGCCTCGCTGCTGATCATTCCTGCGTCGAACAGGCGCCTGAGCACGACCAACGTGCTGACCTTGTAGAACCTGGCCAGACGGTTCAACTCGTCGGAGATGTCGCGGGACTGGTCATATTGCAGCCGAATCGATTCCAGTGGCACCAGCAGTTCCGCCGCGACCTGGTTGCACCAGCGCTCCGTCCGGTCGCTCTCCTCGTCCAGGCGCGCCATGTCGGGCCTCGATACCGCCGACCCCCCGAGAGCAGTGTGCGCCAGCTCATGTGCCAGCGAGAATATCTGAGCCGCCTTGGTGTCGGCGCCGTTGATGAAGATCACGGGCGCGAGCTCGTCGACAAGCGAGAAGCCTCGGAACTCATTCGGATTGAGCGGCCGATGCGTGTTGTTACCCACCACTCCGCTGACCATCACCAAGACACCGACAGCCTCGGCGTGGTCGATCAGCCCGCTCAGTGCTTCGGTCCAGGTGCGGAACTCCACCCGCCGAGCAAGCCCGAAACCAAGGGCGTCCCGCAGCCGCGCTGCTGCTTCGACCGGATCGTCCGTGAGTCGGCAACTGCCAACAATGTCGACCGACGACAGTCCGTTGGCTTCGGCGAACTCTCGATACCAGTTCTGCCGAAGCTCGCAGGCGTAGATCGTCTCCAGCAGGTCAGGCGACGGCCGTTGCAAACCCACGTCCCTCACGGTGCGGAAGTCCGGAACGGGCAATCTCTCGTCGGGCGGCTCGGTCAGGAACATGAAGCCGATCGGGGCATACGTCGACTTGGCGAAGTCCTCGAGTTGCCGCATCGTTGGCTTGACGTCGCCCGCCTCCCAGGCGTCCAGGTTGGGGAATTTCTCCGCCAGGTAGTCATGCGGCCGGCCCGAACGCTCTCGGGCCCAGCGGAGCATCTGAGGAGCCACGCTCATTCGTTCAACCACGCCGCTCCTCCTTCCCCGAAGCCGCCTCACGATGCCGCAAGTCTGACACGCGGAACGGTCGGGGCGACATCACCGGAAGCGTTTGCCGCCGCAACGGGCCGAACGGGGAAGATGGTTGGGCACTGTGCCAGCCGCACCCGGCGCCCAGCCCACCGACTTCGGAGGATCACACGTGTCCCAGCCGCACCCCGCACCGCCGTCCAGGGCCGGGGCGCTGGCCGGGCTGTTGCTGCTGGCGCTGAACCTGCGCGGACCGCTGGTCGCCATCTCGGCCGTGGCCGTCGACCTGCAGACCGACCTGGGCATGACGGCCGGCACCGTCGGGCTGCTGACCAGCCTGCCGGTGCTGTGCTTCGGGCTGGCGTCGCCGGCGGCGTCCGGGTTGATCGGCCGGCTCGGCATCGAGATCTCCGTGCTCGCGACGCTGCTGGTGATCTTCGTCGGGATCCTGGTTCGATCCGCCGGCGCGGTGCCGGCCGCGTTCGTCGGCACCCTGCTGATCGGCCTGGCCATCACGGTGGGCAACCTGCTCGGCCCGCTGATCGTCGGCCGCGACTTCCGGCAACGGGCGGCGTTGATGACCGGGGCCTACACCGCGGCGCTCAACGTCGGATCCATGCTGGTGCTGGCGGTCAGCGGCCCGCTCGCGGTCGCCTTCGGCTGGCAGGTCGCGCTGGCCGCGGCGGCCGTCGTCCCGGTCGTCGCCGCCGTCGTGTGGGTGCCGTTGACCACCCGGGCCCGGCGCCGTCCCGCCGCGCCCGCCGCGCCCGCCGCGCAGCGCAGCAAGCCGGTCGACCCGGCCGTCCCGGGGTCGTCGGTGTTCCGCCGCCCGTCCACCTGGCTGCTCACCGCGGCGTTCGCCGGCCAGGCCTACGCCTATTACGGGCTGACCGCGTGGCTGCCGTCGGTGCTGGGCGACGAACTGGGGATGACCCGCGGCGAGGCCAGCGCGGCGTCGTCGATCTTCCAGATCGCCGCGCTGGTCGGGGCATTCGGCGCGCCGGTGATCATCAACCGGATGGGCGGACCGCTGGTCTCGTTCCTGTTCAACGGCATCCTGTGGTCGGCGCTGCCGCTGGGCCTGCTGTTCGCCCCGGACCTGTGGGTGCTGTGGAGCGCCAGCAGCGGCATCGCGCAGGGCGGCGGGTTCGTCACGATCTTCACCGTGGTCGTCTGGCGGGCCCGGACGCTGCGGGAGAACCGCCAGCTGTCGTCGATCGTGCAGACCGGCGGCTACTGCGTCGCCGCGCTCGGGCCCACCGTGCTCGGTCTGCTGCACGACTCGACCACCGCGTGGACGGCGTCGCTGCTGACCGTCTTCGCCGGCACGATGGCGCTGATGCTGCTGGGCGCGTCGGCCACCGTCGGCGCCCGACCGAGTCACTCGGGGGTGACCGTCACTCGGGATTGACCAGCGCCCGGGTGACCCAGTCCAGGTGCTCGAACGCGCCGGTCACCAGCCGGCTCATCAGGGTGAGCATGAGGTCGGGGGCGGCGGCGGACAGCTCGGCGATGTCGGCCGCGGGCAGCACCATCGCCTCGACGTCGCCGCGGGCGGTGGCGTCGATGTCGTACTCCCGCCCGGCCACCGCGTAGGCGACGCCGAACGTGGTGCCGGCGGTGAACACCGACAGGTGATGCCTCCGGCCCGCCTGCTCCACGCTGACCTCGACCGGGCCGGCGGTGATCAGGAACAGCCCGTGCGCCGGGTCGCCGCTGCGCACCACCTGGTCGCCGTCGGCGTAGGTGCGCCGTTCGAGCCGGGGCAGGATCAGCGCCAGCCGCTCGTCGGGCAGCCCGCGCAGCAGCGGGTGGTCGCGGATCGGGATCGCCTGGGCCTGCCGGTCGGGACCGGCGTGCCGTTCGATCAGCAGGTCCTCGGCGTAGCCGACGGCCTCGTTCAGGTCGGTGAAGTGCCGCACCCGTTTGGCCGGGTCCGGATCGACGTCGACGACGGTCTGCGTGGGGTCGACCAGCACCGCCTCGACGCCGTCGGCCCGCAGGGCCTCCCGGGCGTCGAGCATCATCCGGCGGGTGACCGCGGCGGTCTCGTCGACGCCCCGGATGTCCAGCACGACGACGTCCAGCCGGTCCGCGTCCCGGGTGAGCCGGCGGACCACCGACTCGGCACCGGCGAACAGCAGGTCGCCGTGCAGCTCGTAGATGCGAGCGCGCTGGCCGACCCGCAGCAGCAGGTCGTGGTCGGCCGGGCTGCGCCGCCGCCGGGACGGCCGGTCGACGACGTCGTAGGCGGCCCGCACCGCCGATCGGGCGGCCCGGCTGACGTGCAGGAAGTGCAGTTCCAGGTCCTTGGACAGCCGCCGGCAGGCGGCCACCCCGCGGACGCTGTTGCCGTGCGCGTCCAGCCGGGGCGAGAACACGGCCAGGCCCAACTGGCCGGGCAGCACGGCCAGGATGCCGCCGCCGACGCCGCTCTTGGCCGGCAGGCCGACCTCGGTCACCCAGTCGCCGGCCGCGTTGTACATGCCGCAGGTGGTCATCACCGACAGCACCCGTTCGTTCAGGGCGGAGTCCAGGACCCGGTCGCCGGTGAGCGGGTGGGTTCCGCTGTCGGCCAGGGTGGCCGCCATCAGGCTCAGGTCGCGGCAGTCGACCTGGATCGAGCACTGCCGGAAGTAGACGCCGAGGGTGGTGGTCGGATCCTCCTCCAGGATCCCGTACTCGCGCAGCAGGTAACCGATGGCCCGGTTGCGGTTGCCCGTCCGGTCCTCCGATTCGAACATGTCCTCGTCGAGGGTCAGCTCCCGGCCGGCGAACCGGGAATAGAACGCCCGGATCCGCTCGAACCGCTCGTCGACCGTGTCCCCCTCGACCAGCGAGGCGCTGGTGATGGCACCGGCGTTGATCATCGGGTTGCGCGGGCGTTCGGTCACCGGATCGAGACTGATCTCGTTGAACGGCTCCCCCGACGGCTCCACGTCCACCTTCTTGGCGACGACGTCCAAGCCCCGGTCGGCCAGCGCCAGCGCGTACGTGAACGGCTTGGAGATCGACTGGATGGCAAAGCGTTTGCGACTGTCGCCGGCCTCGTAGACATAGCCGTCGCTGGTGGCCAGGCAGACCGCGAACGAGTCGGGGTCGACCACCGCGAGCTCGGGGATGTAGTCGGCGACCGACCCGGCCCGCTCCCCGGTCAGGTCGTGGTAGACGCCGTCGATGTAGTCCTGGACCAGCGATTTCACAGGTCGGGACACTACCGGCCGCGGGTCCGGCGACCCCGGCCGACCGTTCCCACCGGTATGCTCGCCGCCTGACATTCGGGACCGAGGGCAGGCGTGGCGGGCAGCGGCGAGGCGAGAGGCGACCCGGCCCGGCGTGCCCGGCCGCGCTCGGGGCCGGCGACCATCCGGATCACCGGCCGCAACGCCAGGTTCCAGCATTACGAGGCGTTGCTGACCAACCGGCAGAAGCGCCGGCGACTCGGCCAGTTCCTCGTCCACGGCGTCCGTCCCATCACCGCAGCCGTCACGCAGGGCTGGGACATCCGGGCCCTGCTGCACGGCGGTGCCGCCACGTCGGGCTGGGCGCGCGGGCTGCTGGCCGGCGACGTCGCCGCCGAGGTGATCGCGCTGGCCCCGGACCTGCTGCGGGAGCTGAGCGAGAAGGACGACGACGTACCGGAACTCATCGCCGTCGTCGGCATCCCGCCGGACGATCTGGACCGCATCACGGTGGGCCGTCGCGGGGTGGTCGTCGTGCTGGACCGGCCGATCAGCCCGGGCAACGTCGGGTCGCTGGTGCGGTCGGCCGACGCGCTCGGGGTGGCCGGGGTGATCGTCACCGGGCACGCCGCCGACCTCTACGACGCCAAGGCGGTGCGCGCCAGCCGTGGCTCGCTCTTCGCGGTCCCGGCCGTCCGGGCCGACTCGCCGACCGCCGTTCTGGACTGGCTGCGGGCCCGGGGGCTGACCGTCGTCGGCACCGGCGAGGACGCGGCCACGGTGCTGTGGGACCACGACTTCGGCGGGCCGACCGCCCTCGTCGTCGGCAACGAGACGACCGGCATGAGCGCGTTCTGGGCGCAGGCCTGCGACGAGACGGTCCGCATCCCGATGACCGGGTCGGCCAGCTCCTTCAACGCGACCGTGGCGGCGTCGATCGCGCTGTACGAGATCGCCAGGCAGCGGGGCGCCGCCGGGCGCTGAGCCGAGTCAGCCCGCGGGCGCCCAGCCGTCGAGCCGGCGACGGCTCTCGAATCGGCGGTGCGTGCCGATGATCGGGTCGTCGAACTCGATGCTCTTGGCCAGCAACTGCAACGGGTCGGAGTAGTCCTGCCGGTCGGTGTCCAGCAGGACCGGGTAGAAGTTGTCGCCGACGATCGGCAGGCCCAGCGAGTTCATGTGCAGGCGAAGCTGGTGCACCTTCCCGGTTTCCGGATGCAGCCCGTACAGCGCCCTCTCGCCGTCCACGGCGAGAAGTTCGATCCGGGTGCGGGCGTTCGGCTCACCCGGAACCTGTTGCGCGGTCGGCGTTCCCCGGTACTTGACGATCCGCGACTCGACGGTCGTCGGCATCGTCACCGCCGGCCGGTGCGGGGCGACGGCCTCGTAGTACTTGGTGACGCGCCGCTTGGCGAACATGGTCTGGTACGCGCCGCGGTTGGCCGGGCGCAGGCTGAAGATCAGCACCCCGGCGGTGAGCCGGTCCAGCCGGTGGATCGGGCTGAGGTCGGGCAGGTCCAGCTCGCGGCGCAGCCGGACCAGCGCCGACTCGATGACGTGCAGCCCGCGCGGCATGGTGGCCAGGAAGTGCGGCTTGTCCACCACCAGCAGGTCGTCGTCGCGGTGCAGGATCTCGATCTCGAACGGCACCCGCGGTTCCGGCGCCGGGTCCCGGTACATGAACACCCAGGTCTTCGGCGCGAACGGGGTGGCCGGGCCGATCGGTTCGCCGTCGCCGTCGACCACCTCGCCGGCCCCGACTTTCTCCCGCACCCGGTCGGCGTCCCCGGCGAACCGGTCCAGCAGGTACCCCAGGACCGTCGGCGGGCCCTCGTCGGGCAGCCGGATCCGGCTCGGGTTCAGCCCGTCCCGGACCGGCAGCGGGGCCTTGCGCATCCCGGACACGATAGTGGGACCTGGACTACCGTCGGCCCATGTCACCCGGAGCCGCCCGCCGGCCGAAGCAGCCGGCCGAGACGCGCGACGGCGTCGAGCTGACCAACCTGGACGTGCCGCTGGCCGACGGCGACGAGACCAAGCGGGAGCTGGTCGACTACCTGGCCGCGGTCGCCGACCGGATCGTGCCGGTGCTGGCCGGGCGGCCGCTGTCGGTGGTGCGGGTGCGGCCCGGGCAGCCGCCGTTCATGCAGAAGAACCTGCCCAAGTACACCCCGGACTGGGTGCGGACGACGAACGTCTGGGCGTACGCGTCGCATCGGGACATCCGGTACGCCCTGTGCGACGACCGCCGGACCCTGCTGTGGTTCGCCAACCAGCGGGCGGTCGAGTACCACGTCACGCTGATCCCGGACGGCAGCACCCACCCCAGCTACCTGGTGCTGGACCTGGATCCGCCGGCGGGCACCGGGTTCGAGGTGGTGGTGGCCACCGCCCAGCTGGTCAAGGCCGCGCTGGACGAGCTCGGCCTGGCCGGCGCGGTGAAGACCAGCGGGTCCAAGGGCGTGCACATCTTCGTGCCGCTCAAACCCGGGGTGCAGGTGGAGGACGCGGCGGCGGCGACCCGTGCGGTGGCCGCCCGGGCGGCCCGGCTGGACCCGGACGTGGCGACGACCGCGTACATCGTGCAGGACCGGGAGGGCAAGGTGTTCATCGACGCCACCCGGTCCGGCGGCGCGACGGTGGTCGCCGCCTACAGCCCGCGACTGCGCCCGGGTGTGCCGGTGTCGTTCCCGCTGACCTGGTCCGACCTGGACCGGGCGCATCCGTCGGACTTCACGATCCGGAACGCGGCGGGCGTGCTCGGTTCGGCCGATCCGTGGCGGGAGCTGATGCCGGCGCCGCAGGCGCTGCCGGCCGAACTCGTCGAGGAGGGCCGGGCGATCCCGGTGGCCCGGGTGGCCGCGATGCACGAGGGCAAGCGCCGGGCCCGCGCCCGCCGCGCCGCCGCCTCCGACCCGGACTCCCCCTGACCGCGCGGATCAACTACGTCCGCGCGGACGAAACCGCAGCGAATGTGACAGGTGTGCCGCGAGTTGCCGATTTCATCCGCGCCGGGGAAGTTGATCCGCGCGGGAAGGGGCCGGCCGCGACGTGGGTGCCGTCAGCGCTTGCGGCCGAGGAGCAGGTAGCCCAGCGGGCCGAACGGCTGCACGAAGAACGCGAGCCGCCAGAGCCAGCGGGGACCGTTCACCTGGGCGTCGGTCCGGCCATGCAGGTCGCGAGCGGCGATCGTGGTCACCACGGCCTCGACGGCCGCCAGCGTCACCACCCCGACCTTGGCCTGGGTGCTCAGATCGGACCACTTCTTCTTCGCCATGAGACGAGTCTATGAAGGCGGGGTGTTGGTGCGCGGCGGGACCGGATGCTGCGGCCGGCCCTCCCAGCCCTCCGGGGCGGACTCCGTGTGGGTCTCGAAGGCCTCGGCGGACAGGTAGCGCTGCAGCGCCCGCTCGTGCCGGCTGACCCCGTCGCCGCGGCCCGCGACCGATCGAGCCGCCTCCTGGCTGATGCGCCGTTCGTTGGTGATCATGGCCGACTCCTTGCCTGGTTGGGACGCCGTTGTCCCGACCTCAGGATCGCCGCCCGGGGCCGGCGCGGCCAGGGTCTAAGGTCCCCGGTCGGGGCCGCCGGGCCACGTCAGGCCGGGGCCGCATCGCCGGACGGCGTGACGACGAGCCACACCCCGCCGAACTCGCTCACGTTGTGACAGGTGACCTCGGCCGGGCCCTCGTGGGCGTAGTAGTACAGCGGGTGATTCGCGTAGGTGACCTGGGTGGTTCCGTCGGTCCTGGTCGTGGTGCCGAGCAGGGCGGCGTCGATCCCGCCGCCCGCCACCGGCGTACCGGAGGTCAGCACGGGCGGCCAGGCCGCGGCGCAGTCGCCGTAGCAGTCGGGCGTGCTCGACGTTTCCTTGTCGAACAGGTAGATCGCCTGCCGGTGCCCGTCGAACAGGATCTCGCCGAAGTCGCTCGACGC
>JBDHZW010000240.1:0-8119 GCA_039812105.1 Nakamurella sp.
GCCCGGGCGTCGACCCGCGCCGCCCGCCCCGACCCGGCCCGACAGCCGAGCGGCGGAACTGGCCGACCGGTTCCGGACGGTCGCCGACGCCGCCGGTCGCTGGCGACTGCGGGTGCCGGACCTGCGGGGATCGGCCGCCCGGGCGGTGGCCGTCGAGGATGCCGTGGACGGGCTGGGCGGCGTGCTGGCCGTGCACGCCTTCCCGCGGACGGGGGCGGTGCTGATCTGGTACCGGGCGGAGCATCTGGACCGGGTGGCCGCGCTGGCCGCGATCGACGGCGCCCTGGCCACCGACTGGTCCGCGCCCGCCGCCCGGTCGCCCCGGTCGGCCGACGTCACGTCCGGCGACATCGTGCGGATGGTCGTCGGTGGCGTCGCCCTGGCCCTGCTCGGCGGCCGCCGGTACCTGTTGCGCCGCCCACCGGTGCTCGGTCCCGGCGGTCGGCTGCTCGCCACCGGCGTCACCGTCTTCACCGGCTACCCGTTCCTCCGCGGCGCGGTGGCCTCGCTGCGCGGGCGACGCACCGCCGGCACCGATGCGCTGGTGTCGGCGGCCACCATCGCGTCGCTGGTGCTGCGCGAGAACGTCGTCGCGCTGACCGTCCTGTGGTTGCTGAACATCGGGGAGTACCTGCAGGACCTGACCCTGCGCCGGACCCGCCGGGCCATCGCCGAACTGATCTCCGGAACCGCCGACACCGCGTGGGTGCACCTGGGCGACGGGGTGGAGCAGCAGGTCGAGCTGTCGGCCCTGCGGATCGGTGACGAGGTCGTCGTGCACGAGCACGTCGCCGTTCCCGTGGACGGTGAGATCGTCGACGGCGAAGGAATTCTCGACCAGTCGGCGCTCACCGGCGAGAACCTGCCGAGCACCGCCCGGCCGGGCGGGCGCGTGCACGCGGGCAGCGTGCTGCTGCGCGGCCGGATCGTGGTGCGGGCCGATGCGGTCGGTTCGGACACCGCGGTCGGTCGCATCATCCAGCGGGTGGAGCAGGCGCAGCAGGACCGGGCACCCATCCAGACGGTCGGCGAGAGCTTCTCCCGCCGCTTCGTCCCGCTGTCCTTCGGGCTGGCCGCCGCCACCCTGATCGCCACCCGCGACGTCCGGCGGGCGATGACCATGCTGCTGGTCGCCTGCCCGTGCGCGGTGGGCCTGTCCACGCCGACCGCGATCAGCGCGGCCATCGGCAACGGCGCCCGGCGCGGCATTCTGATCAAGGGCGGATCGCACCTGGAGGCGGCCGGCCGAGTCGACGCGATCGTCTTCGACAAGACCGGCACGCTGACCACCGGCCGCCCGGTGGTGACCAACGTCGTCGCCCTGGCCCGTGGCTGGGAGCCCGAACAGGTGCTGGCCTACGCCGCCAGCTCGGAGATCCACTCGCGACACCCGTTGGCACAGGCGGTGATCCGCTCCACCGAGGAGCGGCGGATCGAGATACCGCCGCACGAGCAGTGCGAGGTGCTGCTCGGCCTGGGCATGCGCACCCGGGCCGACGGACGGACCCTGCTGCTGGGCCGGCTGGAGTTCCTGCGGGCCGAGAAGGTGCGGATCACGGCCAAGGCCCGGCAATGGGTGGACCGGCTCCGCGCGTCGGCCGAGACCCCCCTGCTGCTCGCGATGGACGGCCGGCTGGTCGGGCTGGTCAGCCTGCGCGACGAGATCCGGCCGGAGGCAAAGGACGTCGTCGACGCGCTGCGGGCCGACGGGGTCCGCCGGATCGTCATGCTGACCGGGGACCACCCGGTCACGGCGGCCGTGGTGGCGCACGAACTGGGCATCGACGAATGGCGGGCCGAGGTGCTGCCCGAGGACAAGCAGGACGCCGTCGCCGCGTTGCGCGCCGACGGCCATCTGGTGGCCATGGTCGGCGACGGCACCAACGACGCCCCCGCCCTGGCGCTGGCCGACATCGGCATCGCGATGGGCATCTCCGGTACCGACGTGGCGGTGGAGACCGCGGACGTGGCCCTCGCCGGCGACGACCTGCGCCGGCTGCTGGAACTCCGGTCGCTCGCCCGCCGGACGATCGGGCTGATCCGGCAGAACTACGGGATGTCCATCGCGGTCAACGCGGCCGGGCTGGCCGCCGGCGCCGGCGGCGCCCTGTCGCCGGTGTTGGCCGCGGTGCTGCACAACGTGTCGTCGGTGGCGGTGGTCGGCAACAGCGCCCGGCTCACCCGCCGCCAGCTGCCCCGCCGCTGAAGCCGCGACGTCAGCGACCGCCCAGCCAGTCGTCCAGGCCGTCGGCGACCGGGCGGGTCCGGGCCAGCTCCGCGTCGGTCATCAGCATCGCGGCGAAGCCGCGGGCGACGCCGGCCCGGTCGTCGTCCACCCCGGTGAACACCAGCCGGGTGGACGGCGTGCCGATCCGCCACGGGCCGCCGTCGCCGATGGACAGCTGCCGGCCGGCCGCGTCCCACACCCCGACCCGGCCGGGGCGGGTGGTCAGGTGGAACCGTCCCCGCGACCGGACCCGGCCGCCGGCCAGGCCGTCCAACCCGGCCAGGAACCGCCCGGGATGGACGGGGCGCGGGCTGAGCAGGTCCAGGCTCCACACACCGTGCGCATCCGGGGCGTCCGGCGCCTGGATGCGGCAGGGGTCGACCCTGGCCTCGGCGTGCCGCGGCGAGTGATGCGGCACGAACACCTGCTCGGCCCGGATGTGGAACAGGGCCGAGCGCATGGTGCGCCGGCCACGCAGGTGGTCGGCCAGGGTCAGGCCGACCGGGTCCGATCCCGTGGTCAGGATCAGGTCGGCGTGCCCGAGCTGCGCGGCCACCGCCTCACCCACCGACCGGCGATCCTCCAGGGCCAGGGCCAGGTGCCGGTCGGCCAGCAGATCGTCGTCCATCAGGTCGGTCTCGATCCGATCGGCGTCGACGACGCAGGCGACGGTGGCCAGCTCCACCCCGGGGACCGCGCCCGGCGCGCACAACGGCCGGGCCGCCGGCAGGGTCTGCGCGGACACCGGCAGTGCCCAGACGATCCGCCGCCACCGACCCGAGGCCGCCATCGATTCCAGCGCGGGCAGCGAGTCCTCGCGGATCGCGCAGCCCAGGCAGGTGTGCTCCAACGGCCGGGTCTCGTCCTCCGCGACGCCGTGCTCGTCGCTCACCACCCGGCGCAGCATCCCGGTTCCCGGGTCGAGGTCCTGCCGCAGCACACCGGTGCCGGGCAGGTCGGTGAGCAGGGACAGCAGCGCCGTCTCGCGCAGCACGGGATCGACGGTCGCCAGGATCACCACGGGAATCATGCTTCGGTCCTTCGGGTCGGTTCGGGCCGGCGTGCGTAGCCGCCGGGCTAGCCCAATCTAACGAGAATGCTTCTCATTAGTCAATCGGCTTGCCCGCCGGATCGGGCAGGCGTTCGGTCAACCCGGTCCGCAGGTGGTCCAGAAGGGCTCGGACACGCTGGGTCTCGTGCACGTGCGCGGGAAAGACGGCGAACACGTTGGCGTCCGGGATCGGGACATCCGCCAGCACCCGGACGAGCCGGCCCGCTCGGATCAGGGGGTCGACCTGCCAGGTGGACCGCATGATCAGACCCAGCCCGTCGATCGCCCAGCTGGTCGCGATGTCGCCGTCGTTGCAGGCCAGGGCGCCGACGACGCGAGCGGTGACCGGATCCTGGTCGGTACCGAATCGCCAGAGGGCATAGTCGTTCTCGTTCTCCTTGATGACGATGCAGCGGTGCCGGGCCAGGTCCGCCAGGTCGCCGGGCGGACCGTGCTCGGCGAGGTAGCCCGGCGAGGCGCAGACGACGCGCCGGTTGTGCAGGAGCAGTCGTGCGCCGAGGCGCGAGTCACGCAGCCGGCCGACCCGGATGGCCACGTCGAACGGCGTGTCGGCGATGTTCAACGGCAGGTCGGTCAGGTTCAGCTCCAGCTGAACCCCGGCGTGGCGGCGGCTGAAGTCGGCCAGCAGCGGCGCGATGTGCGCCCGGCCGAGACCGATCGTGGACGACACGACGATCCGGCCGCGAAGATCCCCCTGATGGGCACTGATCGATTCCTCGAGGTCGGTGAGCTGGGGCAGCAGCCGGTCGATGCCGGCGGCGTACCGCTCGCCTTCGTCAGTCAGGTGCAGGCGGCGGGTGCTGCGATTGACCAGCCGCGCCCCCAGGCGATCCTCCAGGCGACTCAGGCGCTTGCTCACCGCGGACGTCGACACGCCCCACTGCCGGGCGGCCGCGGTCAGCGTCGGCGACTGGGAAAGACCGTGGAAGAACGTCAGGTCGTCCAGGTCCGGCAGATCCATCACTTACTTCTTTCGCGACAAGCAACGCCGTCGTGCTCGGAAGCCTGTTTTTCCCGGGGTTCTTTCTCCCTAACGTACTACTCACAGTCCTCGCCCGGCCCATCGGACATAAGGAGCTTGTTGAGCAATGACGAACACCTACCGGATCGCGGTCATCCCCGGCGACGGGATCGGCCTGGAGGTCGTGCCCGAGGGGGTCAAGGTGCTCCGGGCCGCCGCCGACGCCCACGGCTTCGGGCTGGACCTGGTCGAGTTCGACTTCGCCAGCTGCGACTACTATGTCCGGCACGGCACCATGCTGCCGGCGGACTGGTTCGAGCAGCTCAGGGACTTCGACGCGATCTTCTTCGGCGCGGTCGGCTGGCCCGAACTGGTGCCCGACCACGTCTCCCTGTGGGGCAGCCTGCTGCAGTTCCGCCGCCGCTTCGACCAGTACGTGTCGTTGCGCCCGGTGCGGCTGCTGCCCGGAGTACCCGGCCCGCTGGCCGGCCGGAAGCCCGGCGACGTCGACTTCTACGTCGTGCGGGAGAACACCGAGGGCGAGTACTCCTCGATCGGCGGGAAGATCTTCGCCGGCACCAACCGGGAAACCGTCATGCAGGAAACCGTGATGACGCGGGTCGGTGTCGACCGGATCCTGCGGTACGCGTTCGAGCTGGCCCGGCGGCGGCCGGCCAAGCACCTGACCTCGGCCACCAAGAGCAACGGCATCTCGGTCACCATGCCCTACTGGGACGAGCGGGTCCAGGAAATGGCCGCCGGCTACCCGGATATCGAGGTGGACAAGTACCACATCGACATCCTCACGGCGAACTTCGTGCTGCACCCCGACTGGTTCGACGTCGTCGTCGCGAGCAACCTGTTCGGCGACATTCTGTCCGACCTGGGACCGGCCTGCACCGGCACCATCGGCATCGCCCCGAGCGGAAACATCAACCCCGAACGGGACTTCCCGAGCCTGTTCGAGCCGGTCCACGGGTCCGCCCCGGACATCGCCGGCCAGGGCATCGCCAACCCGATCGGCCAGATCTGGTGCGCCTCGATGATGCTGGACCACCTGGGCGAACCGGCCGCAGCCGCCGCCGTGCTCGGCGCCATCGAGGCCGTGCTGGAGCGGGGCGGCGACATCCTGACCCCCGACATGGGCGGCACGGGCAGCACCACCGCACTCGGCGACGCGATCGCCGACCGGCTCACCGGTGCCGACCGGCCGGCCCGGCGAGCATTGGCCGGGGCGGACCGGTGACCGGCGAGGGCTACCGGCGCCTGCTGCCGGGTTTCACGCACGACCGGCGGTCCACCGCCGCCGATGTCGACATCGCCTACTCGATCGGCGGATCCGGTCCGCCGATGCTGCTCCTGCACGGCCACCCGCAGACGCGTTTGATCTGGCACCGGGTCGCCCCGGCGCTCGCGCAGCAGCACACCCTGGTGCTGGCCGACCTCCGCGGCTACGGCGACTCGGGCAAGCCGGCCGGCGCACCGGACCACGCCAACTATGCCAAGCGGGCGATGGCGCAGGACATGATCGTCCTGATGGCATCGCTGGGCTTCGGGCGATTCGACGTTCTCGCCCACGACCGCGGCGCCCGGGTCGCGCACCGGCTGGCCGCCGACCACCCGCAGCTCGTCCGACGGATGGCGTTGCTCGACATCGCCCCGACGTTGGCCATGTACGAGCAGGCCGACGCGGCCTTTGCCCGCGCGTACTGGCACTGGTTCTTTCTCGTCCAACCGGCGCCGCTGCCCGAACGGCTGATCCAGGCGGACCCGGCCGCCTACGGCACCGACGTGATGGGACGCCGCAGCGCCGGACTCGCCCCGTTCGACCCGGTCGCCCTGGCCGAATACCGTCGCTGCCTCGGGTTGCCGGGCACCGCCCACGGCATCTGCGAGGACTACCGCGCCTCGATCGGGATCGACCTGGACCACGACCGGCTCGACCGGGCCGCCGGCCGCACCCTCGACATGCCGGTGCTGGCCCTCTGGGGACGCGACGGCACCGTCCATCAGTGCTTCCGCCCGCTGGACGAATGGCGCAGGGTCGCTCGCGACGTCCGCGGCGGCCCCCTCCCCTGCGGCCATTACGTCGCCGAGGAGGCGCCGGACGAACTGCTCGCCGAGATCGTCCCGTTCTTCGCCGGATAGCCGACCGGCGCATCTTCAATCACCCGCTCGTCGAACCGCCAACGAAGGAAGAACCGATGACGCGTACCCCACCGTCCACACCCGACCGCCCAGCGAATCGATCCACAGCCAGGCGAAGGAAAGTCAGCACGCACTGGCTCTACGTCGCCGTCATCGTGGCCGTGGTGGCCGGCGCCGCGGTCGGCCTGATCGTCGGCAAGCCGGCCGCCGGGCTGGCCGTTCTCGGCACCGCCTTCATCGGCCTGGTCAAGATGATGATCGCGCCGATCATCTTCTGCACCATCGTCATCGGCATCGGGTCGGTCCGCAAGGCGTCCAAGGTCGGCAAGGTCGGGGCACTGGCCCTGCTGTACTTCATCGGCATGTCCACCTTCGCCCTGGGACTGGGGCTGCTGGTGGGCAACCTGATCCACCCCGGGGAAGGCCTGCACGCGGCGGCCATCGGTGCCACCTACCAGGTGCCGGCGCCGCCGGACAGCTCCGGCAACGTCCTGCTCGACGTGATCCCGACGTCCCTGATGTCCGCCCTCACCGGCGGTTCGGTGATGCAGGTGCTGTTCGTGGCACTGATCGTCGGGTTTGCCGTCCAGGCCATGGGCAGCCGGGGCGAACCGGTGCTGCGATGCGTCGGAGTGCTGCAGCAGCTGGTCTTCAAGATCCTGTCGGGCATCATGTGGGTCGCCCCGATCGGTGCCTTCGGAGCGATCGCCGCCGTCGTCGGCGCCACCGGCTGGTCGGCGATCGCCTCCCTCGGAATGTTCGTCGGAGTCTTCTATCTCACCTGTGTGGTGTTCGTCGTGGTCATTCTCGGCACGCTGCTCAAGACCGCCACCGGACTGTCGATCTTCAAGATCCTCTACTACCTGCGGCAGGAGTACCTGCTGATCGTCGCCACGTCGTCGTCGGAACCGGCCCTGCCGAGGCTGATCGCCAAGATGGAACACCTGGGCGTCTCCAAGCCGGTGGTGGGCATCGTGGTGCCGACCGGCTACTCGTTCAACCTCGACGGCACCGCCATCTACCTGACCATGGCCTCGCTGTTCGTCGCCAACGCCATGGGCACCCCGCTGACCTGGCCGGAGCAGATCTCGCTGCTGCTGTTCATGATCATCGCGTCGAAGGGCGCGGCGGCCGTCACCGGCGCCGGGCTGGCCACCCTGGGCGCCGGCCTGCAGTCCCACCGGCCCGACCTCGTTCCCGGTGTCGGCCTGATCGTGGCGATCGACCGCTTCATGTCCGAAGCCCGTGCGCTGACGAACTTCTCGGGCAACGCCGTGGCCACCCTGGTCATCTCCAGCTGGGTGGGCGAGATCGACCGGGCCCGGACCCGACGGGTACTGAGCGGGGAGTTCCCGTTCGACGACAACGACATGCTCGACGAGGACGACCATCCCGCCGCGCCGCGACCCGCCGCGGCTGACCGCTCGACCCGGACCGAACCGGTCGACGTACATTGAGCGACCGTCCCTCCTGCAGAACGGATCTCGCCCGGTGACGATTCTCCTCGCCCCCGACAAGTTCAAGGGGAGCCTGACCGCGGCTCAGGTGGCCTCCCACCTGGGCCGCGGCCTGCGGGCCCGCGGACTGCCCGTCGTGGAACTGCCGCTGGCCGACGGGGGCGACGGCAGCGTCGACGCCGCGATCGCCGCCGGCTACCGGCCGGTGCCGGTCGCCGTCGCCGGCGCCACCGGCCGACCGCACACCGCGCTGA
>JBDHZW010000241.1:0-8118 GCA_039812105.1 Nakamurella sp.
GTGCTGGTCGGGGCGGTGCTGGCCGGAGCCGGGGCCGGGGCGGGGGCGGCCACCGCGGACGGCTCACCGACCACGGTGCCGGCACCCGAGCCGTCGACGATCAGCATTGCCGAGTCACCGGCCTGCACCATGCCGAGGGCCTTGGCCTGATCGGCGATCCGCGGGGTGGCGTCCAGCATGGCGACGTCGTGCCGCAGCTGCTCGATCGTCATCTGCAGATCGGTCGTCTTGCCCTTGGCCGCGGTCGTGCGCATGCCGGCCTCGTCGGTCATCGTGTTCAGCCAGAGCACCGCGGTCACCCCGAGACCGAGCATCGCGATCAGGGCGACGACGAACGGCGCCCGGTTGAACGACACCGACGGCACCACCCGACCGGGCCGGATCAGCCGGTCGTCGGACATCTTCTGGCGGCGCCGGATGCGGCGCTCGTAGGCGCGACGCGACGACGCGGTGGTCGCCGACGACCACCGGCGGGTCTCCGAGCCGAGCGCCTCGGTCGCCTGCTCCGACCCGGCCCGGCCCGCCCGACGGCCCCGCTCCTTCGTCGCCGACTTGGTCGTCGTCGCCTTGGTCGTCGCCTTGGTCGTCGTCGCCGTCATGGGGTCGCCTCCCTGATGCGTTCGGCGGCCCGCAACCGCGCGGACGCGGCCCGGGGATTCGCCTGGATCTCGTCGTCGGTCGGGGCCTGCGCGCCCCGGACCAGCCAGCGGAACTGCGGCTCGTGGCCCGGCAGCTCGGTGGGCAGCTCGACCGGGGTCCGGGACACCGTCAGGGGGGCGATGGCCCGCTTGACGATCCGGTCCTCCAGCGACTGGTAGGACATCACCACGATCCGGCCGGCCACCGAGAGATGGCGCAGCGCCGACGGAATCGCCCGTTGCAGGGCGCCCAGCTCGTCGTTGACCTCGATCCGCAGGGCCTGGAAGGTGCGCTTGGCCGGGTTGCCGCCGGTGCGCCGGGCCGCGGCCGGGATGCTCGCCCGGACCAGCTCGACCAGCCGCGCGCTGGTGGTGAACGGCCGCTTGGCCCGCTCGGTGACCACCGCGCGGGCGATCCGCTGGGCGAACCGCTCCTCGCCGTACTCCCGCAGGATCCGGGTGATCTCGGCGCCCGGATAGGTGTTGACCACGTCGGCCGCGGTGATCCCGGCGGTCGGGTCCATCCGCATGTCCAGCGGCACGTCGTGGGCGTAGGCGAACCCGCGGTCCGCCTCGTCCAGCTGCACCGACGACACCCCCAGGTCGAACAGCACCGCCTGGACCCGGCCGGAACGGACCGTGGCGCTGATGATCTCGCCGATCCGGTCGTAGACCGCGTGCACCAGCTCGACCCGGTCGGACAGGCCGGCCCGGGCGATGCGCTCGTCGGCGATGGCCAGCGCCTGCGGGTCGCGGTCGATGCCGACCACCGTCAGGGCCGGATGGGCCTGCAGCAGGGCCAGCGTGTGACCGCCCATGCCCAGGGTGGCGTCGACCAGCACGATGTCGGTGGCGCCGTCCGCGGTGGCCGCCTCGATCGCCGGCGCCAGCAGCTCGTCGACCCGGTTCACCAGCACCGGGATGTGCCGGTCGTCCGCCGCGTCCCCGTCGCCCGCCTGGCCCCGCATCGGCGTTTCCTTCCTGGCCGGTGCCTCCGCTGGGGTGGCGCCCGGGGTGGTGAGCGGACTGGGTGGTGGACAACGGGGTGGTGGTGGCGGGTCGGGCTCCGTGTCCTGATTCCTGGTCCCCATCCGCGGTGGTCCTGGCACGGGGGAAGTCGTGTCAGGGCCGGTGGTCCTGGCACGGGGGAAGTCGTGTCAGGGCCGGCGCGGATGCGGGCCGGGCGTCAGGAACCGGTCCGCTTCGGTCAGGTGTCCAGCAGCCCCCGTTCCGGCGCGACGTAGTTGTCCTCGTGCCGGGCCTCGTAGGCCGCCCACTCGTCGGCGTCCCACAGCTCCATCCGCAGCCCGGCGCCGGTGATCACCAGGTCCTTGGTCAGCCGCGCGTACTCGCGCATCCGCGGTGTGATGGTGATCCGGCCTTGGGCGTCGGGGCGCTGCTCGTCGGTGTTGGCGAACATGTACCGCTGGAAGCCGCGGGCCCGTTCGTCGGTGATCGGGGCGTTGATCGCGTCTTCGGCGAATTCCTCGAACCCCTCCGGGGTGAACACGTAGATGCAGTGGTCCTGGCCCCGCACCAGCATCACCCCGTTCTTGAACGACTCCCGGTACTTCGCCGGCAGGGTCACCCGACCCTTGTCGTCCATCCGTGGCGTGTAGGTGCCGTAGAAGCCCTTGGGCATCGACGAACACCTCCTCGCGACGGCGGTGGCTCGGGTACCGCGCCGGTCCCGAAGGCACGCTCACCGGTGTTTCAGGTGCGCTCCCCCAGGCTCTCCCACTCTAACCCACTTTCCACCACCGTGACCCCACCGTGACCCGAATTTCCATCGAGTGTCGCCCGAAAGTGCACGTCAACCCGGTGGGTGACGGTGGGGCGGCCGAGCGGTCGCGTCCCCCCGCGACCCGCGCGGCCGAACGTGCAGGCCGGGTCGTTCCGGCTCGGCGGTGGGTCCGGCCGCAGGTCCGGGCACCGGCGTCGGCGCCTCGGGCCGCCCTCGTCGCGGCGGGGTGGGGCGAAGTGGGGACGACTCCGCGCGGCCGGGGGTTCGAGCCAGGCCGGCCGCGGCGCTGATGGGTGTCCGGGGTCCGGCGCCCGAGTGGCGCGGGACCGGTTCACGTGGACCGGTCCTGCGCCGCTCGTCCGGAACTTCCCCGGGGGGCCGCTTGTCGACGGAGGCCCGTGGCGACCCCAGCGCCGCAGCACGGGCGGGCAGGCGTTCAGCCGGCCCGCGCACCGCCCGGCAGGCCGCCGACGACCGGCGTCAGGCCAGCCCCGGCTCCGCCTGGTGGGTGAACACGAACCGCTTGTAGGCCCAGAACCGGAAGGTGGTCCCGGCCACCAGCCCCACCACGTTCGCGGCGATGTTGTCGGCCAGCGGGGAGGTGAAGCCCAGGACGTAGTGCGACACCCACAGGCAGCTGAGGGCGATGAGCAGCCCGATCGTGCACATGATCAGGTAGAGCACGAACTCCCGCGCCCGTTCCGGTCGCCGGTTGTGCCGGAACGTCCAGTAACGATTGCCGAGCCAGGCCACGACCGTCGCGACGGCGGTGCTGACGACCTTTGCCAACAGCGGCTGGCCGCCCAGCAGCGGCGGCGACCCGACGTAGCTGAGCAGGTTGAAGATGCCGACGTCGACGACGTAGGCGACCCCACCGACCACCCCGAACTTGGCCAGCTGGGCGATCAGCGCGGTGGCGGCGGCCCGCAGACGGCTCGACCGTTGCACCGGCGGGTCGGCCGGGCGGGCGGCGGAATCGGGCAGGGGTGTGGACATTGCTCCGCATCGTATCGAGAATCCGCGGCCGGACCGGCCACGACGCCCTCGCCGTCCCCGGCCCGGCTGCCGGAATTGCCCGAACACCGGCGCGGCGGGCTGGCAGACTGTTTCCAGAGCCTGCCCCGGGCCGTACGCCGTCAGGAGGAAAGCACTGTGACCCAGCGTGTCGACCTGGAAGCCAAGCCGGGTCCGGACGCGGGCGGAACGACCCCACCGGGACAACTGCCGGACCTGGACGCCGTGCGTCAGATCGGCGGTCGCATGGGGTCGGCGATCTCGCAGGTGGTGCTGGGCAAGCCCGAGGTGATCCGACTGGCGCTGATCGCACTGCTCGCCGAGGGCCACCTGCTCATCGAGGACGTGCCGGGCACCGGCAAGACGGTGCTGGCCAAGTCGCTCGCCCGCAGCGTCGACGCGACGGTCAGCCGGGTGCAGTTCACCCCGGACCTGATGCCCAGCGACGTCACCGGGGTCAGCGTCTACGACCGGCAGAGCTCGCAGTTCGAGTTCCGGCCGGGACCGGTCTTCGCGAACATCGTGGTCGCCGACGAGATCAACCGGGCGTCGCCCAAGACGCAGTCGGCGCTGCTGGAATGCATGGAGGAACGGCAGGTCACGGTCGACGGGACCAGCTACCGGCTGGCCCGGCCGTTCCTGGTGCTGGCCACCCAGAATCCGGTCGAGATGGAGGGCACCTACCCCCTCCCCGAGGCGCAGCGGGACCGGTTCCTGGCCCGCCTGTCCATCGGTTATCCGGACCGGGCCGCCGAGGTCGGCATGCTCGCCGACCGGGATCGGGTCGACCCGCTGGACGCGCTGCGCCCGGTGACCGATTCGGCCACCGTCGCCGCCCTGATCGATGCGGTGGGTGCGGTGCATCTGGCCCCGCCGCTGCGCCAATACGTCGTGGAGATCGTCGCCGCCACCCGATCGGTGCCCGAGGTGCGGCTGGGCGCGTCGCCCCGGGCCGTGCTGCACCTGGCCCGGGCGGCCAAGGTGTCGGCCGCTCTCGACGGGCGCGGCTTCGTCGTTCCCGACGACATCCAGCGACTGGCCGTCCCGGTGCTGGCCCACCGGCTGCTGCTGACCGTCGAGGCGCACGCGGCCCGCCGGTCGGCCGATGAGGTCGTCCGGGTGTTGCTGAGCCGGCTCCGGGTGCCCCGGGGTGGCTGACCGCGGCGCCGGGTCGGCCGGATCGACCACCCTTGGTGATCGCCGGGCCGACCGGGCCGCCGGGCGCCGGGCGGGTCGCCCCGCCGGCCTGCGGGGCCTCACCACCCGCGGCCGCTGCCTGCTGGCCGGCGGCATCGCCGCGGCCGTCGGCGCGGTGCTGCTCGACGAGCGCGACCTGCTGCGGGTGGGCATCTTCGCGGCGATCCTGCCCATCCTGGGGATGATCGCCGGGTCGCTGCGCAGCGTCCGGCTGACCGCGTCGCACCTGGTCTCGCCGACCCGCCTGGTGCCCGGCAGCCAGGGCCGGGTGGAGCTGACCGTCACCAACGCCGGCTCGACGCGGACCTCGTCGATGGAGATCACCGAGCCGGCCACCCCGGAGCTGACCGCCGGCCTGCGCTGCCTGATGCCGCCGCTGCGGGCGGCCCACCGGGCCCGGACCGATTACCCGCTCCGGCCGGCCCGGCGGGGCCGGTTCGTCGTCGGCCCACCGTCGGTCCGGGTCGGCGACCCGTTCGGACTCTGGGAGGACACCCGCACCATCGACGCCCGCACCACGGTGCTGGTGGTGCCCATGCTGGTCGACCTGGCCGGCATGCCGCCGAGCAGCGGCAGCCTGTCCGCGGCCGCCGACCGGGCGTTGTCCGGGGCCTCCGGCGGCGATCCGGACGTCGGCATCCGGCCCTACCGCAGCGGTGACGACATCCGCACCATCCACTGGCGCGCCTCCGCCCGGCACGAGGAGTTCATGGTCCGGCTGCAGGAGCCGGTGTCGCACGGCGGCGCGGTCGTCATGCTCGACCATCGGGCCGCCGCCCACGTCGGCACGGGGGCCACGGCCAGCCTGGAGACCGCGGTCAGCCTGGCCGCATCGGTGAGCGTGCACCTGCTGGCCGCCGAGCACCAGATGCGGTTGACCACGCACTCGGGCGCGGTGCTGGCCGCCGGCCGCGACATCGAGGACGACGTGTTGGCCGCGCTCGCGCTGGTCGAGACGGACACCCGCGCGCTGACCGCGTCGTCGATCGCGGGCAGCGGCCTGATCGTCGCGATCCTGGGCGCCGTCGACGCGCCCTCGGCCCGGCTGCTGATGGCCGCCCGGCGGCGCGGAACCACCGGCATCGCCTTCGTGCTGGACACCGCCACCTGGGCCGACGATCGGTCGTCGGCCGCGCGGACCGGGGGGGCCGATCGAGCCGCGCCCGGCCTGCTGCAATCGGCCGGCTGGCGGGTGGTGCCCGTCCGGCGCGGCGACAACCTGGCCGAGACCTGGGCCCGGGCCTGCCACGGTGGCCTGCCGGCCCCGGCGGTCAGCCACCGCCCGGCACCGATCCCGGTGATCACCTAGATGAACGGAACCAGGTCCGCCGACCCGATCCTCCGCGGTTCGGGAGCCTGCGGTGCGCCCGACCCTTCGCCGCCGCGGACGATGCCTTCGTCGGTCGCGACCCGATGCTGGGCAGCGCCGGATCGGGGCACGCCGTGACGACCATGTCCCCGCCTCGTCCAAACCGGCGCCCGGAGCCGGCCCGGCCGGCCGCGCCGCCCACCCCGGAGCCTGCGCCGACGTATGCGATCCCCGCGCTGATGGGGGCGCTGGCCGTGCTGGCCGGCACCCTGGCCATCCCGCCGATGATCAGCGGCGGCGACTGGTTCTGGCGCACCGCCGAGGTGGTGCTCGTCATCTGGCTGGTCGGGGTCGGCGCCCGGCTGGCCCGGGTGCCGGTGGTGGCCGTGGTGCTGCTGCAGCTCGTCGCCGCCGCGATCGCGCTCACCGCCCTGTTCACCGTGCACGGCTACGGCGGGGTGATCCCGAACGCGGCCGTGCTGGACGAGGCCGGGAATCTCCTGGACGGCGCCTGGACGCAGATCCGGACCACCGTCTCGCCCGCGCCGTCGTCGGTCGAGCTGTCGTTCCTGATCTGCCTGTCGGTGTCGGCGACCGCGTTCGTGGTCGACCTGCTCATCACCGTCGGGCGGGCGCCCGCGTTGGTGGCGCTGCCCCTGCTGTGCCTATACGCGGTGCCGGCCTCGATCGATGTCAGCTCGCTGCCCTGGACCGCGTTCGCCGCGCCGGCCGTGCTGTACGCGATGCTGCTGGTTGCCGCCGGGCTCAGCGGCCGCCGGCACGGCGCCGGGGTCGCCTCCGCCCAGGCGGCGTCCGGGCTCGTGCTGGCCTGCCTGGCGACCGTCATCGCGATCGTCGCCGCCGACGCGGTCACCGGCATCGGCACCGCCGGCCGCCTCCCCCGGACCAACGCGGGACAGACCTCCGGGATCGGGCTCTCCCCGTTCACGTCGTTGGAGGGCAATCTGCAGCGCGGCGACCCGGTCGACCTGCTCCGGGTCAGCGGCCTGCCCGGCCCGGAGTACCTGCGGACGGTCGGCCTGCAGAAGTGGACCGTCAACGAAGGCTGGTCCGTCGACCAACTGGAGGACGGCCCGCTGCCCGAGCAACCGCTCGGGGTGGGTCAGACCCAGGTCACGGTGACCTCGCTGGACTACCGGGACACCTACCTGCCCATCTACAACGGGATCAAGACGGTCGCCGGCGTCGACCCCGACTGGTCGTTCGACTCGGCGCTGGAATCGGTGCATCGTGAGGATCCCATCAGCCCGGATCCCTACCGGTTGACGGCGTCCTTCGGCGAGCCGTCGGCGGACCAGCTCCGCGCCGACACCGTCTCCGCCGGCGGCGATCTGCTGGACACCGGTGACCTGCGCCCCGAGGTGATCGCCCTGGCCGTGCAGGTCACGGCCGGCGCCACGACGGCGTTCGACAAGGCCGACAAGCTGCGCAGCTACTTCACCGACCCGGCCAACGGCTTCGTCTACTCGCTGGACGTGCCCACCGGCACCAGCGGGGACCAGCTGCTGGACTTCCTGACCAACAAGCAGGGCTTCTGCGAGCAGTACGCCTCGGCGATGGCGGTCATGCTGCGAGCCGTCGGGGTGCCGGCCCGGGTGGCCGTCGGGTTCACCCAGGGCCGGCTCGACGATTCCGGTGACTACGTCATCACCAGCAACGATGCCCACGCCTGGGTGGAGGTGCCGTTCGACGACGCCGGCTGGGTGGAGTTCGACCCGACCCCGCTGGGCGGCGGGCAGGGCGGCCAGCAGGGCTTCACCGAGCCGACCGGTCAGGCGACTCCCAGCCCGACGACCGGTTCCGCCGAGTCCGTCCCGGACGAGGAGCAGTTGGGGACGGCCCGGGTCCCGACCACCGCGGCGACCACCCAGTCCGCCCAGGCCGGCGCCGCGGGCGCCGACGACGGACCGGTCGTACCCGCGGGTCTCTGGTGGGCGCTGGGCATCGTGATCGTCCTGGGCGCGGCGATCGCCGGGCCGACGGTCGTCCGCCGGCGCCGGCGGGACCACCGGCTGGCCGTCGCCGACGCGGGGGGTCCGGACGCGGCGGCCGCGGCCTGGCGGGAGGTCGAGGACCTGGCCCTCGATCACGGCATCGCCATGGACCCGGCCCAGTCGGCCCGGGCCTGCGCCAACCGGGTGGCCAAGGCGGCGCACCTGTCCGAGGCCGGCCGGGCGCAGTTGCGGGTGCTGGTC
>JBDHZW010000242.1:0-8067 GCA_039812105.1 Nakamurella sp.
GCACCGGGGTTCCGGTCCACGGCTGCTCCAGCACGTCGAGCGGGACCTCGATGTGCACGGGGCGGGGGCGGCCGGCGGCGAAGAACGCGAACGCATCCGTCACGGCCGCGGCCGCCTCGTCCGGCGAGCCGACCCGGCGGCTCCAGGCGACGATCTCGTTCATCGCGCCGGAGGCGTTCTTGGTCTCGTGCAGCTGGCCGGCGTCGCCGCCGTCCGTGCCGGCCGGCAGGCCGGGCGAGATGATCAGCACCGCTCGGGATTCCGCCCAGGCGGTGCCGGCCGCGGCGGCCACGTTGAACACGGCCGGGCCGCTGGTGGTGATGACCACGCCCGGGCGGCCGGACACCTGGTGGTAGCCGTCCGCGGCGTAGCCGGCGCCCTGCTCGTGCCGGGTGGTGACGGCCCGGATGCCGGCCGCGGTGACATGCCGGAACAGTTCCAGGTTGTGCGTGCCGGGGATGCCGAACACCGTGTCCACCCCGTGCGCGGCCAGCGATTCGACGATCGCCGCGCCGCCGTTGCGGTGGTCGGTCACGACCCGCTCCGGTTCTTGGCCAGCACCGCGAGCAGCTCGTAGGCCACGTGCGCGGCGGCGATGCCGGTGATCTCGGCGTGGTCGTAGGCGGGGGCGACCTCGACGATGTCGGCGCCGACCACGTTCAGCCCGACCAGCCCGCGCAGGGTGTGCAGCAGCTCGCGGCTGGTCAGCCCCCCGGCCTCCGGGGTGCCGGTGCCCGGCGCGTGCGCCGGGTCGAGCACGTCGATGTCGATGGACACGTACACCGGACCGTCTCCGAGCCGGGCGCGCATCCGGTCCACCGCGCCCCGCACCCCGTCGACCTCGTAGTCGTCGGCGCGCACGATCTGGAAACCCAGGGCGGCGTCGTCCTCCAGGTCGGTGGCGGCGTACAGCGGGCCGCGGATCCCCATGTGCTGGCAGCGTTCCAGGTCCAGCAGGCCCTCCTCGGACGCCCGCCGGAACGGGGTGCCGTGCGTGTAGGGGGCGCCGAAGTAGGTGTCCCACGTGTCCAGGTGGGCGTCGAAGTGCAGCACCGCGATCGGCCCGTGGTCCCGGTACAGCGACCGCAGGATCGGCAGCGCGATGGTGTGGTCGCCGCCCAGGGTGAGCAGCGACGCGCCGTCCGCCCGCACCGCGGTGGCGGCGGCGTCGATCTGCCCGATGGCCTCGTCCAGGCTGTACGGGTTGACCGCGACGTCACCGGCGTCGGCGACCTGCTGGTCGCCGAACGGGTGCACGTCCTGGGCGGGGTGGTAGGGGCGGAGCAGCTTGGACGCGGCCCGGATGTGCCCGGGGCCGAACCGGGCGCCCGGCCGGTAGCTGACCCCCGAGTCGAACGGGACGCCCATGATCGCCACGTCGGCGCGGGACACCTCGTCGACGCGGGGCAGCCGGGCGAAGGTGGCCGGGCCGGCGTAGCGGGGAACGAGGCTGGCGTCGACCGGGCCGACGTTGCCGGACGGTGAGACGGAGCGGGGAAGGGTCGTCATGGCGGTGATCCTCAGGCCTCGGTGGGGGTGGTGGACGGGGTGCTGCGGCGGTGGTTGACCCGGCGGTCCCATTCGACCCGGATGGCCTCCGGGGTGGGCGGGGTGGCCAGGCTGACGGCGACGAAGGCGATCAGGCTGGCGACCAACCCGGCGTAGATGGGCTCGTTGGCGTAGATGTCGCCGACGACGACCATGGTGCCCAGGGTGACCACCACGCCGGCACCGATGGACACCAGGGCGCCGGAGAGGGTGCCGCGCTTCCAGACCATGCCGCCGATGATCGCCACCAGCAGGCCGCCGACCAGGATGTCGTAGGCGATGGTCAGCGCGGCGATGACGTCGCTGATCACGCAGGCCAGCAGGATCGTCAGCAACCCGAAACCGAGGATGTACCAACGGCTGCCGGACACCTCGTCGTGCTCCTGGGTCGGGGTCAGGTGTTCCCCGCCCTCCGCCATCGGGGTCGGCACGGCGTGCCTGCGGCGCCGGAACACCGACACGATGTCCTCCTTGGCCACCGTGGCGGTGGCGATCAGCGCACCGCTGGAGGTGGACATGATCGCGGCCAGGGCGGCGGCGATGACCAGGCCGGAGACGCCGACCGGCAGCACGTACTCCACGATCTTCGGGTAGGCGTCGTCGTGGTCGGCCAGGTCCGGCAGCAGGGCCTTGGCGCTCATCCCGATCAGCGCGCCGGCCACCGCGTACAGCAGGCAGTACACCCCGGACGCGGTGCCGGCCCACTTGGCGACGCTGTCGCTGCGGGCGGTGAACACCCGCTGCCAGATGTCCTGACCGATGACCAGGCCGAAGAAGTAGATGACGAAGTAGGTGACGATGGTGCTGCCGCCGATGCCGGTCAGCGAGAACGCGGTGTCCGGCAGCTTCGCGGCCAGCCCGGCGAACCCGCCGGCCTTGATCAGGGCGGCCGGCAACAGCAGGAAGAAGATGCCGATGGTCTTGATGATGAACTGCACGAAGTCGGTCAGGGTGATCGACCACATGCCGCCCAGCACCGAGTAGCAGACCACGACCGCGCCGCCGATCAGGATGGACGGCACCTTGCCGAGGTCGAACAGCACGCCGAACACCGTGCCGTAGGCGATGGTGGAGGTGACCGCCAGCATGAGCGTGTAGGCCCACATGACGATGCCGGACAGCAGGCTGCCGCCGCGGCCGTAGCGCAGTTCGAGGAACTGGCTGACCGTGTAGACCCCGGCCCGGTTGATCCGGGCGGCGAACACCAGGCTCAGGAACAGGATGCCGCAGCCGATCGAGAAGACCAGCCACATGCCGGAGATGCCGTACTCGTAGCCGAGCCCGACGCCGCCGATCGTGGACGCGCCGCCGATGACGACGGCGGCCATGGTGCCGGAGTACAGCAGCGGGCCGAGTCGCCGCCCGGCGACCAGGAAGTCCGATTCGCTCTTGGCCTTGCCCTTGGCGTAGAAGCCGATGCCGATCATGGCGCCGATGTAGGCGGCGATGATGACGAGATCCATGAGGTTCCCTGACGCTGAGAAGGGACGGATGACGGTGCTGATCCCGGGGTGCACCCAGTATGCAACTTGTGTTTCCTAATCGTCAACCCCTGTCGCTTATGAAATACTCGGGTTGCCTGCAGGGATACCCAGGGAGGATGGACGGATGGGCGCAGCGGTGGCGGGATTGCCGGCCGACGGCGAGACCGCCCGGATCGGCGCGAAACTCAAGGCGATCCGGCGCGCGCAGCGCCGCACCCTGGAGGAGGTCGCCGAGGCCAGCGGGTTGACCAAGGGATTCCTGTCCAAGATCGAGCGCGACCTGGCCTCGGCCTCGGTGGCCGCGCTGCTGCGGATCTGCGCCACGCTGGGCATCCCGCTGGCGACGTTGTTCGAGAACGAGTCCACCGGCGAGGTGGTGCGGGCCGGCCAGTACCCGCGGATCGACTTCGGCGGCCAGGATCTGGAGGAGTACCAGCTGACCCCGTTCGCCGAGCGGCGGCTGCAGGTGCTGCGCTCGGACATCCGGCCCGGCGGCGGCAGCGGGCCGGAGGGGTACACGCTGCCGGCCGAGGTGGAGTTCGTCTACGTGATCACCGGCCGGGTGGCGATCGGGTTCGCCGAGCGGACCGTCGAACTCGGGCCCGGTGATGCGTTCACCTTCGACCCGGGGGTGACCCACACGTTCCGGGCCGAGGCGACCGGGGAGTCGACCACGGTGCTCTGGGTGCTGTGCCCGGCGTTGGCCGGTGACGCCCCCCGGCCGGACACGGCCGGTCCCTACGCGGCGGGCGTCAACCGGCCGTAGGCGCGCCCGCGGCAACCGCCCCGGTGCGCGGCGGGGTGTGCCAGCGCAGGCGGGACCCGCTGATCGCGGACGCGACCGACTGCAGCACCACCGCGTAGAGCATCTGCCGGTAGACGATCTGGGTGGTCGGCACCACCCACAGGGTGCGCAGGCTCTCGCCGTCCATCTTCAGCGCCACCGCGGACGAGATCAGCTGCAGGGTCAGGAAGGCCAGCCAGAGGACGACGGCCGTGCGCAGGTCCAGGAACAGCGCCGCGTAGATCAGGTAGAGGTCGACCAGCGGGGCGAGCAGCGGCTGCACGACCTGGAAGGCGAGCAGGTACGGAATACCCCGGCTGCCGACGTGCCCGATCCGGTCGGGACCCGTCCGACGCACCGATCGGCGGTGGAACCACATCGCCTGCATCGTCCCGTAGCACCAGCGGTAGCGCTGCCGGGCCAGTGCCCGCACCGACGACGGGGCCTCCGTCCAGGCGACCGCCGAACCGGCGTAGGTGACCCGCCAGCCGGCCAGGTTGATCGCCATCGTCAGGTCGGTGTCCTCGGCCAGGGTCCGGGTCGGCACCCCGCCGACCGCCAGCACCGCCGACCGGCGGAACGCGCCGATGGCGCCCGGGACCGTCGGCATGCAATCGAGCAGCTGGAACATCCGCCGGTCGAGATTCATCCCGACCACGTACTCCAGGTGTTGCCAGCGGCCGAGGAAGCCGCCGCGGTTGGCCACCTTGGTGTTCCCGGCGATCGCGCCGACCTGCGGGTCGGACAGGTCGGCCACCAGCCGACCGAGCGTGGCCGGCTCGAACACGGTGTCGCCGTCCACCATCACCACGACGTCGTGGGTGGCCTGCGCGAGCCCGAAGTTCAGGGCGGCCGCCTTGCCGCCGTTGACCTTTCGCAGGATCACCGCCCGGTCGGCGAAGCCGGCCAGGATCTGCGGGGTGCGGTCGGTCGACCCGTCGTCGACCACCACCACCTCGAAGTCGGGGTAGTCGCTGGCCAGCAACGAGGTCAGGGTGGCGGCGATGTTCGCCTCCTCGTTGTAGGCCGGGACGATGATGCTCACCGGCCCCCGGTAGGCGGCCGTCCGCGGGCGCCGGCGGTCGGCCCTGGCCTGGACCAGGGCCAGCCCGGTCACCGCCAGGGTGCGGCCGACGGTGACGACGCCGAGCACGATCAGCAGGACGGCGAACATGGAGACGGCCTCGGTGGACCACACCAGCGCGTGGGTCAGCAGGAAGGCGCCGATCGCCTGGACCACGGTGGCGTCCGTCATCGACGCCTGGGCCGGCTCGCCGAGGGCGCCGCTGACGGTGCGGAAGGTGTACCCGTCGGCCCGCAGCTCGGACACGATCGTCGGGATCGCCGCCAGCACCGACGGCAGGTGGGACACGGTGTCGGGCAGTGTGATCGGCTGCCCGGCCTGCGCCGCCGCGACCGCCGAGGCCACCACGTCGCCGGTCCGGCCGAAGAACCAGGCCGGCGACCGCGGGCCGCCCGGAACGACGATGTACCCGTCCAGCGCCCCGGTGCCGGGCAACAGCTGGGTGTCGCCGGCGTCGCCCGGGCCGTACGGCCGGGCCAGCGACGGCGCCTGCCCGGTGGCCTCGACCACGGCGGCCTGGGTGGCGACCAGCTCCGCCGACTGCCGCCAGGCCGGCAGAAGGCTCAGATCGTGGTAGGTGAAGCCGCCGTTGCCGATCTCGTTGCCCGCGGCCACGATCGCGCGCAGGGCGTCGGAATCCCGGACCGCCATCGAGCCGGTGACGAAGAAGGTGCCCGGAACGTCGGCCTGCCGCAGCGCGTCCAGGATCGCCGCGGTGGCGGCACCGTCCGGCGCGGCGTCGAAGGTGAGCACCGCGGTCTTCGCCGGCAGGCCCGCGCCGGGTGCGGAGCGATCGACCAGCCCCCGCCCGCTCGCCGGGGCCGGGGCGTCGCCGTCGGCGAACGTGGTGCTGTACGTGACGAATCCGCAGAGCATCATCGCGGTCGCCGCGGCGGCCAGCACGATCGCGAGCTGGGTCCAGCCCAGCCACAGTCGGCGCGTCATGACCGGCAGGTGGTGCCGGGGCCCGACTGCTGGGCGACCGCCGGGAGGCAGTGGTCCGGGTGCCCGACGCTGACGGCGGCCGCCAGCAGCCCGACCAGGAACGCCAGGGCGACCGCGAAGGCCAGGATCAACAGCCGGCGGCCGAGGACCACCCGCCGGCCGGACGGATCCACGAACACCGGGGTGTCGGGCAGTGCGACATCGAATGCGACGGCCATGACAGCGATCGTCGGCCGGTGCACGTCGGGGGCGACTGGGCAGAATGCACAGTTCGCCCCCGGGGTTCGGTTATCGCGACTCGATCGCCTGCACCAGCCGGGCCACCGGACCGCCGATCCCGTGCGCCCGCACCATGTCTGAGAGTGCCTCCGGATCAACGGGTTCCGTTGGCAGAGTGCCGTCGCCGGCGGGCTCGACGGCGACCGGCGCATCGGTCGCCACCCGCACCACCCGCGGCGCCACGAGCAGGTAGTCCCGGGCGTTGGCCAGCTTGGTGCGCACCCCCGGGGCCAATCCGGTGGACCGGGAGTCGAGCGCCTCGAGCAGACCCTCGACCGACCCGAACCGGCCGATCAGGGTGGCCGCGGTCTTGTCGCCGACCCCGGGCACCCCGGGCAGCCCGTCCGACGGGTCGCCCCGCAAGGCGGCGAAGTCGGCGTAGGCGCCGGCCGGGATGCCGTAGCGGGAAGCCACGTCGGCGGCCGAGTACACCTTGGCCTTGCTCATCCCGGCGCCGATGTACCGGACGGTCACGGCCGGCGGATCGTCCCGGGCGACCTGGAACAGGTCGCGGTCGCCGGTGACCACCTCCACCGGGTCCGTCCGCTCGGCCGCGGCCAGGGTGCCGATGACGTCGTCGGCCTCGTAGCCCGGCGCCCCGGCCACCGTGATGCCGATGGCGGCCAAGGTGTCCAGCAGGATTGGCACCTGGGGCGACAGTTCGTCGGGCACCACCTCGATGTCGGCGGACGGCCCGGCGGTCCCGCTGTGCGGGGCGGTCCCGGCCAGCGCGCCGGCCAGCGCCTCGGGGGCGGCCGCGAGCGAGGCCGCCTGGGACGAACCGGGTTCCAGCACCCGGTGGGTCTTGTAGCTGCCGATCAGTTCGACCCGCCAGGCCGGCCGCCAGTCCAGGTCCAGGCAGGCGATCACCCGGGCCGGCCGGGCGTCGGCCAGCACCCGGGCGACGATGTCCAGCGAGCCGCGGACCGCGTTCACCGGCCGCCCGTCCGGCGAGGTGGTGGACGTCGGCACCGCGAAGAACGCCCGGAAGTAGATCCCGGCCAGGTCCAGCAGTTGCAGCATGGCGCTCGACGCTACCCGACCGCCGCTCGCCGTCAGTTTGGTATGCCGAACCAGTTTTGGTATACTTAGACGGCGTGACGCACGCCCACCTCGCCCCGGCCGGGTCGCCGCCGCTCCGCACGACCGTCCGGGACGCCGTGCGGGCGCTCATCGTCGACGGCGAGCTGCCGGCCGGGTCCCGGCTGGTCGAGCGCTCGCTGGCGGAGCGGCTCGGCGTCTCCCGGGTGCCGGTGCGGGAGGCGCTGCGGGGTCTGGCGGCGGAGGGCTTCGCCGTCGAGCGGGACACCGGCGGGTTCGTGGTGCGCGGCTACCCGCCGGCCGAGGTGGCCGAGCTGTTCGAGATCCGGGGCGCCCTGGAGTCGATCCTGCTGCGTCGGGCGGCCGGCGGGGTGCCGCGCGACGGGGCGGAACGGCTGCGGGGGTGCCTGGCCCAGACCGCGGCGGACCTGGCCGCCGGGGACCTGGCCGCGGCGATCGCCGGCAACGCCCGGTTCCACCGGCTGCTCGTCGAGGTGGCCGCCGGTCCGGTGCTGCGTGAGCTGCTCGACGTGCTGCGGGACCGGATGGCCTGGCAGCTGCGCCAGCACGGCGACCCGGCCGCCATCCACGCCGAACACACCGCCCTGCTCGACGCGGTCCTGGCCGGCGACGTCGCCGCCGTGGATGCGCTGGCCACGGCGCACCTGGCGACCAGCCGGACGGCCCTGGCCGAGCACGCGCCGGACACCCGATGAAGGCCCGTTCCGCGGTGCTGGCCGCGCTCGGCGGCCTCGTCGTCCTGGCCTCCTGTTCGAGCCCGCCGGCCGACCCGGTGCCGGCACCGACGCCGGCCCGCACACCCGTCACCACCGCCGAAACGAGCCCTCCTGTGACTACCTCCCCGACCCCGAGCCCGACCCCCACCCCGACCCCGACCCCGA
>JBDHZW010000243.1:0-7981 GCA_039812105.1 Nakamurella sp.
GAGCAGCCCGGCGACGCCGAGGACCGGGCCGGTCGGCCGTTCGTCGGACCGGCCGGCCGGATCCTGGACCAGGCGCTGGACCTGGCCGGCATCGACCGGCAGGCCGCCTACGTGACCAACGCGGTCAAGCACTTCCGGTGGAAGGCCACCGACCACGGGCCGCGACGGATCCACCAGAACCCGACCACCCGACACATCGTCGCCTGCGCCCCCTGGCTGACCGCCGATCGACTCCGCCGTGGCCACCATCCACCCATCGGCGGTGCTACGCACCCGGGACGCTCAACAACAACGTCAGGACGCGCTGGACGGTCTGGTCCAGGATCTGACGGTGGTGGCCGGCCTGCTGAGCTGACGCCGCCGGCTGAACCCAAAACCAGCCATCCAGGCGCCGTCGAACCGACTTTGGCCGCCCATTAGTGTCGTTCAGACCCGGCGCAGGACCGGCAGCACCTCGTCCTGGTAGAAATCGAAGAACCCGGCGAGATCGCTGTTGGCGTCCCGGCCGCCGATCTGCGACAGGTACACCTCGTCGAAGCCGGCCTCGGCGAACGGACGGAACGCCTCGACATGCTTGTCCACGTCCGGCCCGTACGCGATGGCGTCGCGGGTCATCTCCCGGGTGACCAGCTCACTGACCTGCTCGAAATGCTTCGGGCTGGGCAGCACCTGGGACAGTTCCCCGGGCACCCCGGAGTTCGCCCACAACCGGTGCGCGGTGTCGATCGCCTCCTCGGGATCCCGTCCCCAGCAGACCTTGTAGCCGGCCTGGGCGGGCTTGCCCGCGCCGCCACCATCCCGGAAGCCCTGCAGCCCTTCCCGATCCGGCGAGGTCGAGATGAAGCCGTCGCCGATCCGGCCGGCCACCTCGATCGCGTTCGGGCCGAACGCCGACACGTAGACCGGGATCGGCTGGTCCGGCCGGGTGTAGATGCGGGCGTTCTCGACCGTGTAGTACCGGCCGTGGAAGGTCACGAACTCGCTGGCCCACAGCCGCCGCATCACCTCGACGGCCTCCTCCAACTGTTCCAGCCGCTGCTGGACCGAGGGCCAGCGGGCGCCGGTGACGTGCTCGTTGAGCGCCTCGCCGGTGCCGACCCCCAGCCGGAACCGGCCGTCCAGCAGCACCGCGGAGGTGGCCGCCGCCTGCGCGACGATCACCGGGTGGATCCGGGTGGTCGGGCAGGTGACCGCGGTGGTCACCGGCAGCGAGCAGACCTGGGCGATCGCGCCGATCATCGACCACACGAACGGGCTCTGCCCCTGCTCGTCGTTCCACGGATGGAAGTGGTCGGAGATCCACAACGCCTCGAAGCCCGCCTGCTCCGCCCTTCGGGCCTGGTCGATCAGCTCGGCCGGGCTGTACTCCTCGCTGGACAGGAAATAGCCGATCCTCATGGACTTCCCGATGCCCGCGCCGGTGGCCGGTCAAACCCGACGAAGGTCCGCCGGCCGCAGCCCACACCGAAAGTCGCCCGGCCCGCCGTTCAACCGGGCGCTCGTCCAGGTCCGGGCTCGCGCGGTCCGCCGGATCGGACCGCCGGGGGCCTGACCGTCGCGGCCTTGGACGTCCTCCGCCCGGGCGACCGGTGCGAACCCACCGACCGGTGCGAACCCACCGATCGGGCCGTGCCAGTCGGGGGCGCGCACCCTCAGACTGGCTCCTTACCCGTGGGAATGACCATCGCCTCACCGACGTCGCCGATACGGCGCCGCTCCACCGCCACCTGCGGCTCGGCCGGGTTCGGGCGTACGGTGCCCGGCAGTATCGCCGCGGATGCGACGCTCGATCCGGCCAACCCGACGGGGGCACAAACCGTGTCGGCCCGCGGTCCCGCGCCGGTTCGTCCTGAGCGGAAGTCGGTACGGCGCGCTGGGGACGACCTGACGGCGTGAATTCACCGTTCTCGGGTGCCGGCCCCGGCTCGCGGCCGGTCCGGGGGTCTGTTTCTCCGCCCGTGATCTGTGGGACCGGCACCGCGGACGTGTCCCATTTCGGGTCCCGTTTGGTCGCCCGACTCGTCGGGCACTTGCGGGTGGGCCGGCGGCGGGCGGCCCCAGGGCACATGTGCACCGGTCGGACCCCAGCCTCGGAGAGGTTCACTGTCCACCGGCGGTCGACGGCAGACGGCCGCGCATTCGAAGGGAGAAGGCAATGCCCACCAGGGATCCGGGACCCAGCGTGAAGGACAAGGAGCTGTACGAAAAGCTGCGTGACGAGGGCAACTCGAAGCAGAAATCGGCGCGTATCGCGAACGCCAACAGCTCACGACGCAAGGTTGGCCGCAAGGGCGGATCTTCTCCCGCCTACGAGGACTGGACCGGACCTGCGCAAGCGAGCCGCCGACCTGGACATCAGCGGACGCTCGAAGATGACCAAGGCCCAACTCATCGCCGCTCTCCGCGACCACTGACCGCATCCCCCAACTGATTTCGGCAGCGAACGGGCCGCCGGCGGCCGCGGTTCGCCTACCGGAACGACGCAGCGACGGATCGTGCGCGGGCACCCTTCGCCGACGACGGCGTCGGCGGGGACCGCGGACGAACGGCAACCACTGACCATCCGGCCGACGGATCGCCGCGCCGAGATGCCGGCGGAGCCGACCCCTTCCGGTCGGTGCTTTTCCGGTGGTGGGTGCGATGCGGCCTCGACGGTTGTCTGGTGACCGATCGGGAACTGACTGTTCGTCGGTGTCCGCGGGATCGTGAGGAACGAAAGTGCCTGTTGTCGCGTCCGGAGCGGGCCGGGACCGCACCGGTGATCTGATTCGCCGCGGCTACACGTTCACCAGCTGGCTGCGGCCGGGCACCGGGCCGGCCCGGCTACGGTTGGCCGGCCGGCCCGCGCTGCTGATGGCCGGCCCGGAGGGGGTGCGCACCTTCTACGACACGGCCGGGCTGCGCCGCGCCGGCGCGGTTCCCCAGCCGGTAACGGCGATCCTGTTCGGGCCGGGCGCCGTCCACGGCCTGGACGGCGCCGCCCACCGCCACCGCCGGGCGATGTTCAGCGGCTCCTCGACCCGCACAGTGTCGCCCGCCTGGTCGAGCTGGCCGACCAGGAATGGACCAGGGCGATCGACGAACTGGTCAACTGCCGGGGAGGGTGTGTCGTGTTCGACATCGCCGTGCAGGTGTACGGGTTGGCCGGTCAGCGGTGGGCTGGTCTGCGGCACCCCAGGGTGCAGACCGCGCGGGACCTGGCCGGCATCGTGGACGGTTTCGGCGCGCCGGGACCGGCGATGCTCCGGGCGGCGGTGGCCCGCATCCGTTGTCAGCGGTGGGCCCGCCGGGTCATCCGGCGGGCCCGGCTGCGGATCACCCCGAGCCGGCCGTTCACCACCCCGGTCGGTGTCGTCGCCACCGTCGTGGGCCTGGACGGCCGCACCTGTACTCCGAGAGCCCCCGCGACTACGACGACCTGGACCTGCAAGCGGCCCGCATCGTCGCCGCCCACGCCTCGGTGGTTCTCGCCCATACCAGCACCACCGAGGACCTGCGCCGGGCGATGAGCAGCCGCAACCTGATCGGGCAGGCCCAGGGCATCCTGATGGCCGGCCACGGGTTCACCGCCGACCAGGCGTTCACCGTGCTGCGAACCCAGTCGCAGAATCAGAATGTTCGCCTGGTCACGCTGGCCGAACAGATCACCCGCACCGGCCACCTCCCCGGCACCGACCAGGACAGACCACCGGACCAACCCGGTCGTCGCACCCGCCGCCCCCGGCATGGCCAACCCGTGGGCGGCCACTCAATCCGGTTCGCGCCACAACTTGATCGACCGGTGATCGGGTGAGAATCCGTGGTTGACGCCCCAGAGCACGGCCTGGGTTCGGGTGCGGACACCGATCTTGCGGTACACGGAGCGGATGTAGGACTTGACCGTGTTCGGGCTCAGGAAGCACAACGCTGCGACCTCGGCGTTGCTGTGGCCCTGGGTGATCAGCGCCAGGATCTCCGATTCCCGGTCGGTCAATCCCTCGCCGCGGCCCGGCCAGTTCAGCCCGGGGGTGCTCAGCGCCCGGCCGGGTGAATCGCTGATCACGACTCGGCCGGCGTGCACGGCCTCCAAGGAGGCCACCAGATCGCGGGCCGGCAACGACTTGGCCAGGTAGCCGCACACCCCGTATCCCCGGGCTGATTCGATCAGGTGCGGGTGGAAGCTCCAGGTGTAGATGACGACCCGATGCGCGTGCGGATTGTCCACCAGGGCGCGGATGTCGTCCTGGTCGCACTCGGCTTGCGCGAACGTGTCGTACAGGGCGATGTCGACATGCCGGCTGACCGGACGGTTGGTGTCCAGTTCGACGACCGCGACCCGGTCCCGGTACGGGGCCAGCATCTGCGCCAAACCGGCGACCACGACCTCGTAGTCGTCGACCAGGGCGATCTGCACCGGCGACGGTTCCGCTCCGCTCACCCCGGCACGGTAACCATCCCTAGGGGTGTACCGCACCACCCCCAGGGGTCGGTTCACTGGAACGGGATGAGGGAACGAGCGCGGGTGACCGCGACGGTCGAAAGGGCGACGGATGCGCCGCTGGGTGGTTCCTCGTAGCGCGCCGGGTGGGACCCGGCGGCGCCACCGATGAACGATTTCCTCCGCGTCGACGACGCACAAACCAGCGGCACCGACGCACCGCCGATCGACGGGCGTTCGACGGTCGGGCCGGAGGTCTCGTCGCTGGACATCGCCGAGGCGGCGCGCAGCGCGGCCGGTCTACCGCTGGCCGAGGGCGCCCGCCTGCTCATCGAGTTGGCGCTGACCGGGACGGGTTGGACGGCCGGGGCACTGTCCGGGCCCGGACCGGCCCGACGCCCCCAGACCCGCGCCAGCAGCGCGGCCCTGGCGGACCGGTGCGAACAGCTGCAGTGGACGCACGGCGAGGGTCCCACCCACGACATCCTGCGCGCCGGCACCGGACCGGAGATCGTCGCCGACCTGTCCCACGACCAGCGGTGGCCGCGGTGGGTGCCTTCCGCCCGGAACCTCGGCGTGCGATCGGTTCTCGCCATTGGGCTGCACGTGGATCGTCCGGTCGGCGCCCTGACCCTGTACGCGTCCGAACCGGTCACCGGCGGCGCCGGTCTCGGCCTGGTCCGCGCCGTCGCCGCGCACCTGTCCGTCCTCGTGGACACCGTCGACACCCGCTACCACCTGGAACGTGCGCTCGACACCCGCACCCGGATCGGGCAGGCCATCGGGATCCTGATGCACCGCTACCGCATCTCCGCCGATCAGTCGTTCCACCTGCTCCGCCGAATCTCTCAGGAACGCAACATCAAGATCGCGACGCTGGCCACCGACCTGGTCGACCACGGCGTCATCCCGGTCCCGCCGCTCGACGATCCCGCCGGCCGGACCGAGGACTCTCGGCCCAGTCGGCTCGTTCGATGACCGACCACGTCGGCCCGCTCCTGCGGCCGGCCGAACTCCGAAGTCCGACGGCAGCGGCCCTCGGCCCTTCAGCCCAGGCGAGAACGGCCACAACCGCACCTGCCAGGTGCCGCCTCCGCGTTCGCGTGCTCACGATCGATCCTGTGACGCAGCGACTCTCGCCAGTGGTCATGTCGGAACGCGTGCATAGCAGTGCGCCGTCCGGCCCGCCTCGGCCTTTGTAGATGAAGGAGTCGCCATGTCAATGCGCACACTCACGACCGTCCACGCCACCCACGACCTGCGGCGTGGCCGCACCCTCGTCAGGCGCGGCCGGCCCGGCAGAGTCGTCGGTTCCTTCCCGAACTGGTCCAGCACGACCTACAGTGTCGAGTTCACCACCGACGACGACCCCGCGGTGGTCGTGACGTTCTCCGGTCTGACCGAGCGGGACGTGCAACCGGACTGATCATCCCCGACCGTCGCGCGAACAGCCCGATTGGTCAGTCGACAGTTCCGCAGGCGATCCCCCGATCACAGGCGATCCCTCGATGAAAGGTGCAACAGGCGATGTGCGGCGTCTGGCAGGTCGAGGCCGGACGCGTCAGCCGCCACCAGGTCTACGACGACCAGGGACCAGGCCTCCGTGTTCGCCTGCTTCGTCGACGCGGACCGCTACACCCGGTGGCTCGGCGTGCCGCTCACCATCCATGACCGGCACTTCGCCGCCGATCTGGAATGGGGGAACCCGGGTGCGCGGCTACTACGAGGTCGCCGCCCCGGACCTGGGGTCATGCGGTGGGACTTCGACGACCAGTCCGTCCCGGTCTCCGGGCGTGCGCTGGTCGGCTACCTGCGCTTGCACCCCCGGCCCGGTGGCACCCGCGTCGAGGTGCACCAGGCACCCCGGCCGGCCCCAATCGACGCCGCCGCAAGAACAGCAGCTGACGCCGACCACATCATCCGGGGTGACCGACCTGTTCGGGCGGCCCGGTCGGCCACGCTGTTTGGACCGTCCGGACCTGAGGGCGTCCCCACGTCCCGGGGATGGGAGCCGCTCCCTGCCGGTAGCAGTACCCGATGCCGAGTCCGTCTACCGGATTCCCCTGCACTGCCTTGCCTCGAAGTCCGATGGGCCCGCCCCACCCCGTCGGCGGGAGGCGGCGATCCACGTGGGATCGTCGCAGCGCGCCGGTACCCGCCCGCCCTCCAAGACCTGATCACCGCACAGGCCGCCGATGTCTGCCGTGCCCCCTGTGCGCAGACGGCACATCACGGTTCCGGACCCCTTCCCGTCCGGTCGGTTGCCTACCCGCGGCGTGGTCGCCGTCCCACCGTGGCGAAACCCGACCAGAGGCGGAACACCGCGTTCCGGGCGCCGATGCCGGCGCCGGTCGCCGGCACCAGAACATGCCCGGCCAGCGGGCACCCAGATGATGGGCCCACAACCGCCGACGGTGAACCCGCTCGTAACGGCGCAACGCGTCGACCGGATCGTCCGGGCAGGCGGCCAGACTCCTCGCCAGGGTGGCCGCCCCGGCGATCGCCATGCTCAATCCCTCACCGAACAGCGACACACAATCCGCGGCGTCGCCGACCAGCACCGTCCGGCCGCGCGACCACCGGCCCACGCGGATCCGGCTCACCGAGTCGAAATACAGATCCGACGTCTCACCCACCGCCCGGAGCAGCTCCGGCACGCGCCACCCCATCCCCGCGAACCGGGCCGCGATCAGCAGCTTCTGCTCGGCCACGTCCCGGACCCGGTCCACCGGCAGCTGCGGATACCGGAACAGGAACGCGACACCCTGCACACCCGTGGTCGGGTGGATGACCACCGCCCGACCCGGCTCGTTGTGGATCAGCACCGTGCCGGGATCGGCATCGGCCCGGCCCAGCATGGTCGTGGCGACATACAGGCCCGGATGCGTCAGGAACCGCTCCTGCGGTCCGAACACCAGACGGCGCACCGTCGAATGCGCGCCGTCGGCGCCGACCACCAGATCGAACCGGCGCGGCGCTCACCGGGCGAACGTCACATCCACCCCGTCACGGTGCCCGTCCAGCGCCAGGACCGTGTCGCCGTACCGGACCTCGGCCTGGCGGCAGGCGGCCGCGGCCAGCACGGCAGCCAAGTCGCCTCGGGGATCTCGATCCCCGCGGAAACGACCTGGGTCGGGACCCACCCGATCATCCCGCCGTCGCCGTCAACCGCGGCCAACCGGGCTGTCCGGGTCACGGCCGCCCGCACCGCCGTCATCAGGTTCATCCGCTGCAGCACCGGCACGGCCGGACCGCGGACGTCGACCGGGCTCCCGCTGGAGCGCTGCCCGCCCGACGCTCCACCACCACGGTCGTGAAACCGGCCCGCCCCCAACCAGTAGGCCAGCGTCGACCGGCGATACCCGCACCCACCACCAGCACCGTCCGACCCACAGGGTCGATTCTCGGTCAACCAGACTTCGTCTGGCACCGGGCGGCCCGCGGCGAGCGGGTTTACCGGGGTGAACGCCCGCGCGGCGCTGCCGCAGCGGCGGCCAACGGTCGGACCGACCCCGACGACGCCGGCGACCGGGCGGGTCCACGGCCGACACCGCGGCGTTAGCG
>JBDHZW010000244.1:0-7890 GCA_039812105.1 Nakamurella sp.
CGGCCGACGCCTGATCGGGCCTTGCCCGGCGCCCGCCGGGCGGATCGGCCCGCGCCTGGCGCCGGCTTCGCCAGTTCGGCCTTCGGGCGCGCGCCGAGGAACGGGCTGTGGCCACCCGAGCCGGCCCGGCCGGCCCCGGGCCCGAAGCCCCCGACGGCCCGCCCACGCGTCCGGATCGAATCGTTTCGACTAGGCTGCCCGACATGGCGCGTTCGAGGGCCACCCTGGCCGAGGTCGCCGCCCGGGCCGGGGTGTCGGTGTCGACCGCGTCCCTGGCGTTCAGCGGCTCCGGACCGGTGTCCGCGCCCACCCGGGAGCGGGTGCTGGCCGCCGCCGCCGAGTTGAACTACGCCGGCCCCGATCCGCGCGGACGATCGCTGCGGCAGGGCCGGTCCGGGATCATCGGCGTGATCATGGAGGAGCGAGTGATCGCCGCGTTCCGCGACCCGTTGCGGATCGCAGTGCTCGACGGCATCGCGCAGGAAACCGCCGCCCAGGGCCAGGGCCTGTTGCTGCTCTCCGATGTCGGTGTCAGTGCGGACGCGATCGGCACCGCCCCGATGGACGCGGCGATCCTGTTCACCTTCAGCTCGCGCAGTGACCGGACCGTCGACCTGCTGCGTCGCCGGGCGTTGCCGGCCGTCGGGGTGGGCCGGTCCGAGCAGGGGCTGCTGACCGTGTCCATCGACGACGAGGCGGCCAGCGCGTCCGCCGCCCGGCACCTGGCCGATCTCGGGCACCGGCACGTCGCCGTCGTCGCCCTCCCCCTGGTGAACGTGGACGACGCGGTCGGGAGCCGGCGCGGCCCGCTCACCGCGACCGCCGAACGGGCTGGCACCGTCGTCGTCACGTTGGACCGGCTGCGCGGTGTCCGGTCGGTGTTCCCGGCGGCGCCCGGCTGGGTCGCCGCCGGCAGCTCGGTCGAGGAGGGCATGATCGCCGGGCACGCGCTGCTCGACGAACCCGCCACCCGGCCCACCGCGGTGATCGCCCAGAGCGATCTGCTGGCGGCCGGCGTCATCCGGGTCGCGCTGGAGCTGGGATTGGCCGTACCGGGCGACCTGTCGGTCATCGGGTTCGACGGGATCGCGCTGGACCGCGTCATCCCGCAGGACCTGACCACGATGGTGCAGCCCGCGGCCGAGGAGGGCCGGGCGGCGGGCCGCGCCGTCCTGCAGCTGCTGGACGGGGGGCGGCCGGAGCCGGTCCGGTTCCGCTGCGAGTTCCGCCGGGGCGACACCACCGCCGGACCCCGCCCGCCCAGTTGATCATGGGCTGGCGGCCATTCTGACTCGGTCAGAAGGGCCGCAAGCCCATGATCGACTCGGCGGGGACCCGGCCCGGCGGCCGGTTACCGGCCGAGCGCGGCGCGGACCTCCTCGACGGTACGGGCGGCGGCATCCCGCAGTTTGGCCACCGACGGGCCCGCCCCGAGCACCCCGCGCGAGGTGCTCGGCAGCAGGGCCCCGTGGGCGTCGGCGAAGATCGTCCGCAGGTCCTGCGCGGTGGCGCCCTGCGCACCCAGCCCGGGCGCCAGCATCGGCCCGTTCACCGCCGACAGGTCGACGCCGGTGCGGCCGATGGTGGCGCCGACCACCAGCCCGATCGAGCCGATCGGGTCGTCGCCGGCGTTGAGCGCGCCGACCTGGTCGACGATCGACTGGGCGACCGTCTTCTCGTCCGCGGTGAGCGCGTGCTGCACCTGCGGACCCTCCGGGTTCGAGGTCAGCGCCAGCACAAACAGGCCCCGACCCTCGGCCAGCGCGACGTCGACGGTGGGCAGCAGCGAGCCGAAGCCCAGGTAGGGGGACACGGTCAGCGCGTCGGCGGCCAGCGGCGCCTCGTGGGTCAGGTAGGCGGCGGCGTAGGCGGCCATGGTGGAACCGATGTCGCCGCGTTTGCCGTCCAGGATCGACAGCGACCCGGCCTCCCGGATCGCGGTGAGCACCTCCTCCAGCACCGCGATCCCGGCCGAACCGTGCGCCTCGAAGAACGCCGACTGCGGCTTGAGCACCGCCACCGTCGGTCCCAGCGCCTCGACCACGGTCATCGCGAACCGTTCCAGGCCACCGGCGTCGTCGGGCAGGTCCCAGTCCCGCAGCAGGCCGGGGTGCGGGTCGATGCCCACGCACAGCGGGCCGCGGGACTCGATCGCGGAGACCAGGCGGTGACCGAACGGCTCGGTGATCGTCATGGGTGCGATCCTCTCATCGGCTCGGCCCGCTACCGCGCGGCGAGCAGGTCCAGCGTGCCGGCCAGCTGGTCGGCCGAGCCGAACGGGATGGCCAGGAATTCCGTCACCCCGGCCGACTCCAGCCGCTCGATCCCGGCCCGCAGGACGTTCTCGTCGCCGACGATCGCCACGTCCGCCGGCCCCTGCGCCCCCTCCCGGTCGAGCATCGCCCGGTAGCTGGGCAGGTCCCCGTACATCGCGAACTGTCGGGCGGCCCGCTCCCGCGCCTCGTCGGGATCCGTCGTGAGGCAGATCGGCAGGCTGGCCACCACCCGTGGCGCCGGCCGGCCCGCGTCGGCGGCGGCCTTGGTGATCACCGGCACGGTGTGGTCGGCGAGGGTCTCCGGGCCGGTCATCCAGGTCACGGTGCCGTCGGCCAGCTCACCGGTGATCCGCAGCATCACCGGTCCGAGCGCGGCGACCAGCAGCGACGGCGGGGTCGAGCCGGCCACCCGGATCCGCGTGTTGATCCGCATCGTCTCTCCGTCGAAGGACACCCGCTCGCCGCGCAACAGCGGGTTCAGCACGGTGAGGTACTCCCGCATGTGCCGGGCGGGCTTGCTGAAATCCAGGCCGAACATGTCCTCGATGACCACGCGGTGGCTCAGCCCGATGCCGAGCGTGAGCCGGCCACCGACCGCCACCTGCGCGGTCAACGCCTGACTGGCCAGCGCGGTGGGATGGCGGGGAAAGGTCGGAATCACCGCGGTGCCGAATTCGACGCCCGGAATCTGCGAGCCGGCGACCGCGATGGTGGTCAGCGCGTCGCCGCCGAACATCTGGGCGAGCCAGACGCTCGCGAACCCCTGCGCGGCCAGCGCCCGGATCTGTTCGATCTGGGCGTCCAGCCCGATGCCGCGGCCGGCGAGTTCCCCGACCCCGATGCCGATTTTCATCCGCTGATCCTCATGCCCGGGAACGCTACCGAGAAGCCGCGCCGACCGCCTTGTTCAGCGCGGTCAGCAGCGGCGGCCCGCCGTAGATGAACCCGGTGTAGAGCTGCAGCAGGGCGGCGCCGGCGTCCAGCATGCGCAGCCCGTCGTCCGCACTGGAGATGCCGCCCACACCGATCACCGGCAGCTCGCAGTGCCCGGTGACGAACCGCACCACCTCCAGCGACCGGGGGAACAGCGGTCGCCCGGACAGCCCGCCGGCCTCGGCGGCCAGCGCCGACTCGGCGGCCACCACGCCGGGCCGGGACAGGGTGGTGTTGGTGGCGATCAGCCCGGCGATGCCCCGGTCGACGCACACCTCCAGCAGGTCGGCGATGGCGTGGTCGGTCAGGTCGGGGGCGATCTTCACCAGCACCGGCACCGGTCTGCGCCGCCGGGAGCCCTGGCCCCAGGCCAGGCTGCCGGCCTCGGTGGTGAGCGCGGCCAGCAGCTCGTCCAGCGGCCCCCGGTCCTGCAGGGTGCGCAGGCCGGGTGTGTTCGGGCTGGACACGTTGACGGCGATGTAGTCGGCGTACGGGTACACCGCGCGCAGCGAGGTCAGGTAGTCGCCGACCGCCTCGTTCACCGAGGTGATCTTGGACTTGCCCAGCGAGATGCCCAGCGGCACACCGATCCGCCCGAGGGTCGCCAGCCGCGCGGCCAGCGCGTCGGCACCGGCGTTGTTGAAGCCCATCCGGTTCACGATCGCCCCGGATCCGGGCAGCCGGAACAGCCGCGGCCGCGGGTTGCCCGGCTGGGCGTGCGCGGTCACCGTGCCGACCTCGACGTGCCCGAAACCCAAGGCGGGCCAGGCCTTCAGCGCGACGCCGTCCTTGTCCATCCCGGCGGCGAGGCCGACCGCGGACGGGAAGTCCACCCCGAACACGGTGCGCGGGGACGGGTGTCGCCGCCGGATCCCGCCCAGCACCCGCAGCGCCAGCGACGACCGGGACACCCGGCTCAGCGTCGACAGGGTCCGGTGGTGCACCGTCTCCGGGTCACCATGGCCCATCCGGAACAGCACCGGACGGGCCAGACGGCGGTAGGCCTGCTCCCCCACGGCAACCATTCAGCCGCCCCGACTCGCCCGCATCCGGTCGTGCAGCACCTGCAGCGGCGCCACCCCGACGTCCGACCGGTTGAGCGCCTCGATGCCCTGGATCGCCGCGGCCGCCCCGGCCACCGTGGTGATGCACGGGATGTCGTTGGCCACCGCGGCGGTGCGGATCTCGTACCCGTCGATGCGCGGGCCGGACTGCCCGTACGGGGTGTTGATGATCAGGTCGATCCGGCCGGCCCGGATCAGCTCCACGACGGTGCCCTCGCCGCTGCCCTGGCCCTCGAAGTACTTGGCGACGACCTCGACGTCCATCCCGTTGCGCTGCAACATCTCCGCGGTGCCCTCGGTGGCCACGATCTTGAAGCCGAGGTCGGCCAGCCGCTTCACCGGGAACACCATCGACCGCTTGTCGGCGTTGGCCACCGACACGAACACGGTGCCCTTGGTCGGCAGCGACCCGTAGGACGCGGTCTGGGATTTCGCGAACGCCGGGCCGAAGGAGGTGTCCACGCCCATCACCTCGCCGGTGGAGCGCATCTCGGGGCCGAGCAGCGAGTCGACCCCGGATCCGTCCCGGCGGCGGAACCGGTGGAACGGCAGGACCGCTTCCTTGACCGCGACCGGCGCGCCGACCGGCAGCGTGCCGCCGTCGCCGGTGGCCGGCAGCATGCCCTCCGCCCGGAGCTGGGCGATGGTGGCGCCGAGCATGATCCGGGAGGCGGCCATGGCCAGCGGCACCGCGGTCGCCTTCGACGAGAACGGCACCGTCCGGGACGCCCGCGGGTTCGCCTCCAGCACGTACAGCACCTCGTCCTTGAGCGCGTACTGCACGTTCAGCAGGCCGCGCACCCCGACACCCAGCGCGATGGCCTCGGTGTGCGCGCGGACCTTGGCGATGTCGCTGCGGCCCAACGTGATCGGCGGCAGCACGCAGGCCGAGTCGCCGGAGTGGATGCCGGCCTCCTCGATGTGCTCCATGACGCCGCCCAGGTACACCTCGGTGCCGTCGCAGAGCGCGTCGACGTCGATCTCGATGGCGTCGTCCAGGAACTTGTCCACCATCACCGGCCGGTCCGCGCTCACCTCGGTGGCCCGGGAGATGTAGTCGGCCAACGACGGCTCGTCGTAGACGATCTCCATCCCGCGGCCGCCGAGCACGTAGGACGGGCGGACCAGCACCGGGTAGCCGATCTTCTCGGCGACCTGCTGCGCCTGCGGGAACGACACCGCCATCCCGTAGGCGGGGGCGGGCAGGCCGGCCTCCCGCAGCAGCGTGCCGAACCGGTCCCGGTCCTCGGCCAGGTCGATCGCGTCCGGCGAGGTGCCCAGGATGGTGACGCCGGCCTCCTGCAGCTGCAGGGCCAGGCCCAGCGGGGTCTGCCCGCCGAGGGTGGGGATGACCCCGGCGACGGTGCCCGACTGCCGTTCGGCGTGGATGACCTCCAGCACGTCCTCGACGGTCAGCGGCTCGAAGTACAGCCGGTCGCTGGTGTCGTAGTCGGTGGACACCGTCTCGGGATTGCAGTTGACCATGACGGTCTCGTAGCCGGCCGCCCGCAGCGCGAGCGCCGCGTGCACGCAGGAGTAGTCGAACTCGATGCCCTGCCCGATGCGGTTCGGCCCGGACCCCAGAATGATCACCTTGGGCTTGTCGGGCTGGGGCGCCACCTCCGATTCCGCCGCGGGGTCGGTCTCGTAGGCGGAGTAGTGGTACGGGGTGGACGCGGCGAACTCGGCCGCGCAGGTGTCCACCGTCTTGAAGACCGGACGGATCCCGTTGGCCCACCGGTACTCCCGGACCGCCTGCGCGGAGCCGAGGTCGGGCCGCAGCGCGGCGAGCTGCCGGTCGGACAGCCCGTACCGTTTGGCCCGCCGGATCAGCTCGGGTGTCGGCTCCGCCGCATCCCGCACCTCGCCGCCGATCCGCCGGACCAGGTCGATCTGGTCCAGGAACCACCGGTCGATCCGGGTCGCCTCGTACACCTGCTCGACGGACGCCCCCCACTCCAGGGCCTGCATGACGCCGTAGACGCGGCCGTCGTGCGGCACCCGGAGCCGGTCCAGGAGGGCCGCCGGATCGGCGGTCTCGGCCGCCGGGCCGGTCCAGAAGCCGCTCACCTTGGTCTCCATGGACCGCATCGCCTTGCCCAGCGACTCGGCGAACGACCGGCCGATGGCCATCGCCTCGCCCACCGACTTCATGGTGGTGGTCAGCGTCGGGTCGGCCCCGGGGAACTTTTCGAACGCGAACCGCGGGATCTTGGTGACGACGTAGTCCAGGGTCGGTTCGAACGCGGCCGGGGTGGCCTTGGTGATGTCGTTGGCGATCTCGTCCAGGGTGTAGCCGATGGCCAGCTTGGCGGCGATCTTGGCGATCGGGAAACCGGTGGCCTTGGACGCCAGCGCCGACGACCGGGACACCCGGGGGTTCATCTCGATGACGATGATCCGGCCGTTGGTCGGGTGCACCGCGAACTGGATGTTGCAGCCGCCGGTGGCCACGCCCACCTCACGCAGGATGGCCAGGCCCAGGTCCCGCATCCGCTGGTACTCCCGGTCGGTCAGCGTCATCGCCGGCGCGACGGTGATCGAGTCGCCGGTGTGCACGCCCATCGGGTCCAGGTTCTCGATGGAGCAGACGACGACGGCGTTGTCGTTGCCGTCCCGCATCAGCTCCAGCTCGAACTCCTTCCAGCCCAGCACGCTCTCCTCGATCAGCACCGACGCGTGCACGTTGGCCTGGCCGTCGGCGGCGCCGAACGAGGCCTGGGAGGCGGCCAGCCCGCCGCCCGCGATGCGCTCGACGTCGGCGTCCGTGTAGGCCATCCCGGAGCCCAGACCGCCCATCGTGAACGACGGCCGGACCACCACCGGCAGGCCGAGATCGGCGACCGCGGCCCGGACCTCGTCCATGGTGTGGCAGACGGCGGAGCGGGGCACGTCGCCGCCGACCGCGCGGACCACGTCCTTGAAGATCTGCCGGTCCTCGCCGCGGTTGATGGCCGGGATGTCGGCGCCGATCAGCTCGACCCCGTACTTGTCCAGCACCCCCCGCTCGTCCAGCGCGATCGCCGTGTTCAGCGCCGTCTGACCGCCGAGGGTGGCCAGCACGGCGTCGATCCGGTGTCCGCGATTGCGCTGGTCGGCCAGCAGCTTCTCCACGTACTCGGCGTTGATCGGCTCGACGTAGGTGGCGTCGGCGAATTCCGGGTCGGTCATGATCGTCGCCGGGTTGGAGTTGATCAGCGAGACGCGGATGCCCTCGTCCCGCAGCACCCGGCAGGCCTGGGTGCCCGAGTAGTCGAACTCGCAGGCCTGCCCGATGACGATCGGCCCGGAGCCGATGACCAGGACGTGGTTGATGTCGGTGCGGCGCGGCATCAGGCGGATACCTTTCCGGTTGCGGTCGTCCGGCCGTCGACCTGTCTGCCCGCGACCATGAGGTCGACGAACCGGTCGAACAGGTACCCGGCGTCGTGCGGACCGGCGGCCGCCTCCGGGTGGAACTGCACCGAGAAGGCCGGCCGGTCCAGGCATTCCAGGCCCTCGACGACGCCGTCGTTCAGGCAGCTGAAGGCGACCTGGGCCCGGCCGAACTCGGTGTCGACCACCTCGCCGATCGGCGCGTCCACGGCGAAGCCGTGGTTGTGCGCGCTGACCAGCAC
>JBDHZW010000245.1:0-7887 GCA_039812105.1 Nakamurella sp.
GGCGTCGACCCGGACGACGTGGCCGCCGTCGAGATCACCGAGGCGTTCGCGTCGGTCGTGCTGGCCACCGTCGACGAGCTCGGGCTGGACGAGAACCGGGTGTGCGCCGATGGTGGCGCGATCGGGCTGGGCCACCCGTGGGGCGCGTCGGGCACGATCCTGGTGCTGCGCCTGATGTCCCGGCTGCTGCGGCCGGCCGGTCCGGGCCGGGCCGCCGGTTCGGGGCTGGGCCTGGCCGCCTGCGCGATCGGCGGCGGGCAGGGCCTGGCGGTGCTGCTCGCGCACCCGGAGGCCTGACCGGAGTTGGCCGAGATCAGTTTCACCGCAGTGCAGCACCGGTTCGGCGAGCGGACCGTGCTGGCCGGCATCGACCTGGTGCTGACCGAACACCGGATCGGGATCGTGGGCGCCAACGGGTCGGGCAAGTCGACGCTCGCCCGGATGATCAACGGCCTGGTCTCGCCCACGTCGGGAACGGTGACCGTGGACGGCCTGGACACCGCGCGCAAGGGTCGGGAGGTGCGCCGCCGGGTCGGGTTCGTGTTCACCGATCCGGACAATCAGATCGTCATGCCGACGGTCGCCGAGGACGTCGCGTTCTCCCTCCGCCGGTCCGGGCTGGACAAGGCGCAGGTCGCCGCGCGGGTGACCGAGACGCTCGGCCGGTTCGGGCTTTCCGGTCATGCCGACCACCCGACGCATCTACTGTCCGGCGGGCAGAAGCAGCTGCTGGCCCTGGCCGCGGTGCTGGTCACCGGACCGGCGGTGATCGTCGCCGACGAGCCGACCACGCTGCTGGACCTGCGCAACGCCCGGATGGTCAGCGACCTGCTGTACCGGCTGCCCGAGCAGCTGATCCTGGTCACCCACCACCTGCACCTGCTGGACGGCTTCGACCGGGTCGTCGTGCTCGACGCGGGGCGGGTCGTCGCGGACGGGCCGCCGGCCGAGGCACTCCCCACCTACACCGGCCTGCTCGCATGAGTCCCCCTCCCGAGTCGAGCAGGAACCCCCTCCCCGAGTTGATCACGGGGCTCTGCACCCGACACACCGGCGATTCTCGCGACACGCCGGTGCCGGCGGAGCAGAACACCATGATCAACGCCAGGGGGGTGGGGCGCCGGTGATCGGCCTGTACCAGCCGGGATCATCGGTGCTGCATCGCCTTCCGGCCGGCTGGAAGCTGCTGGGCCTGCTCCTGGCCATCATCGGGGTGGTGCTGCTGACCGCGCCGTGGCAGCTGGCGGTGGCCGCGCTGGTCGCGGCCGGCGGGTTCGCGCTGGCCCGGATCCCGGCCCGGACGGCGTGGGCGCAGCTGTGGCCGATGCGCTGGTTCATCCTGCTGATCGCCGTGTTCCAGGTGATCGTCGCGGGCCCCGAGCGGGCGCTGATGGTGTGCGGCACGCTGCTGCTCACGGTGGCGTTGGCCGCGCTGGTCACGCTGACCACCCGGGTCACCGAGATGCTCGACGTCTGCCAGCGGATGCTCGGTCCGCTGCGCCGGTTCGGGGTCGATCCGGACCGCGCCGGGCTGGTGCTGGCGCTGACCATCCGGTGCATCCCGCTGATGGTCGAGATCGTCGGCGCCGTGTCCCAGGCCCGCAAGGCCCGCGGCGCGAGCTTCTCGATCCGCGCGCTGGTGGTGCCGGCCGTCGTGCGGGCGCTGCGCCGGGCCGACGCCATCGGCGACGCGCTCACCGCCCGCGGCGTCGACGACTGACGGCAGGACGTAAGTCGGATCCGGGCCGCTCCCGGGCCGGGATAGGTTGCTCCCAGCATCGGCCTCGACGACCCTGGAGCCACCCGTGACCCGACACCGCTGGCTGACGCTGCCCGCCGCCCTGGCCGTGACCGTCCTCGCCGCCTGCACCACCTCGGAGGCCTCGACGGAAACCGGCACCGATGCCTCCGCGCCGCCGACCTCGGCGGCGGTCACCCCGACCGAGGAGGCGGCCCCGGGCAATCCGGCGGCGGTCCCCGGCGTCGCCGCCAACCCGACATGGATCGGATCGGCCGTCCGCAAGATCGACGGGCTGGCCGGCAGCCTGCAGCAGGAGACCGGCATCCCGGGCATGGCGGTCGCCGTCGTGCAGGACGGGCAGGTCGTGTTCGCCAAGGGCTACGGCGTGCGCCAGGTCGGCCGACCCGAGACCGTCGACCCCGATACGGTCTTCCAGCTGGCTTCGGTGTCCAAGCCGATCGGCGCCACCGTCATCGCCCAGGAGGTCGGCAAGGGCACCGTCGCCTGGGACACTCCGATCACCGCCCACCTGCCCGACTTCGCCCTGGCCGACCCGTATGTCACCTCGAACGTCACCATCGCCGACCTGTATTCGCACCGCTCCGGCCTGCCCGACCACGCCGGAGACCTGTTGGAGGATCTCGGATACGACCGCGACTACGTGCTGTCCAAGCTGAGGTACGAACCGCTCAACCCGTTCCGGGCGATCTACCACTACACCAACTTCGGCATCACCGCCGGCGCCGAGTCGGTCGCCCGCGCCGCCGGCGTCGACTGGGAAACGCTGTCCCAGCGCGACATCTACGGGCCGCTGGGCATGACGAACACCAGCTCCACCTTCGCCGACTTCCAGGCCAACCCGAATCACGCCGTGGGCCACGTACTGGTCGGCGACCAGTACGAGGCGAAGTACGTGCGGCAACCGGACGCCGAATCCCCGGCCGGCGGGGTCAGCGCGTCGGTCACCGACGTGGGCACCTGGCTGGCGATGGTGCTCGACGGCGGCAAGACCGCGGACGGCTCCCAGCTCGTCGACCAGACCGCGCTCAACGCCGCGCTCACCCCGCACATGCGCGCGGTCGAAGGCAGTGTCATCCCGCCGACGATCGACGGCCGGGCCGGCTTCTACGGCTACGGGTTCAACGTCGGCAACGACGCCACCGGTCGGGTGCGGATCGGCCACTCCGGCGCCTTCGGCCTCGGTGCGGGCACCACGTTCCTGGGCATTCCCGACCTGAATCTCGGCATCGTGGTGCTCACCAACGCGGCGCCGATCGGCGCCGCCGAGGCGTTGAGCCAGGAGTTCGCCGACATCGCCGAGTTCGGCAGCGTCCAGCAGGACTGGCGCGCCATCTACGCCAACGCGTTCGCCGCCGGCAGCGCGCCCGTCGGCGCGCTGGTCGGCCAGACCGCGCCGGCCAACCCCGCCCCGGCGTCGCCGAATTCGGCCTACGTCGGCACCTACCAGAACGACTACGTCGGGCCGGCCACGGTCAGCCAGTCCGGCACCGGCCTGGTGCTCACCCTGGGACCGAACGGCCAGCAGTTCCCCCTCACCCACTGGGACGGCCAGGTCTTCACCATGGTGCCCACCGGCGAGAACGCCCCGGACGGCAGCATTTCCCAGGTCACGTTCGACGTCACCGGCGACACCGCCGCCGCCCTCACGATCGAGTACTACGACAAGGAGGGACAGGGCACCTTCCGCCGCTGACGTTTCGGATCGACCCGCCGGCGCATCCGATCGGGCCGCCGGACCGGTATCCCCCTCGACCACACCGCCGCGCCGAGGAGGACCACATGAGACGACTCATCGCTGCCACCGCCGCCGGGACGCTCGCCGTCGCCGCCGGCCTGGTCGGAGCCGCACCGGTTGCCGCTCAGGACACCGCGGAAGTGTATGTGGTGCACGGGGTGCCGGGCCTGACGGTCGACGTCTACGTCGACGGTCAGCGCGCTCTCGACGACTTCGCTCCCGAAACCGTCGCCGGCCCATTGGATCTGCCGGCCGGCAGCCACACCGTGGCGATCACTGAGGCCGACGCGCCCGACGCGTCGAACCCGGTGCTGTCCGCCGATGCGGATCTGGCCGCCGGCAACAGCTATGCCCTCGTCGCCCACCTGACCGCCGACGGGCAACCGACTCTCACGCCCTATGCGAACGACATCTCGACGGTGCCGGCCGGGCAGGCCCGGCTGGTCGTCCGGCACGACGCCGCCGCCCCGGCCGTCGACATCCGGGCCGGCGGCGCCGTCGTGCTGTCGAACGTGACCAACCCGAACGAGGGCTCGTTGACCGTGCCGGCCGGCACCGTCGACGCCGACGTGGTGCTGGCCGGCACGTCCACCGTCGCGATCGGCCCGGCCGATCTGAACCTGGCCGAGGGCAGCGCGACGTTCGTGCACGCGGTCGGCAGCGCCGCCGACGGCACGCTCGCCCTGGTGTCGTTCGTCATCCCCGATCTGCATTCGGCGCCCGCCGGGGTCCCGGCCGGCACCGGACCCGCCGACGACCCGGTGCTCACCGTCGTCGTCGCGGCGCTGCTTCTCATCGGCGTCGGGTTGGCGTTGAGCGGCGGCCGCCGGCTGCTGGCGGGCCGGTCCCGCTGAGCCTTCGGTTCCGGATGTGGCCCGCGGGCAGCGCCGGGGGCCCGCGGACCGGCCCCGCCCGCCGCCGGGCGATCATCGGCCTGGCGGCGGGCCTGCTGCTGGTCGCGGCCGCCGGCGTGCTGTGGTTCACCGGCCGGCCCGAACCGGCCGGTGAGACGGTGGATTCGGTGGGCTCGTCAGCGGTCCTGCGGCTCACCGCGGCAACCCCACCCACCGAGCGGCCGGCCGACCGTTCGACCCTCCCGCCGGCTTCCTCGATCGCGGGCCCGGCCCTGAGCCCGCCCAGCGCGCCGCCGCCGCCGTCGCCTTCGCCGGAGCCCGCCGACCCGGTTCGGATTCGGATCGACGCGATCGGGGTCGACGCGCCCGTGGCACCGGTCGGCGTCACCGACGACGGCGACGTCCAGGTCCCCGGCGACGTCGCGACGGTCGGCTGGTACCGGTACGGCCCGGCTCCCGCGGCGGCCGGTTCGGCCGTCCTGGTCGGTCATGTCGACGACCACCGGCAGGGGGTGGGGGCGCTGGCCCGGATCGGCGACCTGAACCCCGGCGACACCCTGGACGTCGCCGACAACGGCGGCACCACATGGCATTTCCAGGTCGTCGCGCGGGAACAGTTCACCAAGGGCGACATGCCGATGGCCCGTCTGTTCGACCGGGGCGGCCAGGCCCGGCTGGTGTTGATCACCTGCGGGGGGCCGTTCGACTCCGATCGCCTCGAGTACGACGACAACATCGCGGTCACCGCGGTCCCGGTCGGGTGATGACCTACGCTCGACTACGTGCCGGAGTCCACTCCCATGTCCGGGGCACCGTGGCCCGGCGTGGATGAGCGCTGGGTGGAGCGGTTCCGGGACGGTGACGAGCGGGCGCTGCGCGAGGCGTACGACCGCTACGGCGGCATGGTGCTGCGGGTCGGGCTGCTCCGGCTGGGCAACCACCACGACGCCGAGGACCTGGTCCAGCTGGTGTTCGTGCGGGCCTGGAAGGGCCGGGCCGGCTTCGACCCGGCCCGGGGATCGCTGGGCGCCTGGCTGCTGGGCATCACCCGCCGGCTGATCGCGGACCGCTATGCGGCCCTGGACCGGGACCGGCGGATCGTCGCCGCAGCCGAGCGCATCGCCCCCGCCGAGGCCCAGGCGGCGCCGGCGGACCGAGTGGTCGACCGGGTCGTGGTCGGCAACGAACTGGATCTGCTGCCCGAGGAGCAGCGGCGGGTCGTCATGCTCGCCTTCTTCGGGGAGCTCAGCCACTCACAGATCGCCGCGACGACCGGGCTGCCGATCGGCACGGTGAAGAGCCACATCCGGCGGGCTCTCATCCAGCTGCGCAAGCGTTGGGAGGTGGACGGTGCCACATCCTGACGCTGACGATCTCGCCCTGGTCGCCCTGGGCGAGACCCTCGACGACGCCGCCCGGGCGCACATCGCCGGCTGCCCGGCCTGCACCGCCGAGATCGAATCCTTCCGTGGCACCGTCGAACTCGCCGGGCTGTCCGACTACGGCCGGGACGCCCCCGCACCCGGCGAGCACGTCTGGGCCGCCATCTCCACCGAACTCGGCTTCGGGCCGGCGGACGAGCAGCGGGAATCGCCGGCCACGATCGAACCGGCCGTCCCGTTGCGGCGGCGACGGTGGATTCGGTGGGTGGCGCCGATCGCGGCCGCCGTCGTCGGCATCGCGCTCGGCGCGGGCGCGGTCATCCTGGTCCAGGACCGGGTGAACAGCGTGACCGTCGACGCGACCGCCCCGCTGACCCCGGTGCCGGGCGGGCCGCTGCCCGCCGCCGACGGGCAGCTGGGCACCGCGGAACTGGTGACCGCCCGCACCGGGCAGCAGGTCCGGGTGGACGCGGCCGGGCTGCCCCCGACGACCAGCGCCTCCTACGAGGTGTGGCTGTTCGGTGACGACGGCCGCATGGTGTCGCTCGGCACCCTGGCCGACGGCTCCGGGTCGTTCACGGTCCCGGAGGGCATCGACACCACCCAGTACCGGACCGTCGACATCTCCGACGAGCCGCCCGACGGCAACCCGGCGCACTCCGGGATCAGCCTGGTGCGGGGCACGTTCGCCTGACCTCCTGGGCGCCGGACTCAGCCGGTGATCCGCTCGGCCAGCTGCAGCGTGGCGGCGTCGAACAGCACCAATGTGGCCGTGCCGACGTGGGTCTCGGCGGATCGGAAGACCTCTAGTGCCTGCCGGATCGCGTCGTCCTTGGGCCAGCCGTAGATCCCGCTGGACACCAGCGGGAAGGCGACGGTCCGGGCGCCCAGCTGGTCGGCCACCGCCAGGCTGGTGGCGTAGCAGGACCGGAGCAGACCCGACTTGTCCTTGGTCTTGGCCCAGGTCGGGCCGACGGTGTGGATCACCCAGCGGGCGGGCAGGTTCCCGGCCGTGGTGGCCACCGATTCGCCGGTCGGCAGCCCGTCCGGGTAACGCTCCTTGCGCAGCCGCTTGCACTCGGCCAGGATCTCGGGGCCGCCGGCCCGGTGGATGGCACCGTCCACCCCGCCGCCGCCCATCAGCGTGTGGTTGGCCGCGTTGACGACGGCGTCGACCTGCTGCGTGGTGATGTCGCCCTTGATCAGCTCGATCTTCACCCGCTCAGTGTTCCCCGTTCTCAGGGATGCTCACCCGGATGACGCCGTCGAGCACCTCGACGTCGATCAGGTCCAGCGAGGCGACGGTCGGTGCGTCGAGCGTGTCGTGGGTGGTCAGCACGCCGACCACCGGGCAGCCGGCCGTTCGGGCCGCCGTGATCCCGGCCGGCGCGTCCTCGACCACCAGGCACCGCGGCGGCGGGAAGCCGAGCCGCCGCGCGCCGAGCAGGAACGGCGCCGGGTCCGGCTTACCGACGGTGACGTCATCGGCGGTGACGACGACCGCCGGTCGGGGCAGGCCGGCGGCGGTGATCCGGGCCGACGCCAGCCGGTCGGTGCCGCTGGTGGGGCGCGCTCGACGTCACCGCCCGCGATCGCGACCCGCTCCGGTGGCAGCCGGGTCAGCGCGGCGATCGCGCCCGGCTGGGCGACCACTCCCGCGGTGTCGGACGATTCGGTGTCGATCATGAATTCGGACACCTCCGCCACCCGATCCGCCGGCATGTCGGGCTCGAGCAGGGCGAGCACCTGCTGCACCGGCACTCCGTGGATGTGCGGCTGCACCTCCGGCCAGGGCCGGCCGATGTGCTCGGCCAGCGTGCGCCAACTCCGTTCGACGCTGCCCGACGAGTCGACCAGCGTCCCGTCCAGGTCGAAGAGGATCGCGTCCACCGTCCATGTCAGCACGGTGGGCGATGCTATTCGATCAGCCGGCCGCCTTCCGCAACCCGTCCAGCAGGCCGGTGGTCGGCCGGCCGATGAGCGTGGACAGCTCGCCGGTCACCTCGGCCAGCGCGCCGTGCGCGATGTCGTCGTCCATCTGCGCGACGAAACCCGCCGTGGGCGCGTCCATCCCGGTCTGCTCCAGGATGCCGATCAGGGTCGGCACGTCCACGCTGCGGTAGCTGACCGGCGCTCCGACCAGCTCGGCCAGCG
>JBDHZW010000246.1:0-7861 GCA_039812105.1 Nakamurella sp.
GAAGTACTTCCTGCTGGGCATGGTGTTCGACCCGAACTTTCTCGAAGACATCATGCGCTGCTACGTGCAGCGCGGGTTCGCGTCCCCGCACCCGTTCTTCTGCAAGATCATCCCCGTCTAGCTGCGTCCAGCTGCTCGCTCGTCGACGCCGACGGCCGGCCGGTGCGCTAGCGTCCCGGTGTGCGGGTGCGGGATCTGGGTGCGCTGGCGGTCGTCGTGGGCGCCCACGAGCGACCCGTGGTCGGGACCCGGGGTGCGGCGATGCTGGCTCTGCTGACGATCAACGTCAACCAGCGGGTCTCGGTCGACGCGCTGATGGAGGCGGCTTGGGGGCAGCACGTCTCGGCGGGGGCGGCGTCCACCCTGGTGTCGCACATCTGGCGGCTGCGGCAGTTGCTCGAACCGGACCGCGATCGTCGGCAATCGCCCACGGTGCTGGTCAACGACGGCGATGGGTACCGGCTCGTGGGTGGGCCGTCCACGGTCGACTCCCTGCTCTTCGCGGAGGCGGCGGGGGAGGTGCGCGACCTGCTCGCCGCGGGTCACCACCAGGCGGCGGTCCGGCGGGCGGACGCGGCCCTGGGGTTGTGGCGAGGCCGCCCCTTCGGCGCGCTGGCCGACGCGGACTGGGCCCGATCGGCGGTGGCCCGGCTGGAGGAGCTGCGTGGCCAGTTGCAGGAGCGCCGGGTGGAGGGGCTGCTGGCCTCCGGTGCGGTGGACACCGCTCTCGGCGACCTGACCCCACTCATCGCCGCGGCCCCGTTCCGGGAACAGTTGCGCGTCCTGCAGATGGAGGCGCTGTACCGCAGCGGGCGGGGGGAGGAGTCGCTGCTGGCGTATCAGCAGGCCCGGCGCGCCCTCGCCGACGAGATCGGCATCGAACCCGGGCCCGAGCTGCAGGAGATGCACCGACGGATCCTGCGCCGCGATCCCACTCTCCAGCCGCGTCCGGAGCGCCCGGCATCCCGGCCGAGGACCATCGAGGTGCACCTGCCCTCGTCGTTGACCCCGCTGGTCGGCCGGGCCGACGTGCTCCAGCGGCTGTCCGCCCTGGTCCGGGACAGCCGGCTGGTCACCGTGACCGGAACCGCAGGATGCGGCAAGACCCGGGTGGCGGTCGAGGCCGCCCGGGCCGTGGTGCCGGACTTTCCGGACGGCGTGTGGTTCGTCGACCTGACCACCGTGTCCGACCCCGACCTGGTGGTGGACGTGGTCGTCTCGACGATCGGCTTCTCCGCCTCCATCGGCGCCACGCCGGTGCAGGATCTTCGCCGCTACCTGCACAGTCGCCGGATCCTGCTGCTGCTGGACAACTGCGAGCACGTGCTCGGTGGGGTCGACCAGGTCGTGCGGGTGACCCTCGGCGATCCGGGCGCCGAGAGCCGCATCCTCACCACGAGCCGGGAGCCGATCGGCATCGACGGCGAGACGATCTGGACCCTCGACCCGCTCGACGTTCCCGATCCCGACGACGGCATCGGGCAGGCGGCGGGTGCGTCGGCGGTCGAGCTGTTCGTGCAGCGGCTCGTGGCAGTCGCCCCCGGGCTCACCGTGGACGACGAGGTGCTGGCCCGGGCCACCGAGATCAGTGTGGCCGTCGACGGATTGCCGCTGCCCCTGGAGCTGGCCGCGGCCCGCGCGCTGAGCTATTCGTTGGACGACATCGCCGCCCAGGTGCGGGCCGACCCCGGCCGGCTGAGCCGCATCGGTCGGGGCCCGCGGGATCACCGGGCGACGGTGCGGTCGGCGATCGAGTGGAGTCACCAGCTGCTCGACCCCGAGGAGCGGGTCGCCCACCGGCGGCTGTCCGTGCTGCCCGGGGCGTTCACGGCCGGCCTGGCCGCCGCGGTCGTCGACACCGACGACGAGGCGGTCCCGAAGGTCGCCGACCTGCTCGCGCGCCTGGTGCACCGGTCCCTGCTCACCTCCGAAGGATCCTCCGGCCCGTTCCGGCGCACCGCGTTCCGGCAGCTCGCCACGGTCCGCAGCCACGCGCGACACGCCCTGGACGAGGCCGGTGAGACGACCGGGTGCCTGGACCGGCGGGACGGCTGGACCGCCGCGCTGATCGCCGCCCGTCCACCCTCGGGCACCGCCGCCGAGGTGGGCTGGTACCGGGCGATCGACGACGACTACGTGACGGTGCGGGCCACCCTGACCCGTCGGCTGATCGACGAGCCGACGGCCGAGGGTGGCCGGTTGGCCGGCCCGCTGTACCAGTACTGGTACTACCGGGAGCGCCTGGTGGAGGCCAGGCGCTGGCTGCAGCTCGGCCACGACGTGCTCAAGGGCGGCGATCCCGCCGACGACCTGCTCGCCCGGCTGGTCCTGGCCGCCGTCCTGGCTCAGCAGCGGCGCATGGACCTGGCCCGTCCGCTGATCGACGGGCTCGAGGCGCAGGTCGACGACGTCCCGGGTGCCCGTCTGGTCGAGGTCGGCGAGGCGCTGACCTTCCTGGCGATGTCGTGCTACACCGGCGAGGCCTGGGACGTCCTGGTCGATCTGCATCGGATCCTGCGCCGGGTGGCGGATGCCGCCGACGACAGCAACCTGGACCTGCTGACCGACGCGGTCGGCTGCTGCGCGCTCCTGGTGTCCGGCCGCCTCGAGGCGTCCGTCGATCTGGCCCTGTCGGTGCATGGTCGGGCCGAGTCGCTCGACCATCCGGCGGCCGGGTACATCTCGACCGCGCCGCCGATCATCGTCGCCCTGCGGGCCGGCCGCCCCGCGGACGGAATCCCCTGGGTCGAGAGGTGTGTCGCCATGCACCGAAGACTCGGCAGTGGGGCCATCGGCATGTTCACCGAGACCAGGGCCAACTTCGCGGCCCAGGCGGGCGACTACCCGCAGGCGGCGCGGATCTACGCGGCCGCCCACGCCGCCACCCGGCGAGCGGCGATGGGCTGGCCCAACCGTGAGCTGACCCGACCGCTGCTGGCGCTGACTCGTGAGCGCCTGGGCCGGGCGGACTTCGAGCGGGCCTGGCAGGACGGGGAGCGGCTGACATCGGCCGACATCTTCGGCGCGCCGGCCGCGCCGATACCCCGGTGATGCGAACGGCGCGCTGATCAGGACCGTCGCGCTGATCGCCACGTCGATGCCGCGCCGGGAATGCCGGCCCTGGTGACGTCACGATCAGCGCACCAGAGGGTTTCGCGGCCGATCAGCCGGCGGCCGCGATCTCCTCGATCGTCAGGCGTTCGCCCCGCTGCCAGGCCCGCTCGTAATCGGCCCGGCTCAGCCGGTCCGCGGTGGCAGCCATCAGCTCCGCCGAGAGAGCGCGGCGGGGCCAGGGCATGCTGGCCCGCCGGGTTTCCGCCCGGGCGGCCGCGTACAGTTCGGCGGCCCGCGGGTACTGGCCCTGCTGGGCGGCGAAGTCGGCGCGCGTCTCGATGAACATGCCCGCCGCCCCGGTACCCAGCCGGAAGTGGTCACGCATGCACCGGTGCACCCAGGCAATGCCGTCGTCGGGCTTGGCCGCCATCAGCGCGGCGACCACCGGCGGCCCGCACGTCACCCACCGGGCCATCAAGTTGTCCGACGCCACCGCGCGCCGGTGCACCTGGGCCGCCCGGCCGATGGATTCGTCGACAAGCCCGCGGACGAACAGCACCTCGCATTCGACGGCGTCGGCCAGCAGGCCCAGGTCGGCCGAGCCCGCCCGGTCGACCACCCGGATCAGCAGGTCGTACGCCCGGATCACCAATTCCTGCTGGTCGCGCCACCAGAGCGCGACGATCAGCCCGACCAGACCCTCGCCGATCGCCACCAGTTGCTCCGGCGTGGTGGCGGGCAGCGCGCCGAGGGCGTCGTCGAGGAATGGTCGCGCCCCGTCGATCCGCCCCTGGGAGGCCAGCGAACCGGCCAACGCGATCTCGGACACCATCTTCTCGACCGGATCGCCGGCGCGCAGCCGGTCCACGTCGAGCCGCAGCCAACGGCTGCCCTCCGCCATCATCTCGCGGTAGTACCAGTAGTACGACAACCTCGACGACAGCCGGCCGCGGCGGTGGTCCGGCCGCTCGATCAGGGCGCGGGCCAGCGTGGCCCGCACGCTCGGATAGTTGTCGTCGATGACTCCGTACCAATCCACCTCGGCGCTGCGGCCCAACGGTGGCCGGGCGATCAGGTGCGCGGTCGTCCAGCCGTCGCGGCGGTCCAGGCATCGGGCGGTCTCGCCGGTCTCGGCGAGGACGTGTTGAGCGTGGCTGCGCACGGTGGTCAATTGGCGGAATGCGGTCGGCCGGCCGGGCAGGCCCGCGGGTGTCAGCAACGACCGATGGGTGAGTTGGGCCAGCAGGTCGTCGATGTCGTCCCGGACAAGGCCCGCCTCATCGATCTCGGCGGTGGTCGCCCGATCGCCGCTCGCCGCATCGCCGCTCGCCGCATCGCCGCTCGCCCGGGACCCGAAGATCACCTCGGCCGCCAGCCCCGGGGAGAAACGGCCCGGCAGGACGGATATCCGGCGGTGCGCTGTCTGCAACGTGGGCGTCAGGAGGCGATGACCCCACTCGATGGCCGACCGGACGGTGGCGCGATGATCCGCCGGTCCCCGTCCGATCCGGCCCAGCCGGCTCGGGTCGGCGGTGACCTGAGCGACGATGTCGTCCAGGCTGTAGCTGCGCGCCCGCGCGGCGGCCAGCTCCAGCGGCAGTGGCAGGCCGTCGACGGCTCGGCAGATCTCGACCACCCGGGCCAGTACCGCCTCGTCGATCGGCAAGGCCGGCCGGACGGCCCGCAGCCGTTGCAGGAACAGCTGCACCGCCGGGGCGGACGCCGGATCGGCTCCGTCGGCCGGCAGTCCGAGCGGGGTGAGGGCCCAGGTGATCTCGCCGCCGATGCTGATCGGCTCCCGGCTGGTGGTGAGCAGGCAGCAATCCGCGGCGACATCCGGGTCGCCGAGGGTCATCTGAACGAGCGTGGCGACGGCGGACAGCACGTGCTCGCAATTGTCCAGCACGAGCAACAATCGGCGGTCCCGCAGGTAGCTGCGAAGATTCTCCTGCGGGGTGGCGCCGGCGGCGACGGCGATGCCGATGGTCGAGGCCACCACGTCGGTCACCAGCTCGGGTTGCGACACGGCGGTGAGGTCGACGAACCAGACGCCGTCGGGAAACTCCGATGCCGCGGCCCGGCCCACCTCGATCGCCAACCGGGTCTTGCCGCAACCGGCCGGGCCGGCGATCGTGATCAGCCGCCGTTCCCGGACGAGGTCGGTCAGCCGGGACAGCTCGTCCTCGCGACCGACGAGCGGGGTGAGCCCCGGCGGCAGGAGCACCTGTGACGACCGGGCGCCGGCCGCCGGGCGCGCCGGCCGCTCCGGCCGGATCAGCGATGGGTCGTTGTCCAGGATCCTGCGGTGCAGGTGCTGCAGCTCGACGCCGGGTTCGATGCCGATCTCGTCCAACAGGGCCCGCCGCATCTCCCGGTAGGCCTGCAGCGACTGCTCGCCCCGCCCGCTGCGGTAGAGCGCCTCCATCTGCAGGGCGCGCAGGTGCTCCCGGAACGGCTGGGACCCGATCAACGGTTGGAGATCGGACAGGGCGAGATCCAGGGCATCGCACGCCAGCAGGGCCTCGATCCGAAGTTCCTGCAGTTGATCGCGGAGCTCCTGCAGGCGGGCCACGGCCGGTTGCGCCCACTCCTGATCGGCGAAATTGCCGTACGGCCGGCCGCGCCACAGCGCCAACGCGGTCTCCGCCCGGCCGAGAGCCGGCGTCGCGTCGCCGGCGGCCAGCAGTTCCCGCACCTCACGAGCCGCGGCCGCGAAGGCCAGCGAATCGACGCTCGACGGCCCGCCGATCAGCCGGTACCCGCCCGCATCGTTGACCAGCGTGCTGGACGGCTGGCGCCGCGCCCGGCGCGGTTCCAGGAGCTGGCGCAGCCGCCAGATGTGCGACTCCAGCGTCGACGCCGATCCGGGCGTCACACGGTCGCCCCAGGCCGCGTCCATCAGGGAGTCGACCGACACCCGTTGATTGACGTTGATGGTCAGCAGCGCGAGCATCGCCGTGCCCTTGCTGCCGACCACCCGCTGTTCGGCGTCGTCCACGGCCACGACCAGGGTGCCGAGGTCTCGCACGCGCATGCAGGCAAGCTATCCCGGTGGGGCCGGGCACCGATAGGCTCCGATCGGCTGGGCCGTGGGGGGCGGCGGAGTGGACCGGCACTGGAGCCGGACTGGACCGGCGGCTGCCACAGTGCCTTATTGCGGTTGATGCCCAACCGCTTCGGGCCCCGGCCGACCGCGGCGGTCGGAGCCCATCGCACGGCTCATGTCGGGCCCGACGTCACTGCCTATCCTGCCCCCATGGCGAGGCGATGGGTTGCGTGCACGCCCGGCGGGGGAGTCCTCGCCCGGGGATTGGAGCGGATCAACGCGCGACACCCGTGGAACCACAACGACCACTTCCACGGTTGGCTCGTCGAGAATCTCCCGAACCCGTGCCGCGCCGTTCTCGACGTCGGTTGCGGTCGTGGCGAACTCCTGACCCGCCTGGCGACCGTCGCGCCGAGGGTCGTCGGGTGTGACGTTGACACCACGATGCGGCGGCTGGCCGAACAGCGGTGCGCCGGGCTGGGCAACGTCTCGATCCTCGGGGGACCGTGGGCCGAGATCGAGGGACCCTTCGATGCGGTGACGATGATTGCGGTGCTGCATCATCTCGACGTCGAGCGGGCGCTGGGCGACGTGATCGATCTCCTGGTTCCGGGCGGCCGATTCCTCGCGGTCGGCCTCGCCATCCCACGATCACTGCCCGACCATCTCTGGGACGCCGCGTCCATCCTCAACCCGATCATCGGATACCTGAAACATCCGCGCCCGAGCCGGGTTCTGCCCGATTCGAGGCCCACGCCGGTTCGCGACCCCGACCTGTCCTTCGACGAACTGCGCGGCGTCCTGCATCGCGTGATGCCCGGATCGATCATCCGACACCGCCTCGGATTTCGACACACCATCGCCTGGACCAAGCCCTCATGACCCGACGTCGTCGTCGGGTCGTCGATGGCGGCACCGAAGACGACGCCGATCATCTCGCCCCGCTCGTCGGTCAGGGGACCGCCGGAGTTGGCGGGCCGGACATCGGCGCGGATCAGGTACGCCGCCCGCTGCACCCTTCCCGCGCCGTCGATGTCGGAGCCCGAGATCGCCGTGGCCGAGCCCACTCTGGCCCTACCCACGGTGATCGGGCCGCCCCGCGGGTAGCCGGGGACGGCGGCATCGCTCGGCGGCGCCGGCGGTGTGGTGGTCACCGGCAGCGGCGCCGCGGCCAGCCGCGGGACCAGCAGGACCGCGAGGTCCACTCCGGACGATCGTCATGACCGCCGCCCACGAGCCGGTGGCCCGGGAACGATTGACCGCGATCCACCGCTCCGGCACGGTCGCCGCGGTGGCCGACGGGCTGACCGACGATCAGCGCTTCCCGCGCGCCAGTCTCGCGCCGCCCCGTGGTCGGACCCGGGACCGCTCGGAGGATGGTGTACGGATGACCGAGCTGGGAACCGGCCGGAGCACCCGGGACGACTCCGACGTCCGCCGTTTCGTCGTGCAGCGTCATCGCGCCCGGCGACTGCACTACGACTTCCGGCTCCAGCTCGAGGGTGTGCTGGTCAGCTGGGCGGTGCCCAAGGGGCCGACCCTGGACCCGAGGGTGCGCCGCGCCGCCTTCCGCGTCGAGGACCATGAGCTGGAGTACATCGACTTCGAGGGCGCCATCGGTGGGAGCCGGTACGGTGCCGGCGATGTGATCGTCTGGGACACCGGTACCTGGGCACCGAAGGACGACGCCGCCGGGACGAGTCCACGGGAGGCGCTGGACCGGGGTGAACTGCACCTGGACCTGTCCGGACGGAAGCTGGC
>JBDHZW010000247.1:0-7860 GCA_039812105.1 Nakamurella sp.
CCGGCGCCGACAACGGCGGCGTCGGCGTCAGCGCGGCGGACCCGCCCGCGTGCGAGCCGCCGGTGTCCCCCGGCACGGCCGGGATGTCGCTCGACCGGGCCGGCACGTCCACCCGCGGGGCGTGCTCGATGCCGTCGGGATCGGTGCGCGGGGCGACCGCGGCCGAGCTGCCGGGGGCCGTTCCGGGCAGCGCGGCGAAGAACTCGCCGGCCAGCCGGTTCAGGGTCGCCTCGTCGGGCAGCCAACTCGGCCGGTCGGGCATCGGGCCGAGCGTCAACTCGCCGGCCTCGGCCGGAACACCGGCCGTCGGCACCGCGGATCGGACCTCCGTCATGCCTGTGACCTGCGCATACGCTACTCCCCAGTCCGCTCCGGCCGGTAGCCGGGCCTGCCTGGACGGCGGCCCGCGGACCTATCCTCGCACCGTCCACACCAGCCCGGCCGACCGGCGATCGATTCCGCGGGGCCCCGGTAGCCAGCCGGTCCCGCCCGGCCACCGTGGACGGCGGAGATTCCGGTCGCCGGGCCCGGCCGGACCTTCCGCGCCGACGGCTGGTCGCCGGTGACGGGCCGGTTGACCGGCGCTACTGCACCCGGATCGTCACCGGGTCGCTGTCGACGACGCCCCCGAACGTCCCGGGCGGCGGATCGACCCACTCCTCGTCGCAGCGGTAGTGGGCGCGAACCCGATAGGTCCCCGCCTCCCGGAGGCGGTACCAGCCGAGGAGATCGATCTCGGCCGCGAGCTGCGCCCCGGGACCCAGGGGGGCGAAGTCGTCCGGGGCGGGCGGGTTGCGCTCGTACTTGCGCCGGCCGTAGTCGCCGTCCACGTCGAAGTAGACCTCTCGCGAGTCGCTGTCCAGGTAGCCGGGAGCCATCCGCCGGTTCACCAGGACCGGCACCGTTCCCTCGTTGGTCAGCACCACGGTGACGGGCGCCGGGTCGGCCCGGCGCAGCGGCTCGTCCGGCACCTGGAGCGTCAGGACCAGAGTCACGGCTTGACCACCGCGTTGTAGCTCGCCAGGGTCGCCGCGTCACCCGCCGACAGCGGCGCCACCTTCGCGGCCTTGGCGAGCCGGGCCCTGACCTTTCCCCGCACCTCGACGAACTTGGCGAAGTTGGCCCGCCGCTGCGCCGCCGGCATCTTGTTCCACTCGCGCAGCGCCCGCCGCGCGTCGTCCATGAATCCGGCCAGGTCCTCCTCGTCCATGCCCTTGGACAGGATCTCCACCCGCTCGCCCAGGAACTCGCTGATCGGTATGTCCGCGATGCCCACCCGGTTCTGCCGGACGTGCTCGAACTCGTGCGCGATGGTGTGCACCAGCCCGGCCCAGCCCTGGGTGAAGGCACTCGGGCCGACCGTGATCGCCGAGTCGCCGGGGATCGCCTGGTCGGTGGTGGTCGCGTTGTTGGCGTCGGTGCTGGAGAAATGGATGTCCACCAAGCCGTTCTCGTCGAGCTTGAAGAAATCGACGATGGCCCGGATGGCGCTGTTCCGATCGCCGGCCCCGACCATGCCCATGACCAGCGGGTTGATGGTGATCCGGCCGATCTGGCCGTCCTCCTTCAGGCCGGCGCCGTTCTGGAAGTTGGCGATCCGTTGCACGGTGTCGGCGTTGAACGCTCCGTCGGGGGTGGCGCCGATGAACGCCTGGATGGCCCGGACGGACCGCGGGTCGCGCAGCGCCCGCTTGTCGACGGCGATGGCTGCCTTGACCTGATTGGCCTTGAGCAGGTTCGGCGTCGGTCCGGGCGCCGCCGCGGCCGGGGCGGGCAGAGCCAGTTGGGCGTTGATGGTGTCGCGGATCTTCGCCGAGTTGGTCAGGGCGGTGGGACCGAGGGTGATCACCCGCAGCCCGCCGTGCTCGAAGGTGTTGGCGCCGGCGGCGGCCTGCCCGGACGCGAAGCTGACGGTCAGCGCGCCCGCCCGGATGTTGATGCCGTGGAAGTTGGCCGCCGCGTAGATGCCGTAGTCCTGCTGCCCGTTGGTGACGCAGCGAGCGACGACCGCGTCCAGGGTCGGCTGGTCCACCTGCCCGGTGGCCCCGAGTCCGGCCCCCTGTTGGAAGGTCGCCACCGCCTGGGCCGACACCGGCCCGAAGGTGCCGTCGACCTTCGTCGCGACGATCACCTGGATGACCCGGATCGAATTGACGTCGTAACGGCCGCGGGCGAAGGTGATCGCGGCCCGCTCCTGCGCCGGGGTCAGCGGCCCCGGCGCCCGTTGAACGGCCATCACTCCGGCGATCACCCGGGACGCCACCTCGGGCGCCGCGGCCGGCCCGGGCCGGGCGTGCAGGCCGCCGGCCGCGGCCGGATCGGTCAGCAACGACGTCACCGCCCGGTTGCCGGCGCGGCGCTGCAGCGTGGTCGTCACCGGCTCGGGCGCAACCGCCGGCGCCGCCGAACGCGCGGCGGCGCCCGTCGTCCGGGCATGACGGTCGGCGTGCGCACGTTCGGTCGCCCCGGCCATCAGTCGACGGTAGGTCCGGCGCGCGGGCCCGTCACCGGGTGGCGGTCAGCTCTGACCCGAAGGCCGGAGATGTGTGCGCGAACGGGCAGGCCGTCAGAGGTAGCTGGGGTTGTAGTCGTGGAACCGGTCGACGGCGACGTCGTCGAGCACCGCCAGCGCGTCGTCGGTCAGCACCGCCAGCGAGCAGTACAGGGAGACCAGGTAGGACGCGATCGCGCTGCGGTCGATTCCCATGAACCGGACCGACAGCCCCGGCCCCTGCTCGCCGGCCAGCCCCGGCTGGTACAGGCCGACCACGCCCTGCCGGGCGGCCCCGGTCCGGATCAGCAGGAACTTGGTCTTGCCGTTCTCCAGCGGCACTTTGTCGCTGGGCACGATCGGCAGGCCGCGCCAGGTCAGGAACTGGGAGCCGAACAGGCTCACCGTGGGTGGCGGCACCCCGCGCCGGGTGCATTCGCGGCCGAACGCGGCCACGCCCTCGGGATGGGTCAGGAAGAACGCCGGCTCCTTCCAGACCTTGGCGATCAGGCTGTCCAGGTCGTCGGGGGTGGGCGGGCCGCTGATGGTAGGGATCCGCTGGCTCGCGGCGCACTGGGAGATCAGCCCGTACTGCGGGCTGTTGATCAGCTCGCCCTCCTGGTGCTCCTTGATCGCCTCGATGGTCAGCCGCAGCTGTTCCTTGATCTGGTCGTGCGGGCTGGAGTACAGGTCGGAGACCCGGGTGTGCACGTCCAGGATGGTCGAGACCGAGTTGAGGATGTACTCCCGCGGGTTCTCCTCGTAGTCCACGAAGGTCGTGGGCAGCGGCGACTCGTCGTAGTTGGAGCAGACGACGTCGACCTCTTCCGGGTGCTTGACCTTGTTCACCCGGTAGATGCCGGCCTCGACCGGCACCCAGGCCAGCAGGTGCACCAGCCACCGCGGCGTGATGGTGGCCATCTGCGGGACGGTCTTGGTGACATCGGCAAGGTTTCTCGCCGCGGAATCACCGAGAGCCTGGGAATGGGTGGCTGTCGTCACGGGCCGCTCCTCGTTTGCGCTGACCGCACTCCGTCCGCGCCGGCTTCGGCGACGGACCCTCATGGACCTTAACCGTCGGTGGCCGGTCCCGATACGGGAGGCGTCAGCGGTGCAGCAGCACGAGCGTCCCCTGCTCGTCGACCTGTTGATACCCCTGCGCCAGCAGCAGGTCACGACGCTCGGTCAACCAGGACGTATCGGCGCCGGCCGGCCCGGAATCCATCCGCAACAGCACCCAGTCCGCCTCCAACGGCAGGTGCGTCGCGTCCGCCCAGTCCGGGTTGGCCATCAGCACGGGGTTCGTGTCCGTCAGATGACCCAGCACGCCGACGTCGGCGATCACCCGGACGCCCGGCGGAATCTCCGCGATGATCCGGTCGGCCGCCGTGCAGAACTGGCAGGTCTCCCGGGATGCGGCCAGCGTCGTCGGCAGTTCGGACGTGTGCACCTGGTAGTCGATGACGACGGCCAGCAGCAACGCCGCGGCCAGCCCCTGCGGCGCGGACCAGAACTCGCGAATCCGCTGCGGCGTGATGCCCAACCGTTCCCGGCGCTGCGCGATGGCCACCGCCAGGGCCAGGAAGCAGATCACCATCAGCGGGCCGTCGTAGTAGTACTTCATCTCCAGGTACACCTCGCGCTGCGAGGCGAACCGGGCGACCAGCGTCGGCAGCATCACCAGGATCAGCGGCGACCGCAGACCCAGCGCGGCGGTGACGGCCAGCGCCCCCAGCAGGGTGAGGCCGTTGAAACTGAACAGGTTGCCGAGCACGGTCAGACCCAGGCCGAACGGGCCGCCCGAGGTCGGGTCGCCGCCGAGCGTGAAGTAGGTGTACGTGCCGGTGTAGCTGAACCAGGGGATGACGACCATGGTCAGCAGGCCGAACGCCAGCACGGAGCCGACCAGCAGCCCGGTCGCCAACGCCCAGCGCCGGGCCACCAGCAGGACCAGTCCGATGCCCGCGATATACAGCGGGGTGTCCTCCTTGACCAGCAGCAACGCGGCGCACCAGACCAGGAGCGGGCCGGTCCGGTCGTCCAGCAGCGCCTCCAGGGCCAGCGCCAGGAACGCGACCGCGAAGCAGGCCTCGTGGAAGTCGAAGTCCAGGACCTTCAGCACGCCCCAGGACAGGGCGAACGCGGCGCCGACGTAGTAGCCCAGCCCACCGAGCCGGCGCACGGCCACCCGGGTGACCACGTGCACGCCGACGGCGAGCATGACCGCCTGGGCGATGAGCAGGGTGACGACGCTGGGCCACAGCCGGTAGAACGGGGCCAGCGTCATCATGATCGGCGTGAAGTGGTCGCCCAGGCTGTTGAACGGCTCCTGGGACTTGACCAGGACGTCCGGGGTTCGGCCCTGCGCGTAGTTGGCGATCGCCTGCTGGAAGATCGTGATGTCGACGGTGGTCTTGTACTGCTGGTGACGCAGCACCGACTCGTAGGCGTACACGACGAACGCCGCGACGCTCACCGACCAGATCGCCAGCCGCCGGCCGGGGGTCATCGCCCGCGACGGAACCGACCCGAACGGCCGGGCCGGGGCCGTCAGCCAGGCCCACCGGGCGGCACCCGGCGCGCCGGCGCGGGCCGACTGCGGGTCGGCGACGGATTCGGGCACGGTCGGGACACCTCGCATCGTTCGGTCGGTCATCGGGTCGATCAGCGCAAACGGGACCGATCGACACGAAGTGTGCCGGACGGTCGCCCAGTTGGCCTACATTCCGCTTGGATAGGTCAGGCAATCGGGGCGCGGTCGGCGGAAGGCACCTGGTGGACGGTTCGGACTCCTCCGAGTTGCCCGACGGCGAACTGACCGTGGCCGACCTCGCACCCGGAGAACCGAGCCCGTGCTGGCCGTCTTCGAGGGCCTCTCGCCGGCCTCACGGTATCAACGGTTCCAGTCCAGCCGGCCGGTCATGTCGTCCACGATGCTGGAGCACCTGACCGCGGTCGAGGCGCCGGACCGGATGACGCATGTCGCGCGGCTCGACGGCCGGCCGGTCGGCCTGATCCACTGGATCCGCCTGCCCGACACCAGCGACGCCGAGGTGGCCTGCGAGGTGGTCGACGCCGCCCAGCACCGCGGGGTCGGCAAGGCCCTGCTGCGCCGGGCGGCCCAGTCCGCCGCGGACAGCGGCATCGTCGACTTCGTCGCGATCCTTTTCGTCGGCGACCCGCAGCTGCAGCGGCTGGCCCGGGAACTCGGCGGGGTGCCCGACCACGAGGAGGCCGGGCGGTTCCGGATACCCGTCGAGCTGGCCGCGCGGTTGTGAGCCGGCCGGGTCGGTCTGCGGCGTCTTACGCCCAGAGCGGATCGCTGCCCGAGGGATCCGCTCACGGTTGATTCGGCGGCGGTGAGCACCGTCGAGGGCGGATGGTCGAGGCATCCCACCTCTCCCGACGGAAGGATCAGCTCGATGCCCACCCTGACCGCACCCGGAGCGCCCGGGCTGTCCGGCTCCTTCGACGACCAACTCGCGAGTCGCCTGCTGCACCAGCGCATCGTGGTGCTGGGCCAGGAGGTCGACGACCCGATCGCCAACCGCATCTGCGCCCAACTGCTCCTGCTGTCCGCCGAGGACCAGCGATCCGACATCAGCCTGTACATCAACTCGCCCGGCGGCTCCGTCTCGGCCGGGCTGGCCATCTTCGACACGATGCGGCTGATCCCGAACGATGTCAGCACGCTGGCCATGGGTCTGGCCGCGAGCATGGGCCAGTTCCTGCTCACCGCCGGCACGCCCGGGAAGCGGTTCGCGCTGCCGCACAGCCGGATCCTGATGCACCAGGGGTCGGCCGGCATCGGCGGGACCGCCGAGGACGTGCTCATCCAGGCCGAGAACCTCGAATACGTCAAGGGTCTGATGACCCGGCTGACCGCCGAGCACACCGGGCAGGACGAGGCGACCATCGCCCGGGACGCCGACCGGGACCGCTGGTTCACCGCCCAGCAGGCGGTCGACTACGGGCTCGTCGACGCCGTGCTCGGCTCCGTCACCGACATCCGGCCGGCCGCCGACCGGCGCCGCATCGGGTTGGCGTGAGCGCCATGGGCCACTACACCGTCCCCACCGTCATCGAGAAGACCCCGAACGGCGAGCGGGCCGTCGACGTGTTCAGCCGGCTGCTGTCCGACCGGATCATCTACCTGGGCACCGAGATCGACGACGACGTCGCCAACGTCATCGTGGCCCAGTTGCTGCACCTGGAGTCCGACAACCCCGACGCCGAGATCGGCCTGTACATCAACTCCCCCGGCGGGTCGATGTCGGCGATGACGGCCGTCTACGACACCATGCAGTTCGTCCGCGCGCCGGTCGCCACCACGTGCGTCGGGCAGGCCGCCTCGGCCGCGGCGATCCTGCTGGCCGCCGGGGAGCCCGGCCGGCGCGCCCTGCTGCCGCACACCCGGGTGCTGCTGCACCAGCCGTCCACCGGCGGCGGGCAGGGGCAGATTTCCGACCTCGCGCTGCAGGCCCGGGAGCTGCTCCGGGTGCGCGAGCAGATGGAGCAGGTGCTGGCCCGGCACACCGGCCAGGACGTGGCCACGCTGCGCCGGGACACCGACCGGGACAAGATCTTCACTGCGGAGCAGGCGGTCGCCTACGGTCTGGCGGACTCGATCATCACCTCGCGGCAGCCGGCGCTGGCCCGCCCGGCCTGACGATCCGAGCCGCGCCGGACCGGCGGCCGCGCTCACTCCGCCCACCAGCGCCGGGTTCGCGCCACTTCTGCGTGCCCGCGCCGGGTTCGCGCCACTTCTGCTCACGGCGCGCCCTTCATTCCCGGCGCGCCCCGACCAGGACCGGCGCGAAGCGGCGACACGGCCACCAGAACCGGCGCGAAGCGGCGGCCCAAGCACACCCGGGCGGGCCCGGCTCAGGGGCGGGAGATCGTCCTGGCCTGGTGCAATTGGGGGCGCGGGTGCCGTCGTGGACGGCCCGACCAGGTCGGCGAGGTCGTCGGGAGCCCAGGTCATACTCGTGACGGCGCCGTTGCAGAGCGTGGACACTCTGGCGGCCTACCGGCGGGCGATGCGGGCGAACTCGACGCCCGATCATCCGTTGGAGCGGCTACGTGGACCTGGGGTGCTGGTGTGGCCGGGAACGACCGGGGGGCCGGAGTCGGTCGTCCGGGCCACCCGGGAGGAGTTCGAGGAGCACGCGCTGCTCCCACTGCGGAACGTCCCGGGCAACCCGCTCCTGGTCGTTCTCGACGAGGTGCTGGCGGTCAAGTTCTGGCTCCCGCTCGACCCCGGCGAGCGGCAGGACTTCATCCGGTCTGCATTCGGCGACCTCGACGGGCAGGTCCGGGCGGCCTACTCTGGAACGCCTACTCGGCGACAACTCGACCTGGTCCTTCGG
>JBDHZW010000248.1:0-7814 GCA_039812105.1 Nakamurella sp.
GCGGCGCCGTGCGCCTCCCGGACCGCCGCCCGCAGCGCGTCGGGGTCGGGGCCGCGGCCAGCCGGGACCACGACCGCCACCAGCCGCTGCCCCCACTCGACGTCCGGCACCCCGGTCAGCACCGCTTGCGCCACCCCCGGCACCGCGGCCAGCGTGGCCTCGACGGGGGCCGGCGCGACGTTGACCCCACCGGTGATCAGCACGTCGTCGGCCCGGCCCAGGATCCGCCAGCGGCCGTCGACCCGTTCACCGAGGTCGTCGGTGCGGAACCGGCGACGGCCGTCCTCGATCCGGAACGCCGCATGGTCGGGACGGCCCCGGTAGCCGCGGGCCACGACCGGGCCGGCCAGGCTGATCCGGCCGGTGTCGTCGGTCGTCACCCGCACGCCGGCCAGCGGCCGGCCGTCATAGACGCAGCCGCCGCAGGTTTCGCTCATCCCGTAAGTCGTCACCGCCCGGATGCCGGCCGCCGCCGCGGCGTCGAGCAGGGCCTCGGGCGCGGGGGCACCGCCGATCAGCACCCCCGTGAAGCCGGCCAGCGCGGCCCGCGCGGGGTCGTCGTCCAGGATGCGCAGAAGTTGCGTCGGCACCAGCGAGACCAGCCGGGGGCCGGACGATGGCATCGCGTCGGCCGCCGCCCGGAACCGGTCCGGGGTGAAGGTCATTCCGGTGTCCAGCACGGTGGGCGTGGTGCCCTCCGCCACCGACCGCAGCAGGACCTGCAGGCCGGCGACGTGGTGCGCGGGCAAGGCGAGCAGCCAGTGAGCGGGCCGGGGGTCGGGGCCGAGGAGCAGCTCGCGGGTGGCCCGGGCGGAGGCGGTGAGCGCGGAGGCGGGCAGCAGCACACCCTTGGAGGCCCCGGTCGACCCGGAGGTGCCGACGACGAACGCGGTCGGGTCGTGCTCGTCGTCCTCGCCCGCGCCGAGCGGCAAGCCCGCGTCCAGGGCGCGGGCGGTGGCGTCGGCCACGTCGGGACCGGCAGCCGGAACCGGCAGCAGGGCGGGGCCGTCGCCGCCCATCGCCCGGCACAGGCGGGGGAGCAGGTCGAGCACGGCGTCACCGGTGGGCACCGGCAGCGGCGTCAGGAGTCGGGGCAAGGCTCAGTACGCCCAGGGGTAGTTGGCGAAGTCGGGGGACCGCTTCTGCAGGAACGCATCCCGGCCCTCGACCGCCTCGTCGGTGCCGTAGGCCAGCCGGGTCGCCTCACCGGCGAACAGCTGTTGGCCCACCAGGCCGTCGTCGACCAGGTTGAACGCGTACTTGAGCATCCGCTGCGCGGTCGGCGACTTGCCGTTGATCAGCGCGGCCCACTCCAGCGCGACGGCCTCCAGGTCGGCGTGCGGCACCACCCGGTTGACCGCGCCCATCGCGAACATCTCCTGGGCCGAGTACTCCTGGCCGAGGAAGAAGATCTCCCGGGCGAACTTCTGGCCGACCATCCGGGCCAGGTAGGCCGAGCCGTAGCCGGCGTCGAACGAGCCGACGTCGGCGTCGGTCTGCTTGAACTTGGCGTGCTCGGCGCTGGCCAGGGTCAGGTCGGCGACGACGTGCAGCGAGTGGCCGCCGCCGGCCGCCCAGCCGGGGACCACGGCGATGACGATCTTGGGCATGAACCGGATCAACCGCTGCACCTCCAGGATGTGCAGCCGGCCGGCCCGGGCGGGGTCGACGGTCTCCGCGGTCTCTCCGGTGGCGTACTGGTACCCGGAGCGGCCGCGGATCCGCTGGTCACCGCCGGAGCAGAACGCCCAGCCGCCGTCCCGGGGGCTGGGCCCGTTGCCGGTGAGCAGCACGCAGCCGACGTCGCTGGTCATCCGGGCGTGGTCCAGCGCCCGGTACAGCTCGTCGACGGTGTGCGGGCGGAACGCGTTGCGCACCTCCGGACGGTCGAACGCGATCCGGACGGTCGGCAGGTCCACCGTGCGGTCGTCCCCGCCCGCCGACCGGGTGCCGACGTGCCGGTGGTAGGTGATGTCGGTGAAGTCGAAGCCCTCGACCTCGCGCCAGCGGGTGGGGTCGAAGATCTCGCTCACGGTCATGCGCAGCATGCTACGAGCCGGTCGTGGACCCGCCGTCCAGCAGCAGGTCGGCGGCCGTTCGACCCAGCCAGTTGCCGTACTCCTCGCAGGTCCAGCCGCGGTCCCGGACCAGCAGCCGCCAGGTCGTCAGATTGTTCACCGCCCAGAGGATCTCGGCGGCGCGCTCGACGGTCAGGCCGGGGCGCAGCGCGTTCAGCTCGGCCAGGTGGCCCACCCAGCCGCGGGCGCCGATCAGGCGTTCCCGATCCGCGGTGGCCAGCAGCGCACCTAGGTCGGGGTCGCCGGCGGCGGCCCCCTCGATGACGACCGACAGCAATGGCCCGAGGCGGATCAGCAGCTGACCGGCCAGCGACCCGAAGCCCTTTAGGAACGCCCGGGGGTCGATCTCCTGCTCCAGCCGGATGACCTCGGGTCGCTCGCCGAACGGGATCGGCTCGTCGTCGCCGACGATCCGCACGTCGTACAGGCGTTTGAGCAACTCGGCCTTCGATCCGAACGTGTTGTAGACGGTCTGCTTGGACACCCCCGCCGCCCGCGCGATGCCGGCCATCGTCGTCGGCCCGTATCCGTCCTCGGTGAACAAACGCTCGGCGGCGTCCAGGATCCGGCCGGCCGTGGCGCGGGCCGCCTCGTCCCGGGTCGGGCTGTGGTACGACCGGGTTAATTCCATTGGACTCCTGGTCAATTGGATTTACCCTAAGTCTACTCCTTACCCGTCCAGTGAGGATTCCGCATGAGTACATTCCTGTTCGCGAGCATCCCGGTGCCCGCGCACACCGCCAACCCGCTGCCGTTCGCCGCCCGCCTGGTCGAGCGCAGCCACCGGGTGCTCTGGTACGCCGGCGCCGCGTTCCATCCGCAGATCGCCGCGGTGGGCGCCGAACCCCGGCGCTACGACCGCGCCGATGACTTCGGCGGGCACGACATGGCCGAGCACTTCCCGTGGATTGCGGAGCTCTCGCCGATCCCGGCGCTGCGTCGGGCCTTCGCCGAGATCTTCGTCGGGCAGGCCCGGTACCGGGTACCCGACCTCCGCGCGATCGTCGCGGCCGAGAAGGTCGACGCCATGCTGTGTGACGAGTTGATGGTCGGTGTCGGCCTGGTCGGCGAGCTCGACGACGTGCCCTGGGCGACGTTCGGGGACGGCCCGCTTCCTTTCGAGGAGCCTGGGGTACCGCCGTTCGGGCCGGGCCTGGCGCCGCTGCGCGGACCGATCGGCCGCCTCCGGGACGGTGCGGTTCGGGCGACGGCCCGGCGCTTCATCTTCGCCGATGCCGACCGGGAGTACCGGTCCATTCGGGCTGATCTCGGCTTGGCGTCGCCCGAACAGTTCGTGCTGGCGGAGATGTCGTCGCCGATGCTGCACCTGCAGGGCTGCACACCCGGTTTCGAGTATCCGCGGCGACGGTTGCCCGGGCACGTGCACTGGGTCGGGGCGCTGCGGCCGGACCCGCCGCACTCGTGGGAGGCCCCCGGGTTCTGGCCCGAGGTGGTGCGGTCGGCGCGGCCGGTGGTTGCCGTCAGCCAGGGATCGATCCGACCGGACGCCACCGAACTGCTGGTGCCCGCCGTCCGCGGGCTCGCCGAGACCGACGCGCTGGTCGTCGTCACCACCGGTCAGGGTGACCCGTCCGCTCTGGCGGACGCGCTCGGCGGCGCGGTGCCGGACAACGTGCGGATCGCCCGGTTCATCCCGTACGGCGAGCTGTTCCGGCACGCGTCGGTATTCGTCACCAATGGCGGCTACAGCGGGGTGACGCTGGCGCTGGCGCACGGTATTCCGCTGGTGCAGGCCGGCCGGACCGAGGAGAAGGCCGAGATCGAGGCGCGCATCAGATATTCCGGTGTGGGCGTGACCTTGGGTACCACTCGGCCGTCGCCGCGGGCGGTGGCGGACGGAGTGGCGCGGGTGCTGGGCGATTCGCCGTATCGCCGGGCGGCGCAGCGCATCCGGGACGAGATGTCGCCCCATGACGCCGGTCGGGAGGGCGCCGACCTGCTGGAGCGGTTGGCGTCCACCCGTCGGCCGGTTCTGCGGCCGGGCCCGGCCCGCCCCGTCCGGATTCGCTGATCAAACCCGGGTGGTCGACGGAGATCTGCCCGACTTCGCGCGGGTTTGATCAGCGGTGTGGAGCCGACGGGACCGGTGCCGACCGACGCCGCCCCGCGCGCGCGGACGAAGGGCCGGCCTACCGTCGGCCGGCCGAGAAGCCGCTCAGCAGGCCGGGTACCGACGAGTCGAAGCCGGCGACATCGAGCATGCCGACGTCGGATGGGTGGGCAATCGTGAACTCCGTCGCCGTCATGCCGACCACGGCGAGCCGGGCGTCGATGCCCGTCGCCTCCCGGTACCGGCGCAACGCCTGGTGCGGATGGATCGTGCCGGCCCAGGTCTCGTTGTCGGTGTAGATCACGAACGTGTCCACCTCGACCTCGTTGTCCCGGGCCCACAGCATCGGCAGCGCGCAGTCGGTGCCGCCGAAGGGCAGGCCGGACACCGCGCGGATCGCGTCGTCCAGTCGCTGCCGTGGTGAGATCGCCAGGGGCGAGATCCCACCGGGGCCGCGCGATCGGCCGAACCATCGTCCGGGCGGACCGCCGGTGAAGCCGACGATCGTGGTGCTCGGTTCGGTCGCCGCGGTCACCAGGGCGAGCGCGGCGGACGCCTCCCGGCAGGACAGCGGCAGCCCCGAGATCGGGGCCGTCATCGACCCGGACACGTCCAAGGCCAGCAGAGTGCGCCGGCCGGCCCGGGCGACCGCGCCGAACGAGGCGTAGAACGCGGCGTCCAGCGCGTCCACGACCGGCGCCGACGGCTCCCACCGCGACTGACCCCGAGCCGATGCGCCGGACGCGTAGGTCCGGGCCGCGACGAGCACCGACACCGGGTGTACCCGGGCCCGGCGGAGCCGCTCGGCGTCGGTGAGCTGCTCGGTGACCGTCGCCAGGGTCGGCGACATCGGCTGCAGCAGACCCAGTCCGGTCAGCCGGGGGAGTTGGCGCAGCAGGGCCGCCGGCGGAAGACCGTTGCCGATCAACGCCTCCCAAACCGCGGGCTCGGTCAGCGCCGCGTCGGGCAGCATCTCCCACGAGAGCTGTGGGTAGTCGGCCAGAATGGCCGTCCACTCGGCGACCGTCCCGGCAGCCCGAGCGCGCCGGAAACCCTCGATGATGCCCGGGCCGTCGTCGCGTCGGCCGCAGATCCAGTCGAAAAGCCGCTGACGATCGGCATCCTCGGTCACCGGGTGGGCCAACCGGAGCAGGTCGCGGTGCGTCCACCCCGCCCGTTGCCGGTACTTCGCCGCCTGGAAGGCGACGTCGTCGACCGGCCGGCGCAGGTACCAGTCGGCGATCGCCCGGCGCAGACCACGGCCCCAACCCCGGAACTGCTCGACGTAGCCGGCGAAGGTGAACAGGTGCGTGCCGGTCCGGGCCACCCGGGGGAGGGCGGCCAACGCCGCGCGCCGGCCGTCGGCGTCACCGAGCGAGGCGGCCGCGGCCAGCGCGAACAACGCCGGGTTGTTCCGCGGGGCGCGGCCGCCGGTGGAGACCGCGACGACCTCGTCCACCAGCTCGGCACCGCGGTTCGTCGCCCAGTCGATCACCACGCCCGCGTTGTCCCTGGTCAGGGTGCGTTCGGCGGAGTAGTAGGTGCCGCCGTCGGTGCCCAATACCAGGAACCGGCGCAGCCTCGTCGCCGGCGACACCGTGAAGGTGAAACCGCCGGCGTGGTTGGGTACCTGCCGCGGGTCGGCGACGGCCGACTGGGGCGTGGTGCGCAGGTTGATCGTGTTCAGGGCATCGGGCATGACGGCTCCTCCGGCCGTGTGTTCGGTGTGGACGGCGGGCGTGGTGTCGAGCCCCGGAATGTCCGATGCTCTACCGGCCTGAGCTACCGGGCGCAGGGCCCGGGCGGGATTCGAACCCGCGACACTCGGATCCGGAGATAACCGAGACTCTCCGGCCCGCCGTCCTGTTCGTGCGGGCGCTCGGGCAGGTGAACGACCGCCGGATGCGTCCCGGCCCGGAGCCGGGGCGGCAGGAATCGAACCCTGCGAACCATGTTCAGTGATCACCGACCGTCTCCGGCCCGCGCGCCGGCAGGAGTGTAGGCCGCCGGGGCCGCCCCACCGCCACCGAATTACCGCCCGATTACCGCCCGCGTCGCGGCGAGCCTCCGGCCTTCGTGTTGATCATGGGCTGGTGGCCGTTTTGACGGGCCGAAAAGGGCCACCAGGCCATGATCAACACGGGTGTGCGGGTCGGTCAGGCGGCGGTGATCGGAAAGAGCAGGCAGGTGGAAGTGGCGTGAGCCAGCAGCCGGTCGCGACCGTCGAGCAGTCGGGCCTCGGCCGTCGCGGTGCGCGAGCCGCCGGTGAGGACCGTCCCGACGCAGCGGATCCGGCCGCCGCCCGCGCGGACCGGGCGCAGGAAACGGGTGTTCAGGTCGAGGCTGGTGTAGCCGGTGCCGGCCGGCAGCGTGCTGTGCACCGCACAACCGCAGGCGGTGTCCAGCAGGGCGGCGATGACGCCGCCGTGCACGGTGCCGAGCGGGTTCATGTGGAACTCGGCCGGGTCGAGTTCCACCGTCACCCGGCCCGGTTCGACGGTGAACTGGGCGAAGTCGAGCGTGGAAGAGATAGGCGGCGACGGCACCCGACCCTCGACCATCGCCTGCAGGAACTCCATCCCGCTCAGGGTCGGCAGCGAGGCCAGCGCGATGGCCGGGTCGTCCCAGCGGTGCTCGCGGGAGCGGGCATCGGGCGGGGTCTGGGTCTGCGTCATGAACGCAGCGTCTCACGCCGCACCTGGGTTTGACAAGTAGACCCAGCCTGGTCAGTATCGGGGGATGTCCACACCGGCAGCGTTGCAGTGGTCCGTCGACAACTGCACGATCCAGCGGAGCCTGGAGATCATCGGCGATCGCTGGTCGCTGATCGTGCTACGGGAGGTGTTCCAGGGCATCCGCCGCTTCGACGACATGACGGTCCGCACCGCCATCCCGCGTCAGGTGCTCACCGCGCGGCTACGCCGGTTGGTCGACGACGGGATCCTGCGTCGCGAGCCGTACCGGGTGCCGGGTCAGCGTGAGCGGCACGAATATCGTCTGACCGACAAGGGTCTGGATCTGTACCCGGTGCTGATCGCGCTGCAGGAGTGGGGCAACCGCTATCTGGCCGACCCGCAGGGCCCGCCGATCGAGTTCGCCCACCGGGACTGTGGCCAAGCGGTGCATCTGGTCGTGCGGTGCGACGCCGGCCACGACCTCGCGGTGAGCCGGGAGGTCGCCGGACGGATCGGACCGGGTGCGGTGCGGCGGGTGACGGCGGCGGGGTGAGCGCGCGTCGGTGGTCGTATCTGCGCCGGCGATGGGCCGCAAGGCTTCGAGATCTCGCCGGTGGGTTCGACAGGGTCCCGGGTCGAGTGGCGCAGGACCGGTCCACTTGAGCCGGTGGTGCGCCTGTGGGCTCGGTCCGGGGTGGTGGCCGGGTGGGGATCGCCGGGGTTGCGGGGTCGAGTGGCGCATGACCGGTCCACTTGGGCCGGTGGTGCGCCTGTGGGCTCGGTCCGGGGTGGTGGCGCGTGGGGATCGCCGGGGTCCCGGGTCGAGTGGCGCATGACCGGTCCACTTGAGCCGGTAACGCGCCAGTGGCCAGCGAATCGACCAGCAAGGCTCGTCTGCACCGACCTCCTGACAAGCCTTCCGGCACCGACGGTCCCGCGGACGCGGCAGGCTCGCGGACGCGGCAGGCTCGCGGACGCGGCAGGCTCGCG
>JBDHZW010000249.1:0-7806 GCA_039812105.1 Nakamurella sp.
CCGCTGCTGGAACAGGGCATCCCCGGCGCCGAGCAGGCCGGGGTGCCGGTGCTGGCGGTGCTCGGCGCCCCCGACGGCGTCGAGCGGCTGGACGAACTGGCGGCCGGCGTCGAGCCGATCGGCAGCTACGTCGGCCGGGAGCCGCAGGACGAGGCCGTCATCCTGTACACCTCGGGCACCACCGGCGCCCCCAAAGGCGCGGTGCTGACCCATCTGAATCTGACCATGAACGTCGTCATCAGCGCCAACTCGGTGCTGCACCTGTCCACCGACGACGTGATCCTGGGTTGCCTGCCGCTGTTCCACGCGTTCGGCCAGGTCTGCGCGATGAACGCCGGCTTCTACGCCGGCAGCACCCTGGTGCTGCTGCCGCGCTTCGACGGGGCCGCCGCGCTGGAGCTGATCGTGTCCGAGGGCATCACCGTCTTCGAGGGCGTGCCCACCATGTACATCGGCCTGCTCGCCGCCGCCCACGACGACGATCGCCGGCCCGTCCTGCGGTCCGCGGTGTCCGGCGGGGCCAGCCTGCCGGTGGCCGTCATCGACGCGTTCAAGCGGGTGTTCGACGCGGACATCTACGAGGGCTACGGGCTGTCCGAGACGTCGCCGGTGGCCACCTTCAACCAGCCGGTGTTCGGGCGCAAACCGGGCACGGTCGGCCGCCCGATCTGGGGCACCGACGCGGCGATCGCCGATCCGGCGGTCGACGACCGGATCGAGCTGCTGCCGGCGGGCACGGTCGGCGAGGTCGTGCTGCGCGGGCACAACATCTTCGCCGGCTACCTGAACAACCCCGACGCCAGCCGGGCGGTGCTCGTCGACGGCTGGTTCCGCACCGGCGACCTCGGCGTGCTGGACGAGGACGGCTTCCTGTCGATCGTCGACCGGAAGAAGGACCTGATCATCCGCGGCGGGTTCAACGTGTACCCGCGCGAGGTGGAGGAGGTGCTGGCCGCCCATCCGGGCGTCGCCCAGGTGGCGGTGGTGGGCGTGCCCGACGAGGTGCAGGGCGAGGAGATCTGCGCGGTGGTGGTCCGTTCGCCCGAGGGGCAGGATCTGGCCGCCGACGCGCTGATGGCGTGGTCGCACGAGCGGCTGGGCAAGCACAAGGTGCCGCGGCGGGTCGAGTTCGTCGAGAGCCTGCCGCTGGGGCCGAGCGGCAAGATCCTCAAGCGGGAGATTGTGAAGCAGTTGTGAGCTGATGGGAGTATCGCGCAAGCGCTCGCGGTGCTCCTGGGTGGGCGTGCGCGCGCCCGAATGGGTGGCGCACACCCACTTGATCACGCTCACTGGAGGAAATATGCGCATCTCGGTCAAATCCGCGGCCACCGCCGCGGCGGCCGCCGGGCTGGTGTTCGCCCTCGCCGCGTGCGGCGGCGTCACCGGCACCCCGTCCGTCGGCAACGCGGCCGCCGGCAGCAGCACGGCGGCGAGCACGCCCACGTCGAAGACGACGACGTCGACCCGGACCACCGCCACCACGACCACGTCGCCGACCGACCTCACCCTGGACAGCGGGGTGACCATCGAGGAACTCAAGGGCGACATCGACGGGGCGCAGACCGTGGTCGACGGGTTCTGGGCTGCGCACTGGGCGGACTACTTCACCGGCACCTACACCCCGCCGACGGTGGTGGGTCTGTACGACGGCACCGACGAGGACACCGCTCCCACCTGCGGCGGTGAGCCGCTCGAGGCCTACAACGCCTTCTACTGCCCGGACGGCGACTTCGTGGCCTGGGACGCCAGCCTGCTGGTCGACGGGGCCGACCAGATCGGGGACTCCTGGGTGTACCTGGTCGTCGCCCACGAGTGGGGGCACGCCATCCAGGCCCGCCTGGACAGCCAGTACGTCGCCCAGGCCGACGAGTTGCAGGCCGACTGCCTGGGCGCGGCCGCCCTGTACGGGGCGGCGGCCGACGGCACCCTGGAGTTCGACATGGGTGACGAGCAGGAGCTGGTCACCTCGCTGAGCGCGCTGGCCGACCAGATGCCGTGGACGATGACCGCCGACCACGGGGACGCGTTCCAGCGCGTGCAGTGGTTCACCCTGGGCCGCAACGGCGGCGTCAACGCCTGCTTCGACGTGCTGACCGATCCGTCCGCGTCGACGGCGCCGTCCACCATCGAGGTGCCCCCGTCGACGTCCGCCACCATCCCGCCGCCCACCGGCGGCGGGGGCCCGACGGCCGCTCCCACCACCGCCTGATCCCACCGGCCGACTTTCCGCGGACACCCGCCCCGACCTCCCCGGGGCGGGTGTTCGCGCATGGCACCCTCGTTGACGGAGTTGAGGCGAAACGAGGAATGCATGCGATCGCGTTTGCTGGTCGTCGGGGTCGTATTCGTACTGGCCGTGGTGACCGGGGTACTGATCTACCAGGGCAACACGGACAAGGCGACGGCCGCGGCCGCGCTGACCAACAGCGGTGACGCGTACTCCGAGGACACCAACCCGCCGACCGTCGATGTCGCGCCGGCCCCGGACCAGCGGCCGGGCACGAACATCCCGATGACCAAGCTCGCCCCGGGCGACACGCCGCCGCAGTTCATCATCTTCTCGTTCGACGGCGCCGGCTCGCATCAGCGGTGGAACGAGTTCATGTCGATCGCCGACCAGACCAACGCCCGGTTCACCGGCTTCCTGTCCGGCGTGTACCTGCTCGGCGACACCGGCAAGGCCGCCGGCGCCTACACCGGGCCCGGGCACAAGACCGGGGCGTCCTCGATCGGCTACGGCGGGCCGGAGTCGGACATCACCACCGAGGTGAACGACCTGAACACGGCCTACATGAAGGGCCACGAGATCGGCACCCACTACAACGGGCACTTCTGCGACGACGCCCCGCCCGGCGGCAACCAGTGGACCACCGCCGACTGGAACGACGAGCTGGACCAGTTCTTCTCCTTCGTCAAGAACTGGAAGCAGATCAACGGCTACACCGACGCCGAGGACCTGATCGTGCCGCCGGAGGAGATCAAGGGCGGCCGGACCCCGTGCCTGACCGGTTCGCTGGACCAGCTGGTCCCGGCGTGGAAGGCGCACGGGATGACCTACGACTCGTCGATGCCGGCGCCGCGCAACGGCATCTACTGGCCGCAGAAGGTGGACGGGATCTGGGAGTTCTACATGCCGCAGGTGTACTCGCCCGGCTTCGACGGCATGACCACGGCCATGGACTACAACTTCTGGGCCAAGTTCAACGGCGCCCGGGACGAGCCGGATACCGCGCCGGAGCTGCGGTCGATCGTCAAGGGCACCTACGAGTTCATGTTCGACCAGGCCTACAACGGCAATCGGGCGCCGATCCTGATCGCCAACCACTTCAACAAGTGGAACGGCGACTCGTTCAACCCGCCGGCGATGGACTTCATGCGGGAGAAGTGCGGTCAGCCGGACGTGTACTGCGCGACCTACCAGGACGTCATCGCCTGGATGGAGATGCAGGACCCGGACGTGCTGCAGGAGCTGCTGGACCGGGCCCCCGTCGCCGCCTCCGCCCCCAGCAGCGGCTGACCCGGGCCCGGCTCTTGTCCCGCGCGGATCAACTACGGCGGCGCGGATGAACTCACCCCGTTTGTGACGGGTGGGACAGGAGTTGTCGAGTTCATCCGCGCGACCGCTCATCGACGTGCCGACGTGCCGACCTACGCCTCGTGCCGGTCGGCGTTGGCGTGGATGGCGTCCCGCAGCCACCGGGCCAGGCCCGGCGCGACGTCGTCGTAGGTGCGGGTGAACCGCTCGTCGGCCAGGTACATGTCGCCCAGGCCGCGGTGCATCGGGTAGCTGCAGTCGTAGAAGACCTCGATCCCGCGACGGTGCTCCTCGGCCAGGTCCATCGCCTCGACGCTGTCCGCGGCGGCACCGCCGGCCATCGCGGCGGCCAGCCGACCGTTCAGGCCGTCACCGGCCTCCTTGATCTCCCGCCACTGCTGCTTGGTCAGCGTGGACGTCCGCTGCCGGGACTGCTTCCAGGCGTCCGTGTCACCCCAGCGCTGCTCCGCCTCGGTCTCGTAGTCCTCGCTGTAGTTCGCCCCGAAGATCTCGAACTTCTCCTCGGGGGTCAGTTGAATTCCCATGGTGTGGGCCTCCAGTTCCTTGTCGACGGACGCGACCATGGCCTGCAGCCGGCTGATCCGGTCGGTCAGGAGCTCACGCTGCCGTCGCAGGTGGGCGCCGGTCTCCGCGCCGGGGTCGGCCAGGATGGTCGCGATGTCGTCGAGGGAGAAGCCGAGTTCCCGGTAGAACAGGATGTGCCGCAACCGGTCCAGATCGTCCTCCGAATACCGGCGGTAGCCGGCGGAGGTGCGATCCTGCGGTTCCAGCAGACCGATCTGGCCGTAGTGGTGCAACGTCCGGACCGTCACACCCGCCAGTTCGGCCACCTGGCCCACCGAATAACTCATGAACCAAATCCCTCGACACTGTCGACACTGTCCGGGGACCTTCCCCGGACGTCATCGAGAGTGCAGCCTGACGTAGCGTCAGGGTCAAGGGCGATTTCTCATCAGGTCGGGTCGAGCAGGTTGTAGACGGTGACGCCGCCGACGGTGCTGGACGTGAAGTTGGCCTGCACCCACTCCTCGATCGCCGAGTTGGTGCCGCCGCGGCCGCCGCCCATGCCGCCGCCGGAGATGTAGTAGCTGATGTCGCCGTCGGCCACGTACTGCTGGAACTGCTCCAGGGTGGGGTACGGGTCGCCGGAGAAGCCGCCGATCGCCATCACCGCGGTGTCGGTGTTCAGGATGTACGGCGCCGCGGACTGCGCTCCCGACACCGCCGCCGACCAGCGGGTGGTGGTGTTGTTCAGCAGGTTGATCAGGTCGGAGCTGACCGTCGATCCGCCACCGCCACCGCCGAAGCCGCCCGTTCCGCCGGTGGGCGGGTTTCCGCCCGCGGTGGCGCCGGTCTGGCCGGTGCCGCCGCCCCCGAAGCTGCCGCCGCCGAAGCCGCCGGTCGACGCGCCGGACGGGCCGGACGTCGGGATGGAACCGGAATGCGCGGTGGCCGCGGTCGCGACCGTCCAGGCCGCGGCCCCGGACAGCGCGGTCAGCGACCCGACCAGCAGCCCGACGACGGCGAATCGACGCAGCGCGCCCGCCGAGATCACCAGCACCGCGGCGCCGACCAACGAGCCGATCAGCACCACCCAGCGCAGCCACGGCAGCCAGGTCGCGTCCCGGTCCAGCAGCACATAGGACCAGATGCCGGTCGCGGCGATCATCAGCGCCAGCACGCCCCGGACGATGTGATTGTCGCGGCCGCGCCACAGCTCGCGGCCGGCGATCGCGATGGTGGCGGCGATGAACGGCGCCAGCGCCACCGAGTAGTAGGGGTGCACGGTGCCCGACATGAACGAGAAGACAAGCGCGGACACCACCATCGCGCCGCCCCACAGGATCAGCGCGGCCCGGATCCGGTCGGTGCGCGGGAAGCGCAGGGTGAACCACAGCCCGGCGACCAGGCCGATCAGCGCCGCCGGCAGCATCCAGGAGATCTCGCCGCCGAACGCGGAGCCGAACATCCGGAACAGGCCGGTGGAACCGCCGAACCCGCCGCCGCCACCCCCGCCACCGAAGCCGCCGCCACCGCCGTTGCCGTTGCCGCCGAAGATCCGGGACAGGCCGTTGTAGCCGATCGCCAGCTGCCACAACGAGTTGTTCGTGGAGCCGCCGATGTACGGCCGCGAGTCGGCCGGCCACAGCGACACCAGCAGCACGTACCAGCCGGCCGAGACGAGCAGCGCGCCGCCCGCCGCCAGCAGGTGCCAGATCCGGGTCCACAGCCGGGCCCGGCCGGCGACCAGATAGGCCAGCGCGAACGCCGGCAGGACCAGCAGGCCCTGCAGCATCTTGGTCAGGAACGCGAACCCGAGGGCGACGCCGGCCAGCATCAGCCAGGTCAGGGCGGCCCGCCCGCGCTCGGTCTCGATCGCCCGGACCACGAAGTAGGCGGCCAACGTCATCAGGAAGACCAGCAGCGCGTCCGGATTGTTGAACCGGAACATCAATGCGGCCACCGGCGTCAGCGTGACCAGAGCGCCGGCGACCAGGCCGGCGGCGTCACCCGACCAGCGGCGGACGGCCGCCCAGACCAGCGCGACGGTCCCGACGCCCAACAGGGCCTGCGGGATCAGCATCGACCAGGAGCTGAAGCCGAAGATCCGGCCGGATAGGGCCATCAGCCAGATCGAGGCCGGCGGCTTGTCGACGGTGATCGCGTTGGACGAGTCGAGCGAGGCGAACAGCCACGCCTTGAGGTCCTCGGTGCCCGCCTTCACCGCCGCCGCGTAGAAGTCGTTGGCGTAGCCGGACGCGGACAGGTTCCACAGGTACAGGACGGCGGTGACGGCCAGCAGCCCCCACAATGCCGGCCGCGCCCACCGCGGGTCGCCGGTCGGGCCGAGGAACAGGCGGCCCGCCCAGCCGCGCTGCTTCGGCGGCGCCGGGAATGGCAAATTCGCCGGTGGCGGGGCACCGGTGGTGGGTCCGTGAGTGAGTGTCGACATGTCGTCATTCCCTGATCGATGGAGCGGTTGCGGTGACGGCGGCGTGCCGGAAGACCCAGCCGCGGAGCAGGACGAAGCGGACGACCGTGGCCAGCAGGTTCGCCAGCACCAGGACGATCACCTCGACGGGCACAGTCGGCGTCGGGTTGACCGCGGTGAGCAGGACGAGCGCGCCGCTGGTGATGGCCAGGCCGAGCAGGAACACGCCGAATCCCTGGAACTGGTGCCGGACCACGCCCGCGCGGCCGCGGACGCCGAAGGTCAACCGGCGGTTGGCGGCGGTATTGGCGACGGCGGTGATCGCCAGCGCCAGGAAGTTCGACGCCTGCGCGCCGAGGCCGAGCCGGAACAGGAAGAACAGCAACAGGTAGGCCAGCGTGCTGGCGATGCCGATGGCGACGAACCGGACGATCTGCTTGGTCATGCCCGTCGGCACCCCCGGTGTGGCCGGCTCCAGCGGGGCCCGGCCGAGTTGCTGGCGGACGTCGGCCAGCGGCAGCGCCCCGCTGGCCAGGGCGCGGCCCACCCGCCACACGCCGCGCAGGTCGTCCTTGGCGGTCTGCACGATGTCCACGCGCGAATCGGGGTCGTCGGTCCAGTCCACCGGCACCTCGTGGATGCGCAGCCCGGAGCGCTCGGCCAGCACCAGCAGTTCGGTGTCGAAGAACCAGCCGGTGTCCTGGACGAGGGGCAGCAGCTGCTGGGCGACGTTGCGCCGGATGGCCTTGAACCCGCACTGGGCGTCGGAGAACCGGGCCGCCAGGGTGCCCCGCAGGATCAGGTTGTAGCAGCGGGAGATGATCTCCCGCTTGGGTCCGCGAATCACCCGGGAACCGCGGTGCAGCCGGGTGCCGATGGCCAGGTCGGAATGGCCGGAGACCAGCGGGGCGACCAGCGGCAGCAACGCGGACAGGTCGGTGGACAGATCGACGTCCATATAGACCAGCACGTCCGCGTCCGAGTCGAGCCAGACCTGCTTGAGCGCCCGGCCCCGGCCCTTCTCGGTCAGGTGGACCGCGCGAACGTCGGGGTGCTGCCGGGCCAGCCGGTCGGCGATGGCCGCGGTCCCGTCGGTGGAGGCGTTGTCCGCGATGGTGATCCGGAAGCTCATCGGGACCTGGGTGGTCAGGTAGTCGTGCAGCCGCGCCACGCTGCGAGGCAGGTCGAACTCCTCGTTGTGGACCGGAACGACGATGTCGAGCGTCACCCGCGTGGACCGGGCCCGCGGGACCTCCGGCTCGCCCTCCGGGGCGAGACCCCCGCCCCAGCCGTCGGTCAGCGTGAACGCACTCATGAC
>JBDHZW010000250.1:0-7791 GCA_039812105.1 Nakamurella sp.
GACCCATGCTGATCCGACCGTTCGGGCGGGCCGACACCGAGCCGGTGGTGGCGCTGTGGCAGCGGTGCGGCCTGACCCGGCCGTGGAACGACCCACGCAAGGATATCGACCGCAAGTTGACCGTCCAGCCGGAACTGTTCCTGGTCGGCGAGATCGACGGGGGGATCGTGGCGAGCGTGATGGCGGGCTACGACGGTCACCGCGGCTGGGTCAATTATCTGGCCGTCGATCCCGATCATCGGCGGGCCGGGCTCGCCGGCGCGCTAATGGCCGTGGTCGAGACTCAGCTGGAAGCGCTTGGCTGCCCGAAGGTCTCGCTCCAGGTGCGGGCCGGCAACGACACCGCCGTCGACTTCTACACCTCCCTCGGCTACGCCCCCGACGGGACCGTCGTGCTGGGCAAGCGGCTGATCAGCGATGAGCCGCCGTCGGACTGAGCGTCCTGCGCAACCCGGCGGCCAGCCGCCGTTGCTCGGCCACCGACAAGTCGGCCGTCGTCGGCGCCAGCTCGCCGGCGATCGTCGCCCGCCCCTGCTCGGCCAGTTCCCGACCGGCCGCGGTGAGCAGCACGTCCACCGACCGGCGGTCGTCCGCGTTCGGAACCCGTTGCAGCAGGCCCCGTTTCTCCGCCCGGGCAACCAGCCCGGTCATCGTCGACTTCTCCAGGCCCAGGTAGTCGGCGAGTTCGGTCATCCGGACCCGGCGGTCGCGCAGGATGCCCAACACCCGCAACTGGGTCAGCGACAGATCGTGCGCCGCCGCCACCCGGGTCAGCACGGCCATCGTGCCGAACGCCGACTGCACGAGCGCGTCGACCAGATCCTCCGCCGGTTCCGACCGCTGCATGGCTCAAGACTATCTTGAAGTAGTTCGTAGTACCAACTACTATTGGTTGGTATTACGAACCATCTCGTTTGGAGGTTCAGATGAAGGCCGCTGTCGTGACATCGTTCGACACCCCACCGACGTACCAGGATTTCCCGGAGCCGACGCCGGCGGGCCCGCCCGAGGTGCTGGTCGACGTGCTCGCGGCCGGCCTGCACCCGCGGGTCCGGTCGCAGGCCGACGGCTCCCACTACACCAGCACCGGAGTGTTGCCGCTGGTGCCGGGCATCGACGGCGTGGGCCGTGACGCCGCCGGTCACCTGCGGTTCTTCATCCTGCCGGACACGGCGCTCGGCTCGATGGCGGAGCGCACGGTCATCGACGCCCGGCGCAGCTTCGTGCTGCCGCCCGACAGCGATCCGGTCGTCCTCGCGGCCGGGATCAACCCGGCCATGTCGTCCTGGCTGGCGCTGCGCCGGCGGATCGAATTCGCCCCGGGCGGCAGCGTTCTCGTGCTCGGTGCCACCGGCAACGCGGGTCGGATGGCGGTTCAGGTGGCCACCCGGCTCGGTGCCGCCCGGGTGGTGGCGGCCGGGCGGCATCCGGGCAAGCCGGCCGAACTGTCGGCGTCCGGTGCCGACGATGTGGTGAGGCTGGACGGCGAGGAGTTGGCCCGCGCGGCCGCGGACGTGGACGTCGTGCTCGACTACCTCTGGGGCGAACCGGCCGCGGCGGCGATGGTCGCGCTGATCACCGGTCGCCGGGATCGGGGCCGGCCGCTCGACTGGGTCCAGATCGGCTCCGTCGCCGGTCCGACCAGTCCCATCCCGTCGGCGGCGCTCCGAGCCTCCGGACTGCGGATCGTCGGCAGCGGGCAGGGATCGCTGGGCACCGCCGACATCCTGGCCGAACTGCCGCGCCTGGCCGACGAGATCACCGCCGGCCGGCTCCGCGTGGACGCGCTCCCGGTGCCGCTGGCCGACGTCGAGCGGGCCTGGGCGGACACCGGGACGGCCCGGCGGATCGTCATCGTGCCCTGATCGACGGCTACGCTGGCCTGGCTCGTCGAGCCGGCCGGAGGGAAGCGCGATGACGGACTGGGACGGCGTCGGGTACGAGCGGATCAGCGGCCTGCAACGGGAGCTGGCCCGGGAGGCGTTGGCCGACCTGACCTTCCGCGGCGACGAGCGGGTGCTGGACGTCGGCTGCGGGGACGGCTACGTCACCCGGTCGATCGCCGCGCAGCTACCCGCCGGATCGATCGTCGGCGTGGACGCCTCGCCGCGGATGATCGAGGCCGCCCGGTCCCGTCCCGACCCGCCGGGCACCGACGTCCGGTTCGTGGCCGGCGATGTGCTGGCCCTCCCGTTCGTCGCCGAGTTCGACGTCGTCGTCTCGTTCAACGCGCTGCACTGGGTGGCCGACCAGGTGGCGGCGCTGACCGCGATCGCCCGGGCGTTGCGGCCGCCCGGCCGGGTGCTGGTCCAGCAGGTGTGCTCCGGCCCACGGCGCAGCCTGGAATCGACGGCGATGGACGTCTGCGCCGCCCCTCGCTGGGCGGCGTCGTTCGCCGGCTTCCGGGCACCGTTCGTGCACGTCGACCCGGCCGGCTACCCGGCCGTCGCCGGCGCCGCCGGCCTGCACGTCACCGATCAGCGGGTGGCCGACCTGCACTGGGACTTCGGCTCCCGGGCCGCGTTCGCGGACTGGTGCACCGTCGGCTTCGCCGACTGGACGGCCCGCCTCCCGGCCGACGATGTGGCGACGTGGGTGGGCGACGTCGTCGACGCGTATCAGGCCGAGGTCGGCGAACCCGGCGTCTTCCTCTTCCGCCAACTCCGGGCGGACATGACCCACGCCGCCGGATAGGCCGGGTCAGCGCTCGCGCAGCCGCATCGCGGCGTACCGGGCGGCCAGGATGTGGCTGCGCATCGCCGACTCGGCCAGCTCCGCGTCGCCGTGAGCGATGGCGGTGACGATGTCGCGGTGCTGCAGCACGCTGCGGCGCCGGTCGTCGTCGGAGTAGCTGGACAGGGCCTGGGTGACCATCGGCGCCGAGGAGATGACGTCCAGCAGATTGACCAGGCGATGGCTGCCCGACGCGGCGACAATGGCCGCGTGGAACTCGTTGTTGCACCGGGCCGTCTCGTCGTGCCCGGGGACGGCGGAATCGACCGCTCGCTCGTAGATCTCACCCAACCGGCGGATCCGGGCGACCTGCTCCCGGGTGGCGCCGGTCGCGGCCAACGCCGCGCCGTGCCCCTCCAGCAGGGCGCGCAGCCGGTACACCTCGTCGAAGTCCGCCGCCGTCCAGCTCACCACCCGCGCGCCCCGGTTGGGCACCAGCTCGACCACGCCCTCGGTGGCCAGCATGCGCAACGCCTCCCGGACCGGGGTGCGGCTCAGGCCCAAGGACTCGGCGACGGTCGACTCGCGCAGCCACTGCCCGGGCTGGACGTCGCCGCCGACCACCCGGGCCCGGATCGCGTCGTAGGCCAGCCGGGTGTTCGCGCGCGGCGTCGATGGACCGTCGGAGGTCGCGTCGGTCGTCATGGGCCCAGCTTATCGTATGCAATCCGACGACGCATGCCCTGAGATCGGGCCCATGAAGCCTTGTCAGGTCACTAGTTGTATGCGATTCTATGAGCCATCCCAGCCCGAAGGAGTGCCCGATGACCGCCGTGGTTGGCCACACCGCCGCCGAATACGAGCTCGACGACCTCCGCCCGGAGCCGGTCATGTCCACCCGCGACCCCTTCGCCCGGGGATGAGCGCGCTGGCGGGCATCCGGGTGCTGGAACTCGGCCAGGTCGTCGCGGGACCGTTCTGCGGGCAGATGCTCGCCGATCAGGGCGCCGACGTGGTCAAGGTCGAGCCGCCCCGGGTGGGAGACGTGCTGCGGCAGTGGGGCTGGGGTCCGGACCAGCGGGACTCGTTGTGGTGGCGGGTCGCCGGCCGCAACAAGCGCAGCATCACGGTCGACCTGCGGACCGCCGACGGCCAGGAACTGATCCGGCGGATGGTCCGGGACGTGGACATCGTCGTGGAGAACTTCCGACCCGGCACCCTGGGACGGTGGGGCCTGGGCTACGACGTGCTGTCCGGCCTCAATCCCGGCGTGATCCTGGTCCGGATCAGCGGTTTCGGGCAGAGCGGGCCGTACGCGGAGCGGGCCGGGTACGCCGCGATCGGCGAGGCGATGGGCGGCCTGCGCGCCCTCACCGGCTACGCGGACCGGCCGCCGACGAGAGTAGGTGTCTCGCTGGGCGATTCGCTGACCGGTCTGATGGGCGCCTGGGGGGCGGTGTGCGCATTGCAGGCCCGGCGGCGGACCGGTCGCGGGCAGGTGGTCGACGCTTCGATCTTCGAGTCGGTGCTGGCCATCACCGAGGCCCTGGTGCCGGAATGGCACGTGGCCCGGTTGCAGCGGGAACGCAGCGGCCCGACGCTGCCCGGCATCGCGCCCAGCAACGTCTACCCGACCGCCGACGGGCACGTGCTGATCGCGGCCAACCAGGACAGCGTGTTCCGCCGGCTGACCCAGGCCATGGAGCGGCCCGAGATGGCCGACGACCCGAGGTATGTCGACCATCGAGCGCGCGGGACGAACATGGCCCACCTGGATCACGTGATCGGCGTGTGGAGCCAGCAGTTCACCTCGGCCGAGTTGCTGGCCAGGCTGCACGAGGCCGGCGTGCCGTCCGGGTTGGTGTACGAACCGGCCGACATGATCGCCGACCCGCACTTCCGGGCCCGGCAGTCGCTGGTCGAGGTGCCCGACGAGGACCACGGCAGCATCGTCATGCCGGCGGTCGCGCCCCGGCTCTCCGACACCCCCGGCACCGTCCGCTGGGGCGGTCCGCTGCTGGGCCAGCACACCGACGACGTCCTGCACGAGGCCGGCCTGGCCGGCGACGAGATCAGCAAGCTGCACGACGCCGGCGTCGTCTGACGCCGGGCACCCACCACCATCGAACCGACACCGGAGGATCAACGATGACCGCCACCTTCTCCCCCGCCGACCTGGCCGCCGACGTCGACGTCGCGCTCGACCGCCTGGAGCGCGCGCTGAACGCCATCGGCGACGGCGACCTGCACCGCGCCCACTCCGACGGCGGCTGGACCGTCGCCCAGGTCGTCTCGCACATCAACGTCTGCACGCTGATCTGGTTGGGCGACCTGCAGCGCCTGGCCAACGACCCGGAGCTGCGGTTCTTCTTCCGCGAGGAGATCGGGCACGATGTCACCGGCTACCCGCCGCCCACCACCGGGATCGCGATCCGGCAGATCGCCAGCACCCGGCGCACCCTGGCCACCTGCCTGCCCGCGCTCGACCCGGCCCTGCACGACCGGGTCGTGGAGATCCCCGACCTGGGCACCATGACGATCGCCGAGTGGACCCCCATCATCACCGGCCACCTGGCCTCCCATGTCGACCAGGCCTTCGCGATCATGACGAACCGCGAGTTCGCCCCGGAAGGGATCTGACGACATGCGCGCCGCGGTATTGACCGGAATCGGCCAGGTCCGCATCGAGGACCGTCCCGAGCCGACCGCGCCGCCCGGCTGGGTGGTGGTGCGGGTGGAATCGGCGTCGCTGTGCGGCACCGACAGCCACCAGTACGACGGGCGCATCGACACCCCGTTCCCCCGGGTGCCCGGGCACGACTTCGCCGGCCGGGTGGACAGCGTCGGTGACGGCGTCGACGAGGCGCTGATCGGTTCCCCGGTCGCGGTGAAACCCTCGCTGCCGTGCGGGGAATGCGCGGACTGCTCGGCCGGGAAGCTGGCCGACTGCAAGCGCAAGAAGCTGATCGGGCTGTGGTCCGACGGCTGCCTCACCGAGAAGGTCGCGGTGCCGGTGGTGAACCTGGTGCCCCGGCCGGACGGGGTGGCGGCCTGGCAGGCGTCCCTGCTGGAGCCCCTGGCCGTCGGGCTGAACACCGTCGACCGGTTGCGGATCGTGCTCGGTGAGACCGTGGCGGTGCTCGGCCAGGGGCCGATCGGGCTGGCCCTGACCCGGCTGTGCGCACTGTCCGGGGCCGGCCGGCTGATCGTCACCGACGCCCGGGACGAGCCGTTCGACGTGTCCCGCGCCTACGGGGCGTCCGACTGCATCAACGTGCGGAACGGCGATCCGAAGCAGGCGATCCTGGACCTCACCGACGGCGTCGGCGCCGACATCGTCATCGAGACGTCCGGGTTCCCGACGTCGTCGGCGATGGTCCTGGACGTCGTCCGCAAGGAGGGCAAGGTCGCGCACATCGGCTGGGCCAACGACCTGCCGCCGCTGCCGGTCATCCCGATCATGGCCAAGACGCTGACCATCTTCGGGGTCGGCGGCAACGGCGGCCGGGGCCAGTACGAGCGCAGCCTGGAACTGGTCAGATCCGGCCGGGTGGACCTGGAACCGATGGTGACGCACCGGTTCTCGCTGGACGACATCGCGGAAGCGTTCGAGACGGCGGCGTCCAAGGCGGGTGGGTCGATCAAGGTCGTCGTCACCCCGTGAGCGGCCCCTCAGCCCGAGACGAGCTTGTACGGGTCAGGTGGGAACCAGCCGTGTTCGATGATCTGCCGCGACCAGTCGTTCAGGGTGTCCACCAGGTCCGGCAGGTCGCCGCCGATCGCGTTCACGACCGGTTCCATCAGCGCGTCCGTGACGTGCTCGATGCCGTCCCGCAGGGTGCGGCCGGTCGCGGTCAGCGCGTCCTGCTCGATCAGCCCGAGGGTGCTGAGCCGGTCGACGGCCGCGGCCATCGCCTCCGGCGACCAGCCGCGGCTGCCCGCGTAGGTCATCGCGTCCCAGCCCACCTGCCGTTCGGTGAGCAGGTTGGCCTCCAACCCGTCCAGGCCGGCGGCGACATAGGCGGCGACGTGCCCGTCGCCGCGGTACTCGCGCAGGATCGAGCAGGCGTGCCACAGCCGGCCCCAGGCCTGGTCGGGCCAGTCCAGGCCGAGCAGCCCGGCGGACAGGGCCCGACCGGACGTGGTGTGGATCGCGTCGATGCCGCGGCGCAGCCCGGCCACCACCTCGTCGACGTCGTCCCGGTCACCGAGCACCTCGCGCAGGGCGGTGACCGCGCCGGACTCCTTGGCCGACCGGATGTCGGCCAGCGAGCACGCCGCGCGGCCGGCGTCGTACAGGTCGGCGATCAGACCCGGCTCGAAGCCGCCGAAGGCGGCCGCCGCGACCGCCCCGTCCGGTTCGCCGAGCACGCAGGCCCGGCCCCACACGTACCCCTGGAGGAAGTCCAGGCCGCGATGCTCGTAGGCCTTGTAGGCCGGTTCGCTCCAGAAGCAGATGGTGGCGATCGGTTCGATCGCATCCCGCAGCCGGCGGGCCGGCGTGTTCGCCCAGTGGGCGATGCCCGGCTCGGGGGCGTCGGCGGGTCGGGGCTGGAAGAAGGCGGCGCGAGCCTCGGCGTAATCCATGCGGGGCATTGTGCGCCCCGATGACCGAGGGAGCATCCGGCCCTCTCACCCCATGGAAAGGACAGCGATGCCAGAGTTGCCCACCCGCGTCGACATCCGCGAGGTCGGACCACGGGACGGCCTGCAGATCGAGGCGCCGATCGGCACCGACGAGAAGATCCGGCTGATCCAGGCGCTGGTCGCCACCGGGGTCCGGCGGATCGAGGCGACCGCATTCGTCTCCCCGCGGGCGGTGCCCGCGATGGCCGACGCCGAGCAGATCGCCGAGTACGTCCAGTCGGTGCCCGGCGTCGAATGGTCGGGCCTGGTCGCCTCCCCCAACGGGGCCAAGCGGGCGATCGCCACCGGCCTGGGCACCATCGAGTACGTCGTCTCGGCGTCGGACGGGCACAGCCGGGCGAACGCTCGCCGATCCACCCAGGAGGCGGTGGACGCGGTCGCGGAGATCGCCCCGATGGTGCACGACGCCGGCGGCCGGCTCGAGGTGATCATCGCGGTCAGCTGGGACTGCCCGTTCGACGGTCCGACCGA
>JBDHZW010000251.1:0-7780 GCA_039812105.1 Nakamurella sp.
GGTCCGCATGCTCATCGCGGTGATCGCGGACGACAGGGCAGCGGCGACCGGCGGGTCGATGCCGTCCGGGATGGGCACGGTGTGCGTGGCCGGGACGACCACCCGCTCGGCCAGCGCACCGAAGGGCGGGGTGAGCCCGCCGAATCCGACGAGCGTGCCGTCGGGCCGCCGGCCGATCCCGTCGAAGCACGGGATCGCCGGCCGCGCAGCCTGGAAAGCTCCGGCGGTGTAATGGGTTCCGGTGACGATGGCGCGGTCGACGCGCTCCACCGCGACCGCCTCGGTGGTCAGCACCACCTCGCCCTCGTGCACCTCGGGATCGGGAAACTCCCGGTACACCGGCACGCTTCCTCCGCGTTCGACCACCGCTGCTCGCATGTCGACTCTCCTCTCTAACACTGTTAGAGCCGTATTCTCACTCTAACGCTGTTCGAGAGCCGATGCCAGGAGGAGTACACCGTGCCGCTGAGTCGTGAGCGGGTCGTCGAGGCGGCACTGCGCCTCGTCGACGACGACGGCCTGGATGGGCTGAGCCTGCGCACCCTGGCCGGGCGGCTGGGCGTGCAGGCGCCGACGCTGTACTGGCACGTCAAGGGCAAGGCCGAACTGCTGACCGCCCTCGCCGACGCGATCATGGACGAGGCGATCGAGGAAATCCCGGCATTCGGCGGCGACGGGGACGGTCGGGAATGGCTACTCGGCGCCCTCGGCCGCCTCCGGGCCGGCCTGCTGCGGCACCGGGACGGCGCCCGGATCGTGTCCGGTGCGCGACAGTCGTTGCGGCGCGCCGACTTCTCCGAGTTGGCGATGTCGACCCTGGTCGAGCACGGCATCGACGCCGGCAGCGCCCGGTTGCTGGTGCTGGCCGGCGAGCGGTACACGGTGGGATGGGTGCTTGAGGAGCAGGCCCCGGACGCCGAGACCCGGCTCGACCCGGACGACCTCCGAGCCCGGTTCCCGGTCGCCACCCGGGCGATCACCGACTACTTCGCCGGCACCGGCCGCACCGCCGACGATCTCTTCCGGGACGGCGCCCGCCTGGTCCTGCACCTGCGGGACGCGACGGGGTAGGCGTATCCGGCGGGGCTGCTTGACACAATGGTCGGGATGCGCCGACCATACGGGAATGACCGACCGTTCTGCCCCCGACTACGACCTGGCGGCCACCCTCGCGCTGACCGACCCGGGGCAGTACCGGGCGCTGTTCGAGCCGACCCGGACCCAGATCGTCAGCCTGCTGCTGGACCGGGCGGCGACCACCTCCGAACTGGCCGACATCCTCGGCAAACCGAAGGGCACCATCGGGTTTCACCTCAAGTCGCTGGAGGCGGCCGGGCTGGTCCGGGTGGTCCGCACGAAGCGGGTGCGCGCGTTGGAGGCCAAGTACTACGGCCGGACCGCACGGGTTTTCCTGTTCGAGCAGGTCGGCGAGGCGGTCGGCGCGGTGGCCGGTCAGGTCCGGCAGGCGGCCGACGAGGCCGGCGCCGTCCCGCCGGCGACGGGGCTGCCGTTCAACGGGGGACTGCGGTACGCGCGGATCCCGGCCGACCGGGCGGCGGCCTGGGCCGACCGGGTGCACGCGTTGCTCGACGAGTTCGACCGCGAACCCCGCGCCGGCGACCAGGCGTTCGGCCTGGTGGTGGCGCTGTACCCGACGGACCGGCCGCGGCTTCCCGTCCGCGGCTCGGGTGCGGGCGGGTCCGACCGTTGACGGCGCCCGATTCGGCGCGACCCGAGCCCGCCGCCACCGGCGCGAGCGCGTTCCGCCGGCTGCTCGCCGCCGCCGGGGCGTCGAACCTGGCCGACGGTCTGCAGACGATCGCGGTGCCGTGGCTCGCGTCGGTGCTCACCCGGGATCCGGTGCAGATCGCCCTGGTCACCGCGGCCACCCGGATCCCGTGGCTGCTGTTCTCGCTGCCGGTCGGCGCGATCACCGACCGGTTCGACCGCCGCCGGCTGATCGCCTGGGCCGACGTCGCCCGCAGCGGGCTGCTGCTCGCGTTCGCGGCCGTCCTGGCACTGACCGGCACCGGTCGGGCGGAACTCCAGTCGCACGCGGGCCTGTTGCTCGGCCTGCTGTACGCCCTGGCCCTGCTGGTCGGGCTGGCCGAGGTGGTGGGCGACAACAGTTCCCAGACGCTGATCCCGTCGATCGTGCCGCGCGAGCGGCTGGAGACCGCGAACGGGCGGCTGTGGGCGGTCGAGACGGTGGCCAACCAGTTCGTCGGGCCGACGTTCGCCGGGCTGCTGATCGGGGCGGGCCTGGCCCTGCCGTTCGTCGTCGGCGGCGGGGGGTTCGCGGTCGCGGCGGCCGTGGTGTTCACCATCGCCGGCAGCTTCCGGCCGCCGGTCGAGGGTCCGCGGCGCGGGTTGCACCGGGAGATCGCCGAGGGCTTCCGCTGGCTGTGGCGGCACCGGCTGCTGCGGTCGCTGGCCATCTCGCTCGGTGTCCTCAACGCCTCCAGCGCGCTGGCCACCGCCGTGTTCGTGCTGTTCGGCCAGGAGGTCGCCGGCCTGGACGCGGCCGGCTTCGGGCTGCTGACCACCGGCGCGGCCCTCGGCGCGGTGATCGGGTCGTTCGTCGCGCCGTGGCTGGTCCGGCGGCTGCCGCAGGGCAGCGCGCTCGCCCTCGCCGTCGTCGTGCTCGCCATCGGTGAGGCGGTGCAGGGGCTGATGTCGTCGTTCTGGCCGCTGTGGTCGGCGACCCTGGTGCTCGGCGTGTTCATCGTCGTGTGGAACGTGATCACGGTGTCCCTGCGGCAGTCGCTCATCCCGGACCGGCTGCTGGGCCGGGTGAACTCGGTCTACCGGTTCTTCGGCTGGGGGACGGTGGCCCTCGGCACGCTGCTCGGCGGCGTGCTGGTCGCGCTGCTGGAACCGGCGGTCGGGCGGGAGTGGGCGCTGCGGCTGCCCTTCCTGATCTCCGGCGTGATCCAGCTGGGACTGCTGGCGTGGGCGTGGCCGCGGATCGGCAACCGGCAGATCGAGGCGGCGCGGTCGGGCAGCTGATCGTCGTGTCCGGCACTGTCGGAGGCTTCCGGCACACTCTGGCCATGGCGTACGACGAAGATCTGGCCGACCGGGTCCGCGAGCTGGTGGCGGCGGAGCCGGGGCTGACCGAGAAGCGGATGTTCGGCGGGCTGGCGTTCCTGATCGGCGGCCACATGGCCGTCGGCGCCAGCGGCAAGGGCGGCCTGCTGCTGCGGGTCGACCCTGCCCGCACCGACGAGTACGTGGCGCCGCCGCACGTCGGGCGGTTCGTCATGCGCGGCCGGGAGATGGACGGGTGGCTGCGGGTGGACGCCGAGGCGGTGGACGGCGACGACCGGTTGGCGCGGTGGGTCGGGGTGGGCGTCGCCTACGTCCGCACGCTGCCCCCGAAATAGCGTCGGTGACGACGGCCGAGCCGGTGCTGGGCGTCGACGCCTGCCCGGGCGGCTGGGTGGGCGTCTGCCTGGATGGCGGGCGGGCGGTCGGACGGTTCGCGCCCACCCTGCACGGGCTCGTCGGCGTGGACGGCGAAGCGCTGTCGGTGATCGCGATCGACATCCCGATCGGTCTGCCCGACGCCGGCGTCCGTCAGGCCGACCTGCTGGCCCGTGCGGCGCTGGGGCCGCGGCGGTCGTCGGTGTTCCTCACCCCGGCGCGCGCCGCCGTCCTGGCAGAGACCTACGACGAAGCGAACGCCGTCAACCGGCGGCTGGCCGGGCAGGGGGTGTCCCGGCAGTCGTACGGCCTGCGGACGCGGATCCTGGAGGCCGAGGAGTTCGTGGACGGGTGGGTGCGTCCGGTGATCGAGGTTCACCCGGAACTGAGCTTCACGATGATGGGCGGCCGGCCGGTGCCGGCGTCGAAGAAGACCTGGCCGGGCGCCGAGCGGCGACGGGAGTTGCTGCGGCAGAACGGGATCGATCTCTGCGCGATCGGTCCGGAGGTGGGCCGCGCCGGTGTGGACGACGTGCTCGACGCTGCCGCGGCGGCCTGGACCGCGCGGCGCTTCGCCGCCGGGCAGGCCATCGCCCGGCCCGACGAACCCGAGGCCTTCTCCGACGGGATCGCCGCGGCGATCTGGGCGTAGACCCTGCCCAGACGGACCACTGAACCCTCGACGCATTGCCGAACGATCGTGCTATTCTCGTCGGCATGGGGAAGGGCGCGGCCACCAGGGCGGCCGTCCTGGACGAGGCGATACAGGTCACGTCCCGGGACGGCTTCGCCGGACTCTCGGTCGGCCGGCTCGCCGAACGGACCGGGCTCAGCAAGAGCGGCCTGTTCGCCCATTTCGGCTCCATGGACCAGCTGCAGTCGGCCGTGCTGGACCGCACCCGGGAATTGTTCGTGGATGTCGTCGTCCGGCCCGCCCTCACCGCACGGCGGGGCGAGCCCCGGGTCCGCGCCGTTTTCGCCAACTGGCTCCACTGGACCAGCGACGTGCTTTCCGGCGGTTGCATTTTCGTGGGGGCGGCGGTCGAGTTGGACGAGCGGCCGGGCGAGCTGCGGGACGCCCTGGTGGCGGCCGAACGTGACTGGCTGGACCTGCTGGCGACGGTCGCCGGCACGGCCGTGGCCGAGGGCGAGTTCCGGGCCGATCTGGACCTTGAGCAGTTCGCGTTCGAGGTGCACTCGATCATGCTCGGTCACCATCACGCGAGCCGGCTGATGCGCGACCCGAACGCGCTGGCCCGCACCCGGCGGGCCTTCGACGCGCTGGTCGAGCGCGCCCGCCCGGTTGGCTGAACGCGCACCCACCTCCGGATCGGAAAGGACGGACCCATGCCATCGCTTTCGTCAAAGAAAAGCACGATCGTTCGTGCAAAGGTCACTGCCGTACGCGGGGCGTTCGGCCTGGCGGATCGGCTGGCCCCGTCGGTCGGTGCGCGCTACGCGACCCGGCGGTGGTTGACGGTCCCGGCGGTCCCGGCGGCGGTGGCGGCCGCACCCGTCGACGGCGACCCGTTCGAGGTGCGCGTCGACGGGTGGACGGTTCGCGGGACGAGTGTCGGCACCGGGCCGGTGGTCTACCTGGTGCACGGTTGGGGCGGGGTCGGGCGACAGCTGTCGTCCTTCGTCGACCCGCTGCGGCGGGCCGGCCATCGGGTGGTGGTGTTCGACGGGCCGTCGCACGGTCGGTCCGACCCGGGCGCCTGTGGGCCGCGGCGCACACACGGAGTGGAGTTCGCGGCCGCGCTGGGCGCGGTGGCGGAGCGCTTCGGACCCGCCCACGCGATCGTCGCGCACTCGATGGGTGCGCTGCCGTCGTTGATGGTGCATCGGGACGGTCTGCCGGTCGGGCGGTTCGTCCTGCTGGCGCCGATGCGGGATCTGGCCTCCTACCTCGACAGGTTCGGCGCGGTCTCCGGCATGGGCCCGCGGACCCGCGCCCTGATGGACGCGCGGATCGCCCGGCTCACCGGACACCCGGTCGCCGACCTGGACGTGCGGCGCCTGGCGGCCGGGGCGGCGCCGGTGCCGTTGCTGGTCGTGCACGACCGCCGCGACCGGGAGACCCACCACGGGCATTCGGTCGAGCTGGTCGAGACCTGGCCCGGACCCGCCACGATGCTGAGCACCGAGGGGCTCGGCCACCGCCGGCTGCTGGCCGATCCGGGCGTCGTCCGGGACGTGGTGGCCTTCGTCGCCGCGCCCGAACCCGCCGGTCACGCCGAGGGTCACGCCGCCGCGGCCGCCCGCAGCGCCCGGTACAGCAGCCGCTGATCTCCCAACCGGCGGCGGAGCTCACGCTCGAGACCGGCGATGGGGTACAGGTTCTGCGGTGCCCGGGTGTCCTTGTACTCGGCGGAGGCGTAGCGGGGGAGCACGGCCTGGGTCAGGTTGGCCAGGGCGATCACGTGTTCGCGGTCCATCGTCGGAGAGCATTCGACGCGGACCACCCCGGCCCAGGGCGCGCCGGGCAGACCCGGCAGGCGCAAATACCACGTGTGCCGGTCCCAGCTGGTGCCGACCCGGAAGGCGGGAGTCCGCTCACCGGGGGCGAGCCGACCGACCAGCGCATGCAGTTCGCGTGGCAGGTAGGCGCTCTGGTGACTCTTGATGTATCCGATCGAGCGCGGGATCGACGTGCGGCCGTGCAGCGGACCGTCGATCACCAGCAGGTCGGATCCGTCGGACGCCTCCGCCCGGGCGGTGTCGGCCACCCGCGCCTCGAGGTCGGCGAGCCTTCGTTGCAACGCCTGGGACAGCGTGGTGAACAGCGGAGCGGCGGGCGTGGGGTCGGCCGGGCAGGCCGCGTAGGTTCCGGCCGTGGTCACCACGGGGCGCGCGTCCGGCGTGACGGTGAACAGCCCCCGTTCGACCCTGGGCTGCTGCAGCTGGGCCCGCCGGCCGTCGCAACACACGACGCCGGCCGCGTAGGAGGCGCAGATCGCCATCGACGCGTCGTTGACGGCCGCATTCTCGATCCACGCCCGCGCCTCGACGCGCCGGACGCCGTCGACGAACAGGATCCGGTTCGGTAACGGCATCGGTCCGGGCGGCGGGATCGGCCGCCACTCATCCGCCGCCAGCTCGACCGCCGGATCGATGTCGGCCGAGCTGGCGGCCAGGTCCTCGTCCACCTCGAACGTGCTGCCGTAGCCGGGGTCCCAACCGTCGATGGCGAATCGCATTCCCCCCGTCACAACGACTCCCGCTCGATCGACGAGGTCCGCGAGTCGCGCCGGACCCGGAACCGAACGGGAATGCGGTCGGCCAGCGCCCCGACGTGGGTGACCACGCCGACCATCCGGTCACCCTGGGCCAGGTTCTCCAGGGTCGAGGCGACGACTTCCAGCGTCGCGTCGTCCAGGGTGCCGAAGCCCTCGTCGAGGAAGATCGAGTCGAGCCGGGCGGCGCCCTCGGCGGCCATCGACGACAGTTGGGTGCTCAACGCGAGCGCGAGCGCCAGGCTGGCCTGGAAGGTCTCGCCGCCGGACAGCGTGCGGACGCTGCGCAGGCTGTCCGCGTCGGCGTGGTCGACGACCATGAACTCGCCGTCCCGGTGGGTGAGTTCGAACTGCCCGCCGGACAGGTCGGACAGCCGCTTGGACGCGTCGATGACCAGCGTGTCCAGCGCCGCCGCCTCCAACCACTCGGGGAACTGGTTGCTGCGCAGCAGACTTCCGAGCATCCGGGAAACCTGCTGGTCCTGCAGGGCCGTGTCCAGGTCGGTCCGCAGCGCGTCCGCCCGGGCCCGGCGTTCGGCGATGCGCCGGCGATCGGCCTGCGCCTGGGCCAGTGCGGCGGCCGCGGCCGCCGGGGCCGCCGCGGCGAGGTCGCCGTCGACCGGCAGGTCGAGGGCGGTGAACTCGTCGGCCAGGTGCTTGGCCGCCTCGTCGCGGTGCCGGGTCGCCGCGATCACCGCGTCCTGGGCGTCCGGCAGGGCGGCGGCCCGCGACCGCGCGGCCGCGGTCGACCAGGTCACCAGGGTCGTCCAGCCGGCCAGCACCGACCCCTCGGGCAGGTCGGGGGCGCCGAGCCGGATCACGGAGTCACGGGCGCGGCGCAACTCGCGCCACGCCTGCCCCACCCGGACGGCCAGGTCGGCCAGCGCCGACGCGGCGGAGGCGCGGGCGGACGTCGCGGCGGCCAGCCGCCGGTCGGAGTCGCCCACCGCGGTACCCAGTTCGTCGATCCGGGCCAGCTGGGCCGTCGCGTCCGGCACCCCGGGGGCCTTGGCCAGCGCGCGGGACAGCGCGTCGGACCGCGAGCGCAGCCCGTCCAGCGTCGTTTTGGCCCGTTCCGCGGCCGCGGTGGCGGCGTTGACCGCTCGCTGCGCGGCCTC
>JBDHZW010000252.1:0-7759 GCA_039812105.1 Nakamurella sp.
CCTCGCCGAGGGTCGCGGTCACTAGGGTCACCCGCGCACCGGCCGCGGACACCGTCGCCAGCGTGCCGGCCATCGACAACGACTCGTCGTCCGGGTGGGCATGAACGGCGAGCAGGCGAACAGACACGCGGCAACCCTACGCGTGGCGAGCACCGCGTTCGGGTCCTGCGTGGCAAAGGAGAGCCGGTCAGACACCACCGAGATTCGGTCCCGGCCCCTGGGTGGCTTGCGTCTCCTTCGCCTTTTCCCGCGCCTGCGCCTCGGTCATGTCCGGGATGACACCGGCCAGATCGTCCTGCTCGTCCAGGCCCACCCCGGCCTCGAGGATCGCGTCGCGAGCGATGCGCCGGCGCCGCTGTTCGTCCGGATCGGGCACCGGCACCGCGGCGATCAGCCGCCGGGTGTAGTCCTGCAGCGGGTCGTTGAGGATCTGCTCCCGGGTGCCGAGTTCGACCAGGCGGCCGTGGTGCATGACAGCGATCCGGCGAGCGAGGATCTCCACCACCGCCAAGTCGTGGGTGATGAAGATGCAGGCGAACCCCTTCTCCTGCTGCAACTCCTGGAAAAGCTCGAGCACCTTCGCCTGCACCGATACGTCCAGCGCCGACGTCGGCTCGTCCGCGATCAGCAGCTTCGGTTCCAGCGCGAGCGCCCGGGCGATGCCGACCCGCTGCCGCTGGCCGCCGGACAACTCGTGCGGGTAGCGGTTGCGCATCGACCGGGGCAGCTGAACCCGATCCAGCAGCGCCTCCACCCGGCTGTTGAGTTCCTTGCCCTTCTTCTGGCCGTGCAGCAGCAGCGGCTCGCCGATGGACTCGCCGATCGGCAGCCGTGGATTGAGCGAGGACCCCGGATCCTGGAAGACGAAGGACACGTCCTGCCGGAGCTTGCGCAACGCCTTGGGGTCGACCCCAACGAGTTCGGTTCCGACCACCGTCGCCGTGCCCTCGACGACCGGCAGCAAGCCCACCAAGGCTCGCCCGATGGTCGTCTTGCCCGATCCGGACTCACCGACCAGACCCATCACCTCTCCCCGACCGAGCTGCAGGGTCAATCCCTCCACGGCCCGGAACGCGGGCGTGCGACCTCGTTTGGGGTACTCGACGGCGACATTGTCCAGTTCCACGACGGCCTCGACGCCGTCCGCGAGGCCGGCCCGCTGCACCACCAGTTCCGGCGCCGCCCGGTCGACCGCGATCGCCGACAGACCGACCTCGTCGGGGGCGCCGACCGCCTCATCCAGCTGTGCCAGCGTCTCGAGTTCGTCGGCGTTGGTCACCGATCCGAGGTGCGGCACCGCATTGAGCAACTGGACGGTATACGCCTCAATCGGCCGGTTGAACACCTCGTCGGCCGTGCCGGACTCCACGATCCGGCCGTCCTTCATCACCAGCACCCGGTCGGCCATGTCCGCGACCACGCCCATGTCGTGGGTGATCAGCACGATGGCCGCGTCGATCCGGTCTTTCAGATCGCGCATCAGCTTGAGGATCTCGGCCTGGACGGTCACGTCCAATGCGGTCGTCGGCTCGTCGGCGATCAGCAGTTCAGGGTCGCACGCCAGCGCCTGGGCGATCATCGCGCGTTGCCGCTGGCCGCCTGACAGCTGGTGGGGGTACGAGTCGACCCGGCGTTTCGGGTCCGGGATCTCCACCATCGTCAGCAGCTCGATCGCCCGCGCCCGAGCGGCCTTGGGCGACATGGCGTTGTGGCTGCGCAGCATCTCGCCGATCTGGAACCCCACCGTGTACACCGGGTTCAGGGCGGTCATCGGCTCCTGGAAGATCACCGACGCCTCGCGGCCGCGGATCGAGCGCAACTCCCGGGCGTCGGCGCCCACCAGCTGAAGATCGCCGAGTTCGATCGAGCCGCGCACGTGGCTGTTCTTCGGCAACAGGCCCAGCAGCGACATCGCGGTGGTCGACTTGCCCGAGCCGGACTCACCGACCAGGGCCAGCACCTCGCCGCGACGCAGTTCGAAGTTCGCCCCGATCACGGCCGGATACCAGGTGCCGTCGACCCAGAAGTCGATGTCCAGGTCGCGCACGGTGACGACCGGCGCGGCCGTGTCGGTGCTGGAGGTGGTCTCGAAGACGCTCATCCAAGCCTCCCATTCCCGGCGCGTGTCACCATGCAGGAATGCCCCATCGATACCGCTCCCGGTTCGGTCGTGCCCTGGCCGTGTTCGTCTGGGTGATGTCCGGCCTGGCGCTGGTCGCGATGGTCACCCAGGGCGGCGCCGAGGGTCTGGCCCGCGGCGCCGCCTGGGCCCTGCTGCCCGCACTGCTGGTGTGGGCGATGTTCTGGCGGCCCTGCGTGGTCGTCGACGACGCCGGCGTCGAGCTGGTGAACGTCTTCCGCACCATCCGGCTCCCCTGGCCGTCCATCCAGGACGTCGACACCCGGTGGGCGTTGACCCTGATCACCGCCTACGGCCGCTTCGCCGCCTGGGCGGCGCCGAGGTCGGGCTGGCAGCCGGGTCGCAGCCTGAGCGAGCAGGATGTCCATGCCGTTCCGGTGGAGACGTCCGAGACCGGCCGGCGGGTGCGAGCCGGCGACTCCCCGTACAGCCCGTCCGGCGAGGCGGCGATCGCCGTCCGACGTCGCTGGCAGGAACTGCAGGACGCCGGGCACCTGGACGATCCGCGGTTGGAGTTCGACCGACCGCCGGTGCGCTGGCACGTTGACGTCATCGCCGCCGCGGCCGTGTTGCTGACCTGGGCAATCGTCGGTCTGCTGGCCTGAACCGGCGCCGGGAATCACGACTCGGACTTCTTGTCGATGTCGAGCATGGGCGTCGCCGCCACCGGGCCGGCGGAGGCCGCCGCGGCCTTCTGCAAATCCTTCTGCTTGGGGACGCGTTTCTGCCTTGGGTCGAACGCGTCCCGCAGCCCGTCGCCGATGAACTGGATGCACAGCACGATCACCACGATGAACACGCCGGGCCAGACGAACAGCCAGGGCCGGGTGGTGAACGCGCCCTGGTATTGACTGATCAACGAGCCCAGCGAGATGTTCGGCGGCTGGATACCGAATCCGAGGAAGCCCAGGGCGACTTCGGTGAGGATCCCGGTACCCATCAGCAGCGTGACGTTGACGACCACGACACCGACCGAGTTCGGCAGGATGTGTTTGAAGATGATCCGGGACGAGGACGCTCCGGCCACCCGGGCGGCATCGACGAACTCCCGTTCCCGCAACGCGAGGAATTCTGCACGTACCAGCCGGGCCAGCCCCATCCACAGGAACAGGCCCATCACCAGCGCGACCGCGAAGACACCGGTGGCGCCGAGGGAGTAGCCGGCCACCGCGGTGATCAGGATGAGCGGGATGATGATGATCGTGTCGGTGATCCGCATGAGCACCGAATCCCACCAGCCGCCGAAGTAGCCGGCCACCGCGCCGACCACCACGCCGATCGTCGTGCTGAGCAGACCGAGCACGATGATGACCACCATCGTGTTCTGGATGCCGAGCATCGTCGCGGCGAACATGTCGCGGCCCGTCTCGTCCTGACCGAAGGGATGGCTGCCGATGCTGAATCCGGTGCCGCCGAAGAACGGCAGTTCCAACGTCGGCTCACCACGGGGGTTCAGCGGTGGCGGCCGGTCATACGGAGACCAGGTGTACCAGCCGGGGATCGGCCCGACGCCGATGCTGGTGACCGAGAGCAGCAGGATGAAGATCAGCACGAACATCGAGATCATCGCGCCCTTGTGCCGGAAGAACCGGCGGCGGACGATCTGCGCTTGGGAGAGACCGACGGTTTCCCGCTGCTCCAGCGTGGTCTCGTCGGGCGCGACCTCGATGCCGGGCTCGTGTTGCAGATCCGGAACGCCGGGAGTCGTCATCGCGTCACCATGATTCTCGCGCTCATTTTCACTGTCCCACCCTGATTCTCGGGTCGAGGGCCGCGTAGAGCAGGTCGGCGATGATGTTGAAGATCACCGCCACGATGGCCACAATCAGGAAGAACGCCATCACCGGATTGGGGTCGCTGTTGACCAGGCCGCGCTGGAACAGCGTGCCCATGGCGTCCCACTGGAAGACCCGCTCGGTGATCACCGCGCCGCCGAGCAGCTGTCCGATGTCGAAGGCGACGATCGTGGCCAGCGGAATCAGGGCGTTGCGGAAGGCGTGCCGCATGATGACCGTCCGCTCGGTCAGGCCCTTGGCTCGCGCAGTGCGGATGTAGTCCTGGTTCAGCACCTCAAGCATGCTGGATCGCGAATACCGGGTGTAGCTGGCCAACGAGATAAGGATCAGAGCCATGGTCGGCAGCAACAGATGGGTGAAGACGTCGACCGTCTGGATCCAGAAGTCACCCTCCAGGCCACCCTGCGAGTCACCGATCGTTTTGATCGGCCGGCCCCGGATGGCCGCGTTGCTGGTGTAGGCCGACCATGCCCGCATGGTCCGGTCGATGAAGATCACCACGGAGATCAGGAACGCGGTGATCGCCCCGGTCCGCATGGACAGGGCCCGATCGTCGCCACCCCAGAGCCAACCCACGGCGACGCCGATCGCGATGGCCGCGGCGGCCAGCAGCAGCAGTCGCGGGAACGACATGTCCTGGTAGAAGAAGAACTGCAGCGGGTACCAGAGCGCGATACCGACGGCGGCGGTGGTCAATGCGGTGTAGAGGGCCTTCTTGTTGCTCAGTCCGGCGCTCACTTCGGCGACAGCCAGCGCGATGCCGATCGAGGTGAGGATGATGACGATCGGTCCCAGGCCCGGGTCCAGTAGCCACTGAGTCAGCGACATGTAGTAGACAATGCCGAAGGTCACGGCACCGGCCCCGATGGCATACAGGCCTCGACGCAACGGTTGGCCGCCGGTCAGGCTGTAGGTGATCAGGAAAACCACCAGTGTCGCCAGCCAGATGAACCACCAGGGTATATAGGCACCCGATGCGATGAAGTCGTTGAACTGGATGGCGACCAATTCCTTGAGCAGCACGGCCACCCAGAAAACCGGAAGCGAGAAGAACAGGAAGGTGAAGAAGGTGATCGTGTAGTCGAACCCGGAGTACTGCTTGAGCGCGGTGATGATGCCGATGGAGGCCCCGAACACCACGGCCAGGATCGACGCGGCGAGGACCAGCTTCAGGGTGATCAGGATCCGGGTGCCCAGGTCGCCGGTGACCGGCTGATTGGTGCTGATCGAGTAGCCGAAGTCGCACTGACCCACGAAGCAGCCGGCGATTCCCTTGAGCCAGAGGAAGTATCGGACGACCGGATTGACGTCCAGGTTCAACGTGGTGGTCAGGTAGTCGATCCGGGCCTGGCGGGCGACCGGATCGGTGATGCCCAGTGCGGACTGCAGCGGGTCGCCGGCGTTGGCAACCAGGATGTAGACGATGAACGACGCGCCCAGCACGACGAAGAAACCGGCGATGAGCCGGCGCACGAGATACATCGCCATCTGATCAACCAACCCCTTCACGAGGTGGCGTGCTGTGGGCACGCCGTTGATATGCGTGAACTGTAAGCCTGCGCGACGGTCACCGCCGTCTCGGCCGGGTCACGGCCCGGCGACAGCACGAAGGGGGTGTCCGGACGGACCGATGGTCCGGTCCGGAGCACCCCCTCCATGCCTGCTACTGCGTCGGCGACCACATCGGCGGGGTCACCGGCCGGTCGTCAGGACGCCGGGGTCCATTCCCAGAAGTTGAAGAACGGGCCCGGTCCGAGCGGGATGACGTCGACGTTTTGCACCTTGGTGCTGTTGTACGACGTGACACCCGGGAACTGGTAGATCGTGACGCCGAACGCCTGATCCACGAGGGTCTTCTCCACCGTGGTGAGGTCGGTGGTGACCGCATCAGGCTCGAGCACCGACCCGGACAGATTGTCGTAGGTCTGGTCGACGGTCTGGTTGGAGAACTTGCCGTAGTTGTTCGACCCGTCGGTGATGAAGTTGGCCATCGACTCGGTGATGCCGGTGCCGGTGGACTGCCAGCCGAATAGCGAGGCGTCGTACCCATCGATCTGCGGCAACTCCTTGCCCCAACTCGCGCTGCGGCCGTCGATGAGGTTGAACCCGGCCTCGGTGGCCGATGCCTTCATCAGGTCGTACTCGTTGGCCCGCCGCGGATTGTTGGCGGCAAACTTGAGGCGCACGTCGACCGGAGTGGTGACCCCGGCCTCCTGCAGCAGTTGCTTGGCGCCGGCGATGTCCACCTGGCCGTACTGCTGCTCCATCCCGTTCTGCGAGGTGATGGTGTCGTAGCGAGGTGAGCCGGGCACCGTGGTGAACGAGTCACGGGTGGTCGACTCCGGGTTCACCGGCTTGATCAGCCGGTCCACGATGTCCTGTCGCGGGATCGTCTTGAGGAACGCCTGCCGAACCTTGAGCGCCTTGTCAGCGTCGCCGCCGTACTTGGCCGGATCGAACGGGCCGCCGTTGGCGAAGACGAGATCGACGTGTTCGTAGGTGCCCTCGAAACCGCTGACCACCTCGACGCCGCGGTCCTTGAGCCCGGTGACTGCCTCGTAGATGTCAGCGGTGGCCTGTGGCGAGATCAGGTCGGTTTCCTCGTTGGTCAGCGCCTGCACGGCCGCCGTCGGATCACCGATGATCGTGTAGGTGATCTTGTCGAAGGCCGGGATCGGACCCCAGTTGTAGTCAGGGTTCCGCTCGAGGGTCATGCTGGCCCGCTGCTGGTAGGCGGTCACCTTGTAGGGGCCGGACGAGAGGTACAGGCTCGGATCGCTCGGCAGTTGGTCGGTGTCGAACCCGGTGTTCCAGAAGTCGGCGATGGGCTTCAACTTGGCCTTGTCGTCGTTCTTGAACGCGTCCATCAAGGCCTGGTTGGCCTGCTGCGGATCGGTGATGCCCAGCGCCTTGGCCGCAACCACGTGCGCCGGAATCAGCGTCTGGTTGTTGCCCGCGTCGGCCGGACTGGCCTGCTGGTAGTCGACGAAGAACTTCGACCAGGTGAAGGTGGCCGACCGACCGTCGTCGCCGATCTCCGGGTAGTCCTTGATCAGCGAGATCGAGGGATCGACCTTGTCGAAGGCCACCCCGGTGGCCGGGAGCAGATTGCCGTCCGCGTCGGTCTGCGCCTCGGACTCGTTGAAGCAGTCGCACTGGGCGCCCCACGACAGGATCAGATCGGCCGCACCGATCTGCACGCCGTCGGACCACTTCACGCCCTCGTTGACGGTGTACTTCACCTTCAGCGGATCCAGGGACACGATCGTGCAGGTGCCGAACTGATCGTTGTTGATCAGGTTCAGATCCTTGTCGAAATAGCTGAACCCCGCCTGGGTGAGGTAGTCGACGTTCGCGTTGGCCGTCGCGTTGCCGTGCGTGGTGTTGTTGTTGAACGTCAGCAGCGGGTCGTTCCAGGAGACGCGGACCTCGCCACCCTTCTTGGCCGGCTCCTGATAGGCGCCGTGCGGGATGCCGCAGCCCGAGCCGCCGACCTTGCCGACGTTCTCGGCACCGGGCAGCGATGTGGCGTCTGTACCGCCACCGCCGGCCGCCGCACTGCCGGATGTCTCGGCCGCGGTTCCGCCGCCACCGGTGGTGGTGGTCGACGTTTGCTGGCCTGGCGAACCCCCGCACGCCGCGACGACGAGTGTCGTCACCGCTGCGAGCGCGATCAAGCCGACCGCCCGCGTTCTCCTCATGGACATTCCTCCTTGTGGAACGACTGCCGTCCTCCGGCCGGTCCTGGTCGACCGACCATCACCCCGAGCCCACGCAGACATCACGCAGCGTCAGATTCCCCGACTCTACGAGCGGACTGTGC
>JBDHZW010000253.1:0-7686 GCA_039812105.1 Nakamurella sp.
TGCGGCTGCTCGCCCTGGAGGGCCGGATCGAGGCCGACATCGCGCTCGGTCGGCACGCCGCGGTCATCCCCGAACTGCAGGCGCTGACCCGGGCGAATCCGTTGCGCGAGGACCTGCTGGCCCTGCACATGCTCGCCCTGTACCGGGCCGGGCGGCAGGGGGAGGCGCTGGCCGTCTACGCGCAGGCTCGCGCGACGCTCGTCACCGAACTCGGCATCGAACCTGGCGCGGCCCTGGGCCGGCTGGAGCACGCCATCCTGGTGCACGACCCGGCTCTCGACCCGCCGGTCCGCGAGCACCGTCCGGCCCCGATCCCGCGCCCGTCCGCTCCGTCGGTCCCGAGGCGGATCCCGGAGCGCGCCCCGGAGCGGGCTCGGGAGCGGGCCCGGGAGCGGGCCCGGGAGCGGGCTCCGGAACCGCCGCCCACCGCGGGCCATCGCCGCGTCCGGCGGCACCGTCGGTCGTTCGCGCTGACGACCTGCGCGGTGATCGTCGCCGGGGCCGGGCTGGCCCTGGCCCACCCCGGCCCACCCGGATCCGCCGCGGCCACCCGGTCCGCCGACTCGGTCGCCTTCGTCGCGGCCGACGGGTCCGCGATGACCGCCCACGTCGACCTCACCGCGTCGCCGACCGCGGTGGCCGTCGACGGGGCTACGGTGTGGGCGGTGGAACCGGCGCTCCGAGCGGTCAGCCGGATCGACCCGGGCACGGGGTCGGTCGTTGGTTCGGTTCCGGTGGGGGCCGACCCGAGTGGCGTCACGATCGGCGGCGACAGCGTGTGGGTGGCCGATCACGGCGACGACACCGTCGCCCGGATCAGCCCGGCCGCCGACGCGTTGATCGCCACGATCCCGGTCGGTGCGGGCCCGCTGGCATTGGCCGACGGCTTCGGCTCGGTGTGGGTGACCAACGGCGACGACCGGACGGTCACCCGCATGGACGAAGGCGACGGCCGGGTCACCGCGACGATCACCACCGGCGCGGTCGGTGACGGCATCGCGGTCGGCGACGGTCAGGTGTGGGTGACCGACGAGGCCGGGGGACGGGTGGTGGGCATCGACCCGGCGACGAACACCGTCAGCGCGTCGGCGACGGTCGGCAACGGGCCCACCGGGATCGCGGCGACCGGCGGGGCGCTCTGGGTCGTCAACGGCTTGGACGACACGGTGTCCCGCGTCGACACCGGCTCCCTGGCGGTGGACGCCACCGTCCCGGTCGGCGACGATCCGGCCGCGATCGTGGCCGGCGCCGGCGCGGTGTGGGTGAGCACCCGGTCCGATCCCACCCTGCTCCGCATCGACCCGGACCGGCGGGTCGTCACCGGCTCCACCGCGCTGGCCGGGCCGCCGGCGGCGCTGGCGGCGACCGACTCGGGCGTCTGGGTGGCCGACGCCGGGGCGGGCACCGCGCACCGAGGCGGGCGGCTGGTCGTCGTCGGTGAAGCCGGATCGGTCGACCCGTCGGTCCAGGCGATGCCCGACGCGGTCGCCCTGATGTACGACGGGCTGACCGGGCTGCGGCACACCGGCGGCAGTGCCGGCAGCCAGCTCGTGCCGGACCTGGCGGTGTCGCTGCCCCAGCCCACCGCCGGCGGCACCCGTTACACCTTCCACCTGCGCCCGCAGCTCACCTATTCGGACGGCCGGCCGGTGCAGCCGCTGGACTTCCGGACCGGATTGGCGCGCCTGCTCCGGATGGACAGCGATCTCGCCCAGGACTTCTCGCACGTCGTCGGGGCCGCCGGGTGCACCGCCGGACTGACCTGCGACCTGACCGCCGGGGTCCAGGTCGAAGGCACCTCGACCGTCACCTTCCACCTGTCGACGCCGGATCCCCGGTTCCTGGAGGAGCTGTCGGTCCTGATCCCGGTCCCGGACGGCGTCCCCGCCGTGGACTCGGACCTGGTGCCCGGCACTGGCCCGTACCGGGTGGGCGACGACCGGCCGGGACAGCTGCTGGTGCTGGACCGCAACCCGTCCTTCCGGGTGTGGTCGGCCACCGCCCGCCCGGACGGGTACCCGGACGAGGTGGTCTTCCGGGCCGACCCGGACGGCGACGACGCGGTGCGTCAGGTTGCCGACGGCCGGGCCGACCTGGCCCGGCTCGTCGGCGATTCGGCGGCGGCGACCCGGCTGGCGGCCGACCATCCCGGCCAGGTCCACGTGCGGGACCAGCAGGCGACGGTATTCGCCTTCCTGAACACCCGGGTCGCGCCGTTCGACGACGTGCGGGTGCGCCGGGCGGTCAACCTGGCCGTCAACCGCGCGTACGTCGGCCAGCTGTACGGGGCGTACCGGTCCCGGCCCACCTGTCAGATCGTGCCGCCGACGACGACGGGCTACCAGCAGTACTGCCCCTACACCGTCGACCCGGATACGACCGGGCGGTGGTGGGGCCCCGATCCGGCTCTCGGGGCCGCGCTGGTGAACGCCTCCGGCGCCGCGGGAACCCCGGTCGTGTTGTGGACGTTCCCCGATTTCGCCGACGAGGCGGGCTACCTCGCCGACGTGCTGAGCGACCTGGGCCTCCCGACCACGGTCCACGAAACCGATGACGCGGCAACCTACTTCGACGCCGTTCCGCGAACTCCCGACGTCCAGGCCGGCCTGTGGGGCTGGTTCGACACGCCGCTGGCGGTCGACGCCCTCGGCTCGCTCGGCTGCGACTTCCGGCCCAACCCGGCGCAGTTCTGCGACCCGCAGATCGACGCCCAGATCGCCCAGCTGGCCGCCACCGAACCGACGGACCCGGACGGCTCGCGGGAGTTGGCCGCCCGGATCGACCGGGAGATCACCGACCAGGCGCCGTGGGTGCCGCTGTTCACCCCGGAGACCACCGACGTCACCTCGTCGCGGGTCGGCAACTACCAGGCCGAGCGGGGTCGGCTGCTGATCGATCAGCTCTGGGTGCAGTAGGCCGTCGACCGGGGTCGCGGGCCGGCGGCCCGGGCCGGGTCACCCTCACCCGACGCCGCCCGGACGGTCGGAGTCAGCTGAACCGGCACGTGATGGTGCCCATCGGTCCGTAGTCGCACAGCACGGTGTCGCCGCGGGAGACCCACATCGGCCGGGTGAACGACCCGGCCAGGATGATCTCACCGGCCTCCAGCCGGGCCCCGTGCCGGTGCACCTTGTTGGCCAGCCAGGCGACGCCGGTCGCCGGGTGGTTGAGCACCCCCGCGGCCACGCCGGTCTCCTCGACGGTCTCGTTCCGGTAGAGCAGGGCCGCGACCCAGCGCAGGTCGACATCGCCGGGCCGGGTGGGGTTCCCGCCGAGGACCAGGCCGCCGTAGGCGGCGTTGTCGGCGATCGTGTCGACGATGGTGCGGCCGGCCAGCTCGATGTGCGAGTTCAGTATCTCCAGCGCCGGAGTCACGTACTCGGTCGCCCGCAACACGTCGAACAGGTTGCAGCGCGGGCCTTCCAGCGGAGCGGCCAGCACGAACGCCAGCTCGACCTCGATCCGCACGTTGGAGAAGTTGTCGAACGGGATGACGGCGCCGTTCTCCCAGACGGTGTCGTCGAACATGACACCGTAGTCGGGCTCGGTGATGCCGGTGGCCGCCTGCATCACCTTCGAGGTCAGGCCGATCTTCCGGCCGACCAGCCGCCGTCCCGCGGCCAGGTTCTTGTCCCGCCACACCCCCTGGATGGCGTACGAGTCATCGACGGTGGCCTGCGGGAAGCGTTCGGTGATCCGGGGGATGACGGTTCGCTCCCGACCGGCAGCGTCGAGTTCGTCGGCGATCGCCGCGATGGCCTCGGCCGGCAGCCCGGACCGGCCGGGCCTCGTCATCGGACCGCCTGGGACTGCTGGTATTTCGCCCGCCATTCGCCGTTCATGGGGAACAGCCCGTCGACCGGGTGACCGGCCGCGACCTGGTCGGCGATCCAGGCGTCCTCGTCCTCCTGGGCCAGCGTGGCGTCGGCGACGGCCTCGGCGAGCGCTGGCGGAATCACGATGACCCCGTCGGCGTCGCCGACGACGATGTCGCCGGGCTGGACGGTGGTGCCGCCGCAGGCGATGGTGAGGTCGTGGTCCCAGGGCACGTGCTTGCGGCCGAGCACGGCCGGATGCGGACCGGCGGTCCAGACCGGGATGCCGACGGCGGTGACGGCGACGACGTCGCGCACCCCTCCGTCGGTGACGATCCCGGCCGCGTCCCGGGCGTGCGCGCGGAGGGCCAGCACGTCGCCCAGGGTGGCCGAGCCGGTCTCCCCCCTGGCCTCGATGACGATCACCTGGCCCGCGTCGACCGCGTCGAAGAGCCGCTTCTGCGCGTTGTAGCCGCCGCCGTGGCTCTCGAACAGGTCCTCCCGGTTGGGCACGAATCGCAGGGTCCGGGCCGGTCCGACCAGCTTCGCCGCGGGGTGCAGCGGGTGGACGCCGTCGATGAACACGTTGTTCAGGCCGCGCCGGCGCAGTTGGGCGGACAGCCCGGCCACCGGCGCGCGCCGCAGCTTGTCCAGCAGCTCGGCGGTGAGGGCGGGCTGGACGGAGCTGGGCGTGGTCATCGCTGTCCCTTCGGTCGCATCCGAAATCATATGCGCCGGTGCCGGTTCGGGCCAGCCATCCCGATCGGCGGCGCCGAACGGGGTCCGGGCGGGGATGTCAGGCGCCGGCGGCCCGGACGCGCGGCGTGGGCGCCACATGCAGCCGGCCGTCGCGGACGTCGACGTCGAACACGTCGATCGGCCGGGCGTCGCCGCCGCCGGCGTCGATCACCTCGCCGGTGTCGAGGTTCCACACCTGCTTGTACATGGGGGAGGACAGCGTCGGGACGGTCACGTCGGCGGCTCCGTCCCGGCCGGGCACCAGGTGAGATCCCACCAGGCCGCGGGACAGGATGTTGGTGCCCGAGTACGGGTCTCGCTGCTGGACGGCGTGCAGGCTGCCGTCCTCGAGCCGGAACACGCCGATCTGCGTGCCGTCCGGGAGCAGGGCCGCGGCGCCGCGGTCGACGGCCAACGCGGAGACCGGGCAGATCGGCACCATGCCGGCGGTCGGATTCATCGGTTCTCCTCGTCGGACCCGTCGGCGCCGGCCGCGGCGAACGCGTGGGCCCGCGCCTCCAACGGCGAGCGGTACGAGACCGGGTCGGCGACGGTGGCGGGGCGGATCTGGCCGCGTTCGGGCACGAACCGCAGGTCGGGGTCGGCCGCGTCCGGGGCGTTGACGAAAGAGACGAACCTGGCGGCGCGCTCGGGATCGTTGACCGCCTCGGCCCATTCGTCGACGTAGCTGTCGGCGTGCCGCTGCATGGCCGCCTCGAGTTCCGCGCCGATCCCGAGGGTGTCGTCGACGATCACCCGGCGGAGTTCGTCGATGCCGCCGGGGCGCTCCTCGACCCACCGGGCGGTGCGCTGCAGCTTGTCCGCCTCCCGGACGTAGAGCATCAGGAAGCGGTCGATGCACCGCACCAGCGTCTCGTCGTCCAGGTCCTCGACGAGCAGCTTGCCGTGCGCGGGCTGCGCGCCGCCGTTGCCGCCGACGTACAGGTTCCAGCCGCGATTCGTCGCGATCACGCCGACGTCCTTGGCCTGGGCCTCGGCGCACTCGCGGGCACACCCCGAGACGCCCAGCTTCATCTTGTGCGGGGAACGCAGCCCGCGGTAGCGCTTTTCGAGTTTCACGGCCATCGTGGTCGAATCCTGCACGCCGTAGCGGCACCAGTTGGTGCCCAGGCACGCCTTGACCATGCGCAGCGACTTGCCGTACGCGTGACCGGACTGGAACCCGGCGTCCACCAGCCGCTTCCAGATCTCCGGCAGCTGCTCCAGGCGGGCCCCGAACATGCCGATCCGTTGCGCGCCGTTGACCTTCACGTACAGGCCGTAGTCCAGCGCCACCTGGGCGAAGACCAGCAGCTTCTCCGGCGTCACCTCGCCCGCCGGCATCGCCGGGATCACCGAGTAGGTGCCGTCCTTCTGGATGTTGGCCATGACGTGATCGTTGGTGTCCTGCAACGCGCCGAGCTGGCGGCCGACCGGGCTGTGCCGGTGTCCGGTGATGGCCCCGAGGGTCGCCAGGATGGAGGCGACCACCGGCCGGCACACGTTGCAGCCGCGGCCGGTGCCGAACGCGGCGACGACCTCGCTGAAGGTTTCCTGGCCGCCCAGCTGGATGAGTTCGAACAGGTCGGCGCGGGGGACGGCGAAGTGCTCGCACAGGGCACGGGACACCGTGATGCCGGTCTTCTCCAGCTCCTGGTTGAGCAGCTTGCCGAGCGTGGGCACGCACGAGCCGCACACCGTCCCGGCCTTGGTGCACTCCTTGATCGCGCTGACGGTGTGGCACTCGTGCTCGACGACGGCGTTGCGGATGGTGCCGGCGTCGACGTTGTTGCACGAGCAGACGACCGCGTCGTCGGGGAGCGCGGTGTCGGCCAGCGCGGTGCCCTCGGGCGCGATCACGGCGGAGGGGTCGGCGCCGAGTTCCCGGCCGATCAGCGGGCGCAGCTGCGAGTACAGCTCGATGTCGCCGACGAACACCCCGCCCAGCAGGTGCTTCGCGTCGTCGGACATCACCAGCTTGCGGTACCGGCGATTGACCGGGTCGACGAACGACACCTCGAGCGCGTTCGGGCTGATGGCGTTGACGTCGCCAAAGGCGGCCGCGTCGACACCCACCCCCTTGAGCTTGGTGCCGTCGTCCGCCCGATGATGGGTGCGCTCGCCGCCCAGGAAGCGGTCGACGACGACGTCGGCCATGTCGTTGCCGGGGGCGATGAGGCCGGCGCAGACGCCGTTGAACGACGCGCACTCGCCGATCGCCCAGATCGCCGGGTCGGAGGTCTTGCAGGTGTCGCCGACGATGACGCCGCCGCGCTCGGCGATCGCCAACCCGGCCTCGCGGGCCACCCGGTCCCGCGGACGGATGCCGGTGGAGAAGACGACGACGTCGACGGGCAGCTCCGTCTCGTCGGACAGGAACGCGGTGCCCATCGCGCCGTCGCCGGCCGGGGTGAAGCGGATGGCGCCCACACCCGTCCGCACATGGATGCCGAGGTCCTTGATCGGCAGGCGCAGCATCTCGCCGCCACCCTGGTCGAGTTGGACGCTCATCAGCCGGTCGGCGTACTCGACGACGGTCGTGTCGACGCCCATGTTCTTCAGGGCCGCAGCGGCCTCCAGGCCCAGCACCCCGCCGCCGACCACGACGCCTCGCAACGGTCGGCCGAGGGCGCGGCCGCGGGTGGTGACCCACTCGGACAGCCGCTCGACGTCCTCGACCGTGCGGTAGCTGAACGAGCCGGGCAGATCCTTGCCCTCGGCGCGCGGTGCCCACGCCCACGAGCCGGTGGCCAGCACGAGCCGGTCGTAGGAGTAGGCCGACCCGGACGCGGTCGTCAGGGTCTGCGCGTCGCGATCGATCGCCTCGACCTTGTCGCCGGTCACCAGGGTGATCCGCGGGTCGTCCCAGACCGACGGGTCGAGGGCGAGCAGGCTCGTGTCGTGGTGGGTGAACCAGTCCGACAGGTGCACCCGGTCGTAGGGCGGTTCGGCCTCGTCACCGATGACGGTCAGCTGCCAGGAGCCGTCCGGGTCCTGGGTGCGCAGCCGGTCGGCGAAGCGGTGACCGGTCATGCCGGCGCCGGCCACCACGATGCGGGCGTTGGTCAGATCGGGCGTCGGCGTGGCGGAGCTGATCAGCGGTGACGCGTCGACGGGCGCGGCGGTGTCGGCG
>JBDHZW010000254.1:0-7685 GCA_039812105.1 Nakamurella sp.
GGCATGAACGAGCGTCAGCGAGTGAATCATCAGCACCGGTGCCGCTCCCGCGGCCGGGTCGCCGAGCCGGCGAGGCGGGCCGGGGAGGGATCGGCATGATGCCCGGGCTGCAACTGGTCGCGCAGGCGGTCGCCGACACCGCATCCTCATCGCCGAACACCGACCCGGGCGCCGAGCTGATCGCCTTCTGGATCCTCGCGCCGCTGGCCGTGCTGGGCGCGATCGGGATGGTGTTCTCCAAGAGCGCGGTGCATTCGGCCCTCTGGCTGGTGCTGACGATGCTGTGCCTGGGCTGCCTGTACATCAACCAGAACGCCGAGTTCCTCGGGTTCGTGCAGATCATCGTCTACACCGGCGCGATCATGATGCTGTTCCTGTTCGTGCTGATGCTGACCGGTCGTGACTCGGGCGACTCCACGTTCGAGGTGCTGCGCAAGCAGCGGATCATCGCCACCGTCCTGGGCATCGGGTTCGTCGTGCTGCTGGTCGCCGGCCTGCTCCGGGCGCTCAAGGCGGTGCCGGCGGTCGGGCTGACCGACGCCTACGCCGACCGGGGACCGCTCGGTGCGATCGCCGAGCTGCTCTTCACCGACTACCTGTTCCCGTTCGAGCTGACCAGCGCGCTGCTGATCACCGCGGCGACCGGGGCGATGGTGCTCACCCACATCGAGCGCACCCCCGGCGAGCACAAGTCGCAGCGGCAACGGGTGCACGAGCGGATGCGGTCGGACCGGATGTCGCCGCTGCCCGGGCCGGGCGTGTTCGCGACGTCGTCGTCGAACGCCACCCCGGCGCTGCTGCCCGACGGATCCATCGCCCCCGGTTCGGTGTCCGACCTGGTCGAGTTCTCCGAGAGCGAGCAGGTGGCCCGCCGCTTCCGCAGCGGCCGCACGCTGACCGAGATCGAGAGCGCCGAGCACCCGGAACGGGTGGACGCCGAGCAGTCGCCGGACGAGGGGAGTCAGCGGTGACCCCGAACCACTACCTGGTGCTGTCCGCCCTGCTGTTCGGCATCGGCGCGGTCGGATTCCTGGTGCGCCGCAACGCGATCGTGGTGTTCATGTGCGTCGAGCTGATGCTGAACGCGGTCAACCTGTCGCTGGTCACCTTCTCCAACCTGTGGGGCAACCTGAACGGCGTCGTGTTCGCGTTCTTCATCATGGTCGTCGCCGCCGCCGAGGTCGTCGTCGGGCTGGCGATCATCATGTCCATCTTCCGCAGTCGGCGCAGCGCGTCCGTCGACGACGCCAACCTGCTGAAGTTCTGATCGGGAGTTCGACACAGTGACGGGTCTGCTCGGAGCCTCCGTGCTCCTCATCGCCATCCCGCTGGCCGGCGCCATCGTGCTGCTGGTCGGCGGGCGGCTGCTGGACCGGGTGGGGCACCTGATCGGTTGCGCCACCGTGCTCGCGGCGTTCGTGCTCGGCGTCGTGCTGTTCGTTCACGTCACCGGGCAGCCGGTGAACGACCAGCTCAACACGGTCACGGTGTTCACCTGGATCCAGTCCGGCCGGCTGGACATCGACTTCGGGCTGCTGATCGATCCGCTGTCGATCACCTTCGTGCTGCTGATCACCGGTGTGGGCTCGTTGATCCACATCTATTCGATCGGCTACATGGCGCACGACGCCGACCGGCGCAAGTTCTTCGCCTACATGAACCTGTTCGTCGCGGCGATGCTGCTGCTGGTGCTGGGCAACTCGTTCGTCACCCTGTACGCCGGGTGGGAAGGTGTCGGCCTGGCGTCGTACCTGCTCATCGGGTTCTGGTCGGACCGGCCGTCGGCGGCCACCGCGGCCAAGAAGGCGTTCATCATGAACCGGGTCGGCGACGTCGGGCTGGCCCTGGCCATCTTCCTGATGTTCAAGGAGATGGGCACCGTCTCCTTCGACGGGGTGTTCTCGCACATCGGTCAGGTGGCCGAGCAGTCGCCGGGCACCGTCACGGTGATCGCCCTGCTGCTGTTGCTCGGCGCCTGCGGCAAGTCCGGTCAGGTGCCGCTGCAGGCGTGGTTGCCCGACGCCATGGAGGGCCCGACCCCGGTGTCCGCGCTGATCCACGCGGCCACCATGGTGACCGCCGGCGTGTACCTGATCGCCCGGTGCGCGCCGATCTACGACCTCACCGCGGACGGCGGTCTGGTGGTCGCCATCGTCGGCACCGTCACCCTGCTGGTCGGCTGCATCGGCGGCTGCGCCAAGGACGACATCAAGAAGGTGCTGGCCTACTCGACCGTCTCGCAGATCGGCTACATGTTCCTGGCCGTCGGCCTGGGCGCCGGGGTGTACGCGCTGGGCATCCTGCTGCTGCTGTGCCACGGCTTCTTCAAGGCCGGCCTGTTCCTCGGCGCCGGCTCGATCATGCACGCGATGAACGACGACGTGGACATGCGCCGCTACGGCGGGCTGGCCCGGCGGATGCCGATCACCTTCGGCACGATGGCCTGCGGTTACCTGGCGATCATCGGCTTCCCGCTGTTCGACGGCTTCTACGCCAAGGATCCGATCATCGAGGCGGCGTTCGCCGCCGACGGCGTCGAGGGGTGGTTGCTCGGGTCGGCGGCGCTGATCGGCGCCGGCATCACCGCCTTCTACATGACCCGGTTGATGATCATGACGTTCTTCGGCGAACCGCGGTGGAAGCAACTGCAGTCGGCCGACGGGCGGGACTATCACCCGCACGAGTCGCCGGCCGTGATGACGGTCCCGATGCTGATCCTGGCCGTCGGTTCGGTCGGTGCGGGCGCGTTCTTCGCCATCAACAACCGGCTGGCCGACTGGCTGGCACCCTCCGTCGGCCCCTATGAGGAGCCGCACCCGCCGTTCCCGGCCATCGTGGTGACCGTCGCGACGCTGGCCGTGGTGGCGATCGGCGTCTTCATCGCCTACTGGTTCATCGGCCGCCGGCCGGTGCCGGTGACGCCGCCGATGCCGGTGCCGGCGATCGTGGCGCTGGCCCGGGCCGACGTCGGAGGCAACGCGATCAACGAGACCCTGTTCGCCCGGCCCGGCATCTGGCTGTCCCGGGCGTCGGTGTACGCCGATGCCAAGGGTGTCGACGGCCTGGTCAACGGCAGCGCCGCCGCGCTCGGCGGGCTGTCCGGTCGCTGGCGACGTTGGCAGAACGGGTACGTCCGCTCCTACGCCCTGTCGATGTTCGCGGGCACCCTGGTCGTGGTGCTCATGCTGCTGCTGGTGAGGTCGGCATGAACAGCTGGTACCTGGTCGTCCTGATCTTCCTGCCGGTGGTCGGCGCGCTGGTGCTGGCCGCCATGTCCGGCGCCCCGGTGCGCGCGGCGAAGCTGACCGCGCTGGTCTTCTCGCTGGCCGAGCTCGCGGTGGCGGTGGCCCTGTGGATCGCCTACCGGTCGGACCTGACCGGCACGGCGGCGCAGGTCGCCGCGCCGTTCCGGGAGACCTTCTCGGTCACCTGGATCCCGTACTTCGACATCAACTTCACCCTCGGCGTCGACGGCATCTCGCTGACCATGATCGCGCTGATCGCGGTGCTGATGCCGATCGTGCTGGGCGCCTCCTGGGAGGAGAGACTGCCGGCCGGGCGGACCATCGGCGGCTACTTCGCCCTGCTGCTGACGCTGCAGGGGGCGATGGTGGCCGTGTTCGCCGCGACCAACGTCTTCGTGTTCTACGTGGCGTTCGAGGTCATGCTGATCCCGATGTACTTCCTGATCGGCGCGTTCGGCGGGGTGCGCCGGGCCTACGCGGCGACCAAGTTCTTCCTGTACTCGCTGCTCGGCGGTCTGCTCATGCTGGCGTCGGTGATCGGCCTGTACGTGGCGTCCGGCCAGGTGCTGGGCTCGGGCACCTTCGACTGGGTCACGCTGCAGTCGATCGCCGGCCAGATCCCCGAGTCCACCCAGATGTGGATCTTCGCCGGGTTCGCGATCGCGTTCGCGATCAAGGCGCCGCTGGTGCCGCTGCACACCTGGCTGCCGGACGCCGGTACCGAGGCGCCGGTCGGCGCCGGCACCCTGCTGGTCGGCGTGCTGGACAAGGTCGGCACGTTCGGGTTCCTGCGGATCTGCCTGCCGCTGCTGCCGGCGGCAAGTAGCCGGCTGAGCTGGGTGATCATTCTGTTGGCCGTGCTGGGCATCCTGTACGGCGCGATCGTGGCCGCCGGTCAGACCGACCTGAAACGGTTCGTCACCTTCACCTCGATCGCGCACTTCGGCTTCATCGCGCTGGGGGTGTTCGCGTTCACCACCCAGTCGATCGCCGGCGCCGCGCTGTACATGGTCAACCACGGCATCGCCACCGGCCTGCTGTTCCTGGTGGTCGGCATGCTGACGGTGCGCGGCGGATCCAAGCTGGTCGGCGACTACGGGGGCGTGTGGAAGGTGGCGCCGATCCTGGGCGGCATGTTCCTGATCGCCGCGCTGGCCACCATCGCCATGCCCGGCACCAACTCGTTCATCTCCGAATTCCTGGTGCTGATCGGCACGTTCAGCAGGCACCCGGCCTGGGCGGTGCTGGCCACCATCGGCATCGTGCTGGCCGCCGTCTACATGCTGTGGATCTTCCAGCGGACCATGACCGGGCCGGTCCGCGGCGCCGCGGTGGTCGGTGGACGCGGGCCGGACGACATGGACGAGGCCTTGTCGATGCAGCCGGATCCCGGCAGTGCCGGCGGGCCGGAGCCGGAGTCACCGGTGATCACCCCGGAGCCGGGTCACGCCGCGGCCGGGGCGCCGGCCGCGGTCGCCCAGGCCGGGCACGGCACCCGGACCAAGGTGCGGGCCCTGTTCGGTGACCTCAACGCTCGCGAGATCACCGTGCTCACCCCGCTGGTGCTGCTGATCATCCTGCTCGGCGTCTACCCGCAGCCGGTGCTCGACGTGATCAACCCGACCGCCGAACGGACCATGGTCGACGCCGGGTACTCCGACCCGGTGCCGGCGATCGACTCGCCGCTGGGAGGCGGTCAGTGATGACGCTCTTCACCGCGATCACCGCCGCCGCGACGGCCGCCCCTGACCCCATCACCGCCCCGCCGATCAGCTTCAGCCTGACCGCGCCGGTGCTGATCGCGCTCGGCGGCGCGATCCTGGGCATCCTGTTCGAGGCGTTCCTGCCCCGCCGGACCCGCTACCCGGTCCAGGTCGTGCTGGCCCTGCTGACGGTGGCGGCGGCCCTGGTGTGGACGCTGTACTCGGCGAGCCAGGGCGACGTCGGGGTGACGTTCGGCGGCGCGCTGTCGGTGGACACCGCCACCTACGTCATGTGGGGCGTGCTGCTGGTGCTGGCCCTGCCGTCGGTGCTGCTGATGGCCGACCGGACCTCCGAGCCGGGTGGCGCCTTCGTCACCCAGGCCGCGGCCAAGGTCGGCTCGCAGCGGGATCGGACGGCCGCCCGGCTGGCCGCGCCGATGCAGACCGAGGTGTTCCCGCTGGCCCTGTTCGCGGTGGCCGGGATGATGATCTTCTCGGCGGCCAACGACAGCGTCACCCTGTTCGTCGCCCTGGAGGTGCTGTCGCTGCCGCTGTACCTGCTGTGCGGGTTGGCCCGCCGCCGGCGGCTGATCTCGCAGGAGGCGGCGGTCAAGTACTTCCTGCTCGGCGCCTTCACCTCGGCGATCTTCGCCTACGGCCTGGCCATGCTGTACGGCTACAGCGGATCCACCCAGTTCTCCGCGGTCGCCGCCCAGTCGCGGGCCGGGGACAGCAGCGACGTGCTGCTGCTGGGCGGGCTGGCCCTGGTGATCGTCGGGCTGCTGTTCAAGGCGTCGGTCGGGCCGTTCCACCTGTGGACGCCGGACGTGTACCAGGGGGCGCCGACCCCGGTCACCGCCTTCATGGCCTCCTGCACCAAAGTCGCCGCGTTCGCCGCGATGCTGCGGGTCTGCCTGGTCGCGCTGGAGCCGATGACCTGGACCTGGCAGCCGGTGCTCGGGGTGATCGCCGGGGCGTCGATGGTGATCGGCTCGGTCATCGGCATCACCCAGACCGACATGAAGCGGATGCTGGCCTACTCGTCGATCGCGCACGCCGGGTTCATCCTGCTGGGCGTCATCTCCGTGTCGGCGACCGGCGCGTCGGCGACCATGTTCTACCTGCTCACCTACGGGATGGCGACCATCGGCGCGTTCGCGATCCTCACCGTGGTCCGCAAGGGCGACGGGGAGGCCTCGCACGTCGGCGACTGGGCCGGACTGGCCAAACGGTCGCCGGTGCTGGCCGCGTCGATGAGCCTGTTCCTGCTGTCCTTCGCCGGCATCCCGCTGACCGCCGGGTTCATCGGCAAGCTGAGCGTGTTCACCGCCGCGATGCAGGCCGGCCTCGGCTTCTGGGTGGTGCTGGCGATGATCGCGACCGCCATCACCGCGTTCTTCTACCTGCGGATCGTCGTGGTGATGTACTTCGCCGACCCGGCGGTCGCCTCGCCGGCCGAAACCCCGGTGGCGGTCGCCGCGGGTGCCGCCGGCGGTTCCCCGGCCGCGGCCGAGGGGCGGCGTCCGATCGCGTCCGGCGCGGTATCGGCGGACGCGCCGTTCGTGGTGGTGCCGGGGATCCTGACGACGATCGTGATCGCGGTCGCGGTGATCGTCACGCTCGGCCTCGGCCTGTTCCCGGGCCCGGTGCTGGACCTGCTGGCGATCCCGTTGCCGCTGCTGTCGTGACGGCCCGATCCGGATGACCGCCTCACCGAGCACCTACGGGCCTGACATAGGCTCGTGGGTGTGAACGCCCCGACCATGCTGGCCGGTATCCAGTTGTCCGACGCCGAGTTGTCGGCGCGTGTCTCCCGCGGCCTGGTCCGGGTCGAGGAACTCCTCGAACGGGAACTGATCAGCGAGTTCGCGTTCGTCACCGAGGCGGCATCGCATCTGATGCACGCCGGCGGCAAGCGCTTCCGGCCGCTGTTCACACTGGTCGCCGCCGGCATCGGGCCCCGGCCCGACTCGGACGAGGTGGTCACCGCGGCGGCCGTCGTCGAGTTGATCCACCTGGCCACGCTGTACCACGACGACGTCATGGACGAGGCCGAGGTGCGCCGGGGGGCGAAGTCGGCGAATGCCCGGTGGGACAACTCGATCGCCATCCTGACCGGCGACTTCCTGTTCGCGCACGCGTCCCGGCTGGTTGCCGGGCTCGGCCCGGACGCGGTGCGGATCATCGCCGAGACGTTCGCCGAGCTGGTCACCGGGCAGACCCGGGAGACGGTCGGTCCGGCCCCGGGCGAGGATCCGATCGACCACCACCTTCAGGTGCTGGACGAGAAGACCGCGTCGCTGATCGACACCTGCGCCCGGTACGCCGGCATCTTCTCCGGCGCGCCGGCCGAACACGTGCTGGCCCTGCGCCGGTACGGCCGGGCGGTCGGGGTGGCCTTCCAGATCTCCGACGACATCATCGACATCTGCTCGACGGACTCGGGCAAGACCCCGGGCACCGACCTGCGGGAGGGCGTGCCGACCCTGCCCGCGCTCTACACGTTGGCCGACCCGGCCGCCGACCCGCGGCTGCGCGAACTGGTCAGCGGGCCGATTCGCTCGGAGGGCGAGGTCGCCGAGGCGGTCGCGCTGCTGACCGCCTCGCCGGGCATGGCCCGGGCCCGGCAGACCCTGGCCGGCTACGCCGACGCGGCCGCCACCGAACTCACCCTGCTGCCCGACTCGTCGGCCAAGGATGCGCTGGCGTCCCTGGTGCGCTACGTGATGGACCGCAC
>JBDHZW010000255.1:0-7673 GCA_039812105.1 Nakamurella sp.
CCGCTGACCCCGCCGCCCGGCCGGCCGGGGGAAGCGTCGTCGATGCCGCCGGCCATCCGGACGCGCCACCGATGACCCGCCCGTGGTGGCTGGACGACGAACAACTGCGCGACCGGTACCGACCCTGACCGCCGCCGCCGAGGCGGACGGTCGGTGGGATCCGGCGGTGGCGGCCCGGTTCAGCGGGCGGCGTCCGCCTCGTCGGGCACCGACTCGTCGCCGATCTCGACCGGGTCGGCGGACGGCGCCGCGGCGGCGGCCTGCGGGGTGGGTTTGCCGCCGGGCAGCAACCAGGTCGCGACGAGCATGCAACCGGCCAGGACCGCCACCGCCACGAACACGTCGTGCGTCGCCGACGCCACCGCGACCGGGTTGTCGGCGGCGTTCGCGGTGCCGGCCAGGCTGGCGTTGGCCAGCGCGCCGAACGCGGCCACCCCGACCGCCGAGCCGATCGACCGGGCGAACAGGTTGGTGGCCGTCACCACGCCCCGCTCGGACCAGCCGACGCTGGACTGCGCGGCGATCAGCGACGGGCTGGCGATCAGGCCCATGCCCAGGCCGACGACGAAGCAGCAGGCGCCGACCTGCCACACCGCCGACGCCGGGCCGAGCCGGCTGGTCAGCAGGGTGCCGACGACGGCCAGCCCCGCGCCGATCAGCGCGGTCGTGCGGAAGCCGAGTCGCAGGTAGAACCGGCCGGACAGGGTCGCCGAGATCGGCCAGCCGATGGTCAGGGTGGCCAGCGCGAACCCGGCGACCAGCGGCCCCGTGCCCAGCACGGTCTGTACGAACGTCGGCACGTAGGTGGTCAGCCCGAACAGCACCGCGCCGACCAGCAGGGCGATCACCGCGCTGGCGGTCAGCACCCGCCGGGTGAACACCCATAGCGGCAGTACCGGTTCGGCGGCCCGCCGCTGCACCACCAGGAACATCGCGATCAGCAGCACGCCCGCGCCCAGCACGGCGACGCTCGCCGGCGACCACCAGGCCCACGCCTGGCCGCCCTCGAGCAGGCCGAGGATCAGCAGGGTGGCCCCGCCGGCCAGGCTCACGCTGCCCAGGTAGTCGATGGTGTGCTCGACCCGGTGCACCTTCTCGTGGAAGCGGCGGATCAGCATCCACCCCGCCAGCAGGCACAACGGGATGTTGATGAAGAACAGCCAGCGCCAGGACAGCCACTCCGAGAACACGCCGCCCAGCGCCGGACCGACCACCGCGGACATCGCCCAGACGCTGGCCAGGTAGCCCTGCGCCTTGGCCCGTTCGGCCAGCGTGTAGATGTCGCCGGCGATGGTGATGCTCATCGGCTGCACCGCCCCGGCGCCCAGCCCCTGCAGCGCCCGGAAGACGATCAGCGCGGTCATGTTCCAGGCGACGCCGGACAGGATCGAGCCGAGCAGGAACAGCCCGATGCCGAACAGCATGACCGGCTTGCGACCCATGATGTCGGCGAGCTTGCCGTAGATCGGCACCGACACCGCCTGGGCCAGCAGGTACACCGAGAACAGCCAGGGGAATTCGGCGAAGCCGCCCAGGTCGGCGACGATCGACGGCACCGCGGTCGCCACGATCGTCGAGTCCAGCGCGACGAGCGACGTCGACATCATCAGCGAGAGCAGGATCGGGCCCCGCTCGGACCGCAACCCGACCGCGCCCACCGATGCCGCCGTCACCCGACCACCTCCCACGTCCACTCCGCAGAAGCTTACCTAAACTAAACTTCTGCTCGCGGACGACCGGATCAGCGGACCCGCAGCCCGGTGTGCTCGGCGGCGAACGCCAGCTGGTCCGCGTACTCCAGCGCCAACGCGCGGGCCGGCTTGCCCATTCCGTGGCCGGCCCGGGTATCCACCCGCAGCAGCACCGGCGCCGGCCCGGCCTGGCAGTACTGCAGCTGCGCGCCGAACTTCAGCGAGTGGGCCGGCACCACCCGGTCGTCGTGGTCGCCGGTGCAGATCAGCGTGGCCGGGTAGGCCGTCCCCGGGGCCAGCCGGTGCAGCGGCGAGTAGGCCAGCAGCACGCCGAAGTCGTCCGGGTCGTCCGGCGACCCGTAGTCGGTGACCCAGGCCCAGCCGATGGTGAACAGGTGGAACCGGAGCATGTCCAGCACGCCGACGGTGGGCAGGGCGGCGGCGAACAGGTCGGGCCGCTGGGTCAGGGCCGCGCCGACCAGCAGGCCGCCGTTGGACCGGCCGTGCACGGCCAGCTGCCCGGGCGTCGTCACTCCCGCCGCGATCAGCGATTCGGCGCAGGCGAACAGGTCGTCGAACACCTGCTGCTTGCGGTGGAGCATGCCCTGCTCGTGCCAGGTCGCGCCGAACTCGCCGCCGCCGCGCAGGTTGGCCACCGCCAGCACCCCGCCGGCGGCCACCCAGGCGGCGAACATGGCCGAGAACGCCGGCAGCACCGGGATGTCGAACCCGCCGTACCCGTAGAGCAGGGTCGGCGCCGGGCCGGCCGGCCGGTCGGCCCGGCGCAGCACCGTCATCGGCACCGGTACGCCGTCGCTGGACACCGTCCGCCGGCGCTCCGCGTGCAGCTCCGGCAGCGGCACCTCGCCGCCCGGTCCGGGCAACTCGCGGACAGTCGTCGGCGGGCCGACCGACAGCCGGTACGAGCGGGTCCGGCTGGTGAACGAGCCGACTCCCACAAGGAGCTCGGCCGACGCGGCGCGGGTGTTCACCGCCACCAGCGACACCGGGGCGGGCAGGTCGGGCCAGTCGAGGTGCGCCCCCGACCGGTCGACCAACTGCAGCCGATGGGCGGCGTCGGTCGACCAGACGAGGGCGAACGCGTCCAGCGCCGGGTGGGCGCCGACCAGCACGTCCTCGTCGTGCTGCGGCACCACCTCCCGCCACGGCGCGTCCGGCGAGGCCGGACCGCCGCCCAGATCGACGGAGATCAACCGCCCGCGCGGGGCGTCCCGCTCGGTCCGCAGGTACAGCCGGTCGCCGTCGGTGCCGACGACGTGGTGGGCGTCGGCCAGCTCGGTCACCACGGGCACCGGAGCCGGGTCGATCGCCACCGTGCCGTCCGCCGACCCGTCCACCACCAGCAGGCGGTGCGCGGTCACCAGGGTGCGCGAGTCGGTGCCCGGGCTGGCGGTCAGCACCAGCCACCGGCCGTCCGGGGCGACCCAGGGGTCAGCCAGCCAGTCGCGGTCCGGTGGGGTCCACACCAGCTCGTCATCGGCCCGATCCCGGCCCAGCCGGTGCAGCACCAATTCCCCCGCGCCCATCGCGTCGGTCAGCTCGCCACCGGCCGACTCCGGGTAACGCCAGTACAGGAATCCGGACGAGTCCGGCAGCCAGGTGGGATCGACCCACTTGGTCCAACGCAGCTGATCCGGACGGTCGGCGCCCGACTCGACCTCGCGGACCCGGATCGTGCGCCAGTCCGAACCCGCCTCGGACACCGCGTAGGCCAGCAAGCGGCCGTCCGGGCTGACCCGGGCGGCGGTCATCGCCACCGTTCCGTCCGCGGACAACCGGTTCGGATCCAGCAGCCGGGTCGGGGTGCTCAGCAGCGCGTCCAGGCCGGCGGCCCAGAACAGCTGGTCCTGGTCCAGTTCGCCCGGATTGGCGACGACGAAATAGCGGCCACCCCGCTCCCAGGGCACCCCCCGCCGGGGGGCGGTGACCAGGGCGGTGGTCAGCTCCAGCAGCCGCGGTCGGGACGGCAGCTGGTCCAGATAGGGGCGGCTCACCGCGTTCTGGGCGTCGACGAACGCGCGGGTGCGGTCGGCGTCCGGATCCTCGAGGTACCGGTACGGGTCGGGAATCGGGATGCCGTGCCGCTCCTCGACCAGATCGTCCCGCTCGACCGGCGGATGGCGCAGGGTCACGCGGCCGGCGCGTCCGGATCGTCCGGGGCGGCGACCGGGCGACCCTCGAACGGTGTGGACAGCACGACGGTGGTCCGGGTCGACATGCCGGCCGTCCCGCGGATCCGGGACAGCAGGCCCTCCAGCGCCGCCGGCGACTGCACCCGCACCTTGACGATGTACGACTCCACGCCGGCGACCGAATGGCACGCCTCGATCTCGGGCATCTGGGCCAGCCGCTGCGGGTAATCGTCGGGGGCGGCCGGGTCGATCGGGGTCAGCGAGACGAACGCGGTCAGCGGCAGGCCGATCTGCTCGCTGTCGATCTGTGCGGTGTACCCGCGGATGACCCCGCGCTTTTCCAACCGGCGCACCCGCTGGTGCACGGCGGACACCGACAGCCCGACCTTCTCCGCGAGATCGGTGTAGCTGCACCGGCCGTCGGCGGCGAGCACGGCGGCGATGCGGGCGTCCAGCTCCTCCAGCATGCTTGCGATCCCCTCAGCCGACCGGGCCGGCGCCGACCACGATCAGCTCGGTCGGGGCGGTGTTCATCAGCCGACCGGCGGACTCCCCGACGACGACGATGTCCTCGATCCGGACGCCGAACTCGCCGGGGAGATAGATGCCCGGTTCCACCGAGAACGCCATGCCCTCCTCCAGGGTGATCGTGTTGCCGGACACCATGTACGGGTGTTCGTGGACCTCCAGGCCGATGCCGTGACCGGTCCGGGTGATGAAGTATTCCCCGAATCCGGCCTGGTCAATCACGGTGCGTGAGGCGGCGTCGATCGATTCGGCGGTGACCCCCGGACGGACGGCGGCGACCCCGGCGGCCTGGGCCCGGCGGACGACCTCGTACACCTCGCGGACCCGGTCCGGCACGGTCGATCCGCCCGCGATGTAGGTGCGGGTGCAGTCGGAGAAGTAGCCGGACGGCATGGGGCCGCCGATGTCGACCACCACCACGTCGCCCGGTTCGATCACCCGGTCGGACGCCTCGTGGTGCGGGCTGGCCCCGTTGGGCCCGGACCCGACGATGACGAAGTCGGGCCGGGCGTGGCCCTCGGCGACGATCGCGGCGGCGATGTCGGCGGCCACCTCGTTCTCGGTGCGGCCCGGGCGCAGCCATTCGCCGATCCGCCGCTGCACGCGGTCGATCGCCGCGCCGGCCGCGGCCAGCGCGGCCACCTCGTCCTCGCTCTTGCGCATCCGCAGCTCGGCGATCGTCTCCCCGGCCAGGGTCAGCTCGGAGCCGGGCACGATCGCCCGGGCGTTCAGCGCATGCACCGCCGGCATGTGGTAGTCCACCGCGAGCACCCGGGCGTCCGCCGGCAGCCGCTCGGCCAGCGCCGCGTACGGGTCCTGCCCGTCGGTCCAGGTGCCGATGCCGACGTCCATCGCCTCGACCGGCGACCCGGTCCAGCCGGGCCGCTCCAGCGTCGGTACCAGCAGGGCCGGCCGGCCGGTGGCGGGCACGACCAGGCAGGTCAGCCGCTCGTGCGAGCCGATCGAGTGACCGATGAAGTACGCCAGATCCGGTCCGGGCGAGATCAGCACCGCGTCCGCGCCGGACACCCCGGCCAGTTCGGCGAGCCGGCTCAGGCGATCGGTATAGACGGCCGCGGGTGAGGATTCGGGTGACGATTCGGTCGGATCGGGGGACATACCCGGAGCCTAATGTCCGCTGCCGGTCGGGGTCGGGCGATGGCGGTTCACCCGCCGGTCGGTCCCGCGTAGCGTCATCCGAATGCCGACCATCACGGTGCCGGGGACCGGTACGGCGTCCGACCGGCGGGCCTACCTGGCCGTTCCAGTGCCGACCGCACCGGCTCCGGGCCCCTGGCCCGGCGTCGTGGTCGTGCACGAGGCCCTGGGCGCGACCGACGACATGCACGAGCAGTGCGACTGGTTCGCCGCCGCCGGGTACCTGGCCCTGATGCCGGACCTGTACCACGGCCAGGCGATGATCCGGTGCGTGCGGGGCGCCGTGCGGCAGCTGGTCGCCCAGCGCGGGCCGATGTTCGAGCAGTTGGACGCCGCCCGCCGCCACCTGGCCGGCCGGGACGACTGCACTGGTGCGGTCGGTGTGGCGGGCTACTGCCTGGGCGGCGGGTTCGCGCTGCTACTGGCCGGCCGCGGGGACTACCGCGCCGCCGCCGTCAACTACGGCGAGCTGCCGACGAACCTGGACGAGGTGCTGGCCGGCAGCTGCCCGATCGTGGCGTCGTACGGCGGTCGGGACGGCCTGATCCGCGGCCCGGCGGTGGCCACGCTGACCGCCGCGCTGGAGCGGGCCGGGGTCCCGCACGACGTCAGGCACTACCCGCCGGCCCGGCACGCGTTCATCAGCCGCAACGTGGTCCCTTCCCCGCTCACCACGATCGGCAAGGAGGTCGGCGTCGGCTACCACCACGACAGCGCCGCGGACGCCAAACGCCGGATCCTGGCGTTCTTCGACGAACACCTACGCGGCCCGATGACCGGCTGACGGTTCCGCGGGAACATCTCCGATATATCGTTCACGTTTCCGCGGAAACGCCCGGTCAGCCGCCGGCCGCGGCCAGCCGGGCGGCGATCTCGTCCTGGCCGCGGTCGCGGGCGTGCCGCAGCGGCGAGACTCCTTGCGCATCGGCGATCGTCGGATCGGCCCCGGCGTCCAGCAGGATGTCGACGATTTCCTGGTAGGGCGCCGAGCCGTCGCCGTAGACGATCGCCTCCAGCAGCGCCGTCCAGCCCGGGTCGTTGACGTGGTTGACGTCGATGCCGGTCTGCACCACCCGGCGGACGTAGTCGACGTGCCCGCGCTCGCTGGCCGGGATCACCGACACGCCGCCGAACCGGTTGGTCAGGGCCAGATCCGGCCCGGCCGGCAGCAGCGTCTCCAGCATCGGCACGCTGCCGGTCACGCCGGTCACCAGCCAGGCGCTGTCCCGACGGTCGTCCTGGGCGTCCGGGTCGGCGCCGAGCAGGACCAGCAGCCGGGCGACGTCGACGTGGTCGTTGCGGGCGGCCAGCAGCAGCGGGGTGCGGGCATGCGCGTCCCGCGCCTCGATGCGGCGCCGGCCCGCACGGCGGCGGCCACCGCGTCGGCGTCCCCGGCGTCCGCCGCCCGCAGCAGCTCCGCCGTCGGGTCGTCACCGGCCGATCGGGCCGCGGCGAGCGCGGCCGCGACCGCCGCCTGGCCGAGCCGTTGGGCGTTCTGCAGCGGGGTGCGGCCGTCGGCGGCCACCCGGTCCAGGTCGGCCCCGCCGGCGACCAGCGCGCGCACGGTGTCGAGGTAGCCGGGGCCGCCGTCGCCGTAGACGATCGCCTCGTCCAGCGCGGTCCAACCCGGCCGGTTGACGTGATTCACCTCGATGCCGGCCCGCAGCAGCCGGCCGACGACGGCGGCGTGGCCGCGTTCGGCGGCCCGGATCAACCCGGTTCCCCGGTACGAGTCCAGGGCGGTCGGGTCGGCCCCGTGGGCCAGGGTGAGGTCCAGCAGATCGAGGTAGCCCTCGCTGGTGGCGATCAGGTACGCGCTCTGCTCGGTGTGGTCCTTGGCATTGACGTCCGCGCCGGCCGCGATCAGCTCGGCCGCCTTCGGCACGTCGTTCGCCCAGGCGGCGTCCCGCAGCAGCTGGTCGAGGTCGGGGTTCGGCGTCGGCGTCGGCGTCGAGGTGGGGGTCGGGGTCGGGGTCGGGGTCGAGGAGGTAGTCACAGGGGGGCTCGTTTCGGCGGTGGTGACGGGTGTGCGGGCCGGCGTCGGTGCCGGCACCGGGTCGGCCGGCGGGCTCGAACAGGCCGCCAGGACGACGATGCCGCCGAGCGCGGCCAGCACCGCGGAACGGGCCCTCATCCGGTGTCC
>JBDHZW010000256.1:0-7612 GCA_039812105.1 Nakamurella sp.
CCACCGGTGCGCCGGCCGGGCCCGGCGGTCCGGACGGCGGCATGGCGTCCCCGCAGCAGGTCGGCCCGCGTCCGGGGGTACCCGGCCCACCGCCGCCCCGGGCCGGTTCGGAGGCGGCTCGCCGGGCCAAGACCACCCGCCGGCCGCCCCGGCTGGCGTCGCTGCAGCTCAAGCGGGTCGACCCGTGGACGGTGCTGAAGATCAGCCTGATCGTGGCGATCGTCATGTTCTTCGTCTGGATGATCGCCATCGGCATCCTGTACCTGACGATGGGCGCGATGGACGTCTGGTCGCGGATCAACGACACCTTCTCCACCCTGACCTCGTCCCCGGACACCCAGGCGGCCGGCAAGACGGACCTGATCACCGCCGGCCGGGTGTTCGGCGTGACGGCGATCATCGGGGCGATCAACATCGTGCTGTTCACTGCGCTGGCCACGGTGGCCGCGTTCATCTACAACGCGGCCGCGGCCATGTCCGGCGGGGTCGAGCTGACCCTCGGCGAACGCGACTGACCCCTCCCGACCCGCGCGGATCAACTTCGCCCGCGCGGATCAACCGCCACCGAATTGTGACGCGTGTGACGGAAGGCGATGATTTCGTCCGCGCCGTGGGCTTGTGTGCGGCGCTGACCGATTCTTAAGGCAGACTCGGCGTCATGGGGTCGGTATTCACCACGGTCGCCTTGCCGATCGCCTTGGCCATCGTCATGCTCGGCCTCGGTCTGGGACTGACCCGCGGCGACTTCGAGCGCATCCTGCGACACCCGAAGGTCACGGTGATCGCCCTCGCCTGCCAGATCCTGGTGCTGCCGCTGGTCTGCTTCGCCCTGGTGCTGGCCTTCGCGCTGCCGCCGGAACTGGCGGTGGGCATGCTGCTGCTGGCGGCGGCCCCGGGCGGAACGACGGCGAACCTGGTCAGCCATCTGTTCCGGGGGGACGTGGCCCTGAACGTCAGCCTGACCGGGGTGAACTCGATCCTGTCGCTGGTCACCCTGCCGATCGTGGTCAATCTGGCCGACGACTACTTCGGCACGTCCGCCGGGCGGGTCGGCACCCATCTGCAGACCGCCTTCGATGTGTTCGCCGTCGTGTTGTTGCCGGTGGCCCTGGGCATGCTGATCCGGTCCCGGCGGCCGCCGCTGGCGCAGCGGCTGGACCGGCCGGTCCGGGTGGCCTCCCTGACGATCCTGATCCTGGTGCTGATCGGGGCGATCGCCGCGAACTGGGACCTGCTGGCCGCCGAGTTCGGCCGGCTCAGCCTGATCACCGTGCTGTTCTGCCTGATCAGCCTGAGCATCGGGTTCCTGGTGCCGCGGTGGTTCGGGGCGCCGCGCCGGCAGGCGATCGCGACGTCGTTCGAGATCGGCCTGCACAACGCCACCCTGGCCATCGTGGTGGCCCAGACCGTGCTGAACTCGGTGGAGCTGTCGCTGCCGGCCGCGGTCTACGGGGTGCTGATGCTGCCGCTGGCGCTCGCCTTCGGTGCGCTGATCCGGGAACGATCCGGTGCGCGGACCGAGCCGGCAGCCTGAGTGGCCGCCGTTCCGAGCGGCGGACCGTCGGCTCGTTGAGCAGTCCACCCGGGCGCGCCGCTGATTTCGTTCTGGACCGCCCCGTTGGGTATGGTGGACCGCGCTGCCGCGTCAGACTCTTGGGTGTCGGAGCAGTACGAGGGCCTATAGCTCAGTCGGTTAGAGCGCTTCCCTGATAAGGAAGAGGTCGGTGGTTCAAGTCCACTTAGGCCCACCCCGTCAACGAGCGCCGGGCGGATCGCCGGTGCGCTACGGTCGACAGCGGCACTCGGCGACCGGTCGGGTCCCGGGTCGTGTTGGATGGTGTCCATGAAGAAAATCCTCTTGCTGCTCGCGGTGCTGGGCGGCATCGCGTTCCTGGTCCAGCGACGCCGGCAGGCCGCGGCGGCCGAAGCCGCGCTCTGGGACGAGGCGACCAAGCCGACCACCGGCTACCCGGGAACCGCGCGCTAGCACCGTTCCGCCCGCCGGCGCGGCCCGGCGGGCGTTGCGGGGACGTAGCTCAATTGGCAGAGCACCGCCTTTGCAAGGCGGGGGTTGGCGGTTCGATTCCGCTCGTCTCCACGTCCGGAACCGTTCACCCGACGCGTCGGGCGGGCCCGGGATCCCGCCCGCGTCGGGCGGTCAGACGGAGGCGCCGAAGCGTTCCAGGGCCCGGCCCAGGGCCGGATGCTCCCGGCCGGCGTCGACCACGGACCGCCCGGCCATCACCGCGTCGATGGCCTGCCGCATTGCGTCCGCACCGGCCGCCGCGCCGTCCGGGTGTCCCTGGATGGCCCCGCCGGCACCCAGGACGATGTCCGGACCCAGCTCGTCCAGATAGGTCTGCACCGTGCCCGGGTGCACCCCGCCGCCGACCACCGGGAACGTCGGCGCGACGTGCGGGCGGGGCAGCCGGAGTTGCTGGACGGTCTTGAGATATTGCAGGCGGCGCAGCGGATACCCGCCGTACGGGGTGATCGTCAACGCCATGTCGCTGCCGGCCAGCCGGGGCAGCATGCCCAGCGTGATCGGGGCCGACAGGCCGGTCCCGGCCCCCTGGAAGTACGGCGTCGCGCCCGCGTAGTGGGCCAGGATGGGCACGTCGATCACCTCGGCCAGGCTCTGCAGCGCGCCGTAGCCGGCGCTCGCGTACGCGATCATCACCGCCCGCGCCCCGGCGTCGACGGCCCGCCGGGCGGTGTCCAGCAGCCGGTCCGGCCGGTCGGTGACGTTCGGGATGTAGACGACGTCCCGTCCGGTGACGTCCCGGGCCCGCTCCGCGGCGGCCAGGTACGCCCTCACCCGATCGACTACCGGCGAGAACGGCGGGTTGCCGAGCAGTTCGTCGTCCTTGATCAGATCGACGCCGCCCAGGGCGGTGTCGTAGAAGATCGACGCACCCTGCTCCGGGGTGAGGCCGGTGCACGGCTTGATCATGTTCAGCACCAGCGGCCGGTCGGCCACCCCGACCAGCGTGCGCACCCCGTCGATGCCGAAGCGGGGCCCGACCAGCTCGCGGGCCAGGGAATCGGGGATCTCGATGTCCACCAGCTTGGCCTGCACCGAGGTGGACACGTCGTTGCCGATCGCGGTGGCCAGCATCATCGGCACCGATGGGCCGAAATTGACGGTGGGCAGCGCGATCTGGATTAAGTACCCGCTGGTCGGCGCGGACTGGGTGGTCAGGTCGACGGGCGGCGCCTCCAACACCCTGACCACCCGCCCGCGGTGCCGGCGCCGCATCTCGTCGGTGACCCCGGGCACCTCGATCCAGGTGCCGATGGTCTGGCCCACCGCGTACCCGGTCGCCTTGGCCAGCACGTCCGCGTCCGCGGGCATGGTCAGGTAGTAGGTGGCCAGCAGGTAGTCCTCGTTGCGGATCGATTCGCCGAGGCTGAACATGTCTGATGCGGTCACAAGCCGTCCCCTCGTTCGTGGCGCGCTCCACCGATCGGGCGGCACCACTAAGTTGATCGGACATGTCTGTCCCTGTCTAGCCATCTAGCCTATCGATATCTTCGTGTCTCGTGAAGCCCTTCCTGTTGCTGGCGATTCGCGCCGAGGACGTCGCCGCCGACGACGAATACGCGGCCATGCTCGGGCGCACCGGGCTGGCCGAACCGGACCTGGTGCGGGTGCGGCTGGAACGGCGTCCGTTGGGTGAGGTGGAACTGGGCGACTGGTCCGGGGTGATCCTGGGCGGCGGCCCGTTCCAGGCCAGCGACCCCGAGGACGCCAAGTCGGCCGTCCAGCGCCGGGTCGAGGCCGAGCTGGCGACCCTGCTGGACGAGGTGGTCGAACGCGACTTTCCCTTCCTCGGTTGCTGTTACGGGATCGGCACGCTGGGTCGACACCAGGGCGCGGTGGTGGACCGGACCTTCGGCGAACCGATCGGCGGAATCCAGGTCGAGGTGAGCCCGGCCGGCCGCGCCGACCCGCTGTTCGCCGAGGCCGGACCCGTGTTCGGTGCCTATGTCGGACACAAGGAGGCGATCCGCGAACTGCCGCCGCAGGCGGTGCCGCTGGCCTCCTCGGCCGCCTGCCCGGTGCAGGCCTTCCGGATCGGCACCCGGGTCTACGCGACGCAGTTCCATCCGGAGCTGGACCTGGCGGGGCTGGCCACCCGGATCGAGGCCTACCGGTACGCCGGCTACTTCCCGCCGGACGAGGCCGACGCGGTCCTGGCCGCGGCCCGGGCGAGCGGGATCACCGATACGCCCAACCTGCTCGGCCGGTTCGTCGGCCTGTTCGCCCGGGACTGACCCGGCCGGTCCGGAGTGGATCCGACCGTCACCGTGCTCGCGGCGATCCGGACCGCCCGCCGCCCGCCGCCGGACCGGTTCCCGGCGGAGCGATCAGGGCCACGCACCTTCCAGGGCGGCGGCCACGTCCAGCACACCCCGCTCGTCCAGGCGCACCCCGACGATCTGGATGCCGATCGGCAGGCCGCTCACCGGCGCCGGAACGGACACCGCCGGCCAGCCGGCCAGGTTGAACGGCGAATTGAGCGCCAGCAGCGCCGGCCGCACCGGGACGTCGACATCGCCGACCGGCACCGACGGCACGCCGATGGGGGTCGCCCGCAGCCGGGTGGTGGCCAGCACCAGCACGTCGACGTCCCCGACGGCCGACCGGAACTCCGGGACCAGCCGGCGCCGGGCGCGCAGCGCACCGATGTATTCGCGGGCGGGCCGATCGGCGAACCCCATCAGTCGTTCGCGGATCAGCGGCTGGTAGTCCTCGCCCCGTTCGGCGAGCCAGCGGGCGTGCGTCGCGTAGGCCTCGTTCCCGACGATCACCGGATAGGTCTCGACGAGGGCGGAGATCATCGGCGTGCGCACCTCGACCACCCGTGCGCCGCTTCGCTCGAGCGTCCGGACGGCGGTGTTCACCCACGGTGCGATGGCCGGGTCCGCCGGTTGCCAGTAGTCGTCGACCAGGACGCCGACCCGCAGGGCGCCCGGGTCGACGGGGTCGACCGGATCGTCAGCGGCCCCGGCCAACACCGCCCAGGCGGCGGTCGCGCCGGCCGCGTCCGCGGTCAGCAGGCCGACGTGGTCCAGGGATTCGGCCAGCGGGAAGACCCCGGCCGTGCTCAGCCGTCCGAAGCCCGGCTTGAGCCCGACCACGCCGCACAGGGCGGCGGGAGTGCGGACGCTGCAGCCGGTGTCGGTGCCGAGGGCGAGCGGAAGGTGCCCGGCGGCGACCGCCGCGGCCGAGCCCGACGACGAGCCTCCGGTGATCCGGGCCGGATCGTGCGGGTTGCGCGCCGGGCCGGTCGCCGCGACGTCGCCGGTGGGGCCGTGCGCGAACTCCTGCGTGTGGGTCTTGGCCACGACCACGACACCGGCGGACCGGAGGGCGGCGACCACCGGGGCGTCCTGCCCGGCCGGGGCCGCGTCGGCCAGCACGTTCGACCCGCAACGCGTCGGCAGGCCCGCGACGTCGATGAGATCTTTGACGCCGACGGCGATTCCGTGCAGAGGGCCACGCCAGTGGCCGGCGGCCGACTCCTGCGTCAGGTGCCGCGCGCGGTCGATCGCGCGTTCCGCGTCCAGGGTGATCACCGTGTTGTACGGGTCGGCGGCGAGCCGGTCCAGGACGTCGGCGACGTGCTCGGCGGGCGAGAGGTCACCGGCCCGGAAGGCGGCGGCCAGGGTGATCAGATCGTCCACCGAGCCCACTCTGCCGCACCTCGTGTTCATCGTGAAACACGAACTCCGGTGGCGGGCGGTCGACCGGCGGGCCGCCGGCGGAGGCTGCTGTGACGAACGCAACTGCGGGTTCACCTGCGAGAAACATTGTCTTATTCGTCCGAGACGGAACGTCGCCCACTCTTAAGTGGAAACCGCGACGACCCGAAGGGGGCGACCCGATGACCACGAACGAACCGATGCCCGTCGACCAGGGCCTGCCGGCGCTGGCGGCCGCACCGATCGGCGAAGCGAAGCACAGCGCCTTGGCGGCGCTCGGCCGTCCGGCCGCGGCGGAGCCGGCCGCGCAGCCGTCGGCCGACGAGCCCGCCGCCCCGCGCCCACGGGCCTTGCGGATCGGCGACCGCGTCCGCTCGCACGTCGACGACGTCTGCGTCAGCGTCGGCCTGACCGGTCTGGTGGTCAACGTGGCGCCGCCCCGGTACGGGCTGCCGGCCCGAGCCCGCATCCTGTGGGACAACGAGACCGTCTCGATGGCCGACGCCACCACGTTCGAGGTGATCAGCACTCCGGAGTCCGCCGCCACCGACGACGAGAAGGTGGCCTGAGCCCCCGGAACGTCCCCGGCCGGGCGCCGAGCACACCGCCGTGTTCGGCACCGTCAGCCGGTCGGCACCGTCAGCCGGTCGGCAACCGTCAGCCGGTCGGCACTGTCAGCCGGTCAGCTCAGGGTGGCCAGTTCGGCGCTCACCGCGTCCGGATCCGCCCGTAACGGCTTCTCCACCGTCTTGTCCGCGCGGGTGATGGCCTTGGTCAGCTGGTCCTGCAGGTCGCTGGCCGCGACCAGCACGAACCCGCTCTGCCCGGCGTCCAGCAACTCGCCCAGTTCCTTGAGGTCGTTGCGGCTCAGGCCGGCCGCCGCATGCCCGGCCACCGCGCCGACCCCGGCCCCGGCCGCACCGCCCACCAGCAGGCCCGCGGCCAGGCCGACCGCGGGGAACAGTGCCACCAGGGCGCCGACGGCGAGCCCGACGCCGAGGCCGCCCTTGGCCGCATCCCGGGTCGGCTGTTCGTGGCGCTTGACGATGCGGACCTTCCCGTCGGCCGCCTTGCTGACGACGGCGGCGTCGAACGTGTCGATCAGTTCGTGGGTGTGGTACACCGCCTTGACCGCGTCGTAGTCGGCCAGCGCGGCCTCCTCGTTGTCGTACTGGGCGGCGATCAACAAGAACGTGTCGAGCGGCATGGCAGGGGCTCCCTGGACGTGTGCTGCTACTCCCTTGGGCCGTCACCATCCTCCCGCCGGCCCCCCGGCTGCCTCATCCGGTTCGGGCGAACCTGGTTCGTCGGGCCGCCACGGGGGTGCCGAGCACCGGCGTTCCGGTCATGATTCACACAGCAACCTTCACCAGGGGCGGGCAGGAGCAGCCGGACATGGATATCCAGCGATGGGTGGCCGAGCTGGCCGGCCCGGGCGATCAGACCGGCCTGTTGATCGCGGCCGCGGTCGCCCCTGGGACGTTCGAGCCGTCGCTGGTTCCCCGCAGCCTGCTGGACCAGGCCGTCGTCACCGGCATCGGGACGACGCTGTCCTACGTCCTGTCCGTCGCGGCCCAGGACAGCATCGAGGCGCTCGCGTCCGCCGTTGCCGGTCGCTCGGACGGCGCCGCCGGGGATCGGCACCGGCGGACCACCTTCATGGTGGATCTGGCGATCATCCCGCTGGGCGTGGCCGTGCACCGCGCGCTGGTCCGCCGGCCGGACGAGCCGATCCGGCGGGGGATGGCCCGGCAGGTCGCCTGGCGCACGGCGGTGACCGGCTTCGGCGCGAGCGCCTTCACCCTCACCCGGGCCGCGGCGTCCGCCCTCGACCGGGCCGTCGGTGCGGGCGGGCGCCTGGCCGCGGTGCCGCTCGGGGCACCGGTCGGTCTGGCGGCGGGTC
>JBDHZW010000257.1:0-7599 GCA_039812105.1 Nakamurella sp.
CCGCGGTTGCGGGAGACGTCGATGGGCCGGTGGGAGGGGCTGACCCGGGACCAGGTGGTCGAGAACTGGTCGCGGGAGTGGAACGACTGGCGGACCACCTCGGCCCACGCGTCGCCGCCCGACGGCGAGTCACGATGGCAGGTGGCCGCCCGGGCCGCCGCCGTGGTCTACGAGCTGGACGCGGGCACCGTGTCGCGGGCCCTGCTGGTCTCGCACGGCGGCACCATCGTGGGCCTGACCGGGCGGCTGCTGGCGCTGCCCGAGGACTCCTGGGGCACCCTGGTCGGCATCGGCAACTGCCACTGGGTGGTGCTGCACCGGTACGCCGGGGCGTGGCGGCTGCACTCGTACAACGCCGGGCTCAGCGGGCTGGTGCTGCCGCGCGGTGAGGATCAGGTCGCCGGCACCTGAGGGCCCTGGACGATCCGGTCGATCAGCATGGTCAGCATCTGCTCGTCATCGGGCCAGGGGAACGCGGGCACGCTCTGCCGCAGCGTGGCGTACCCGTGCAGCGCGACCCACAGGGCCGCCGCGTCCCGCTCGGCATCCCCGTCCGCCGCTCCGGGCCGGGCGATCAGCCGGACGAGCGTGCCGAAGGCGTCGGCACCGAGCAGTTCGGCCGCCGGGCGCGGGTCGGTGAGCCGGCTGTCGGCGCGTCGACGACGATCGAACAGCAGACGGTAGCCGGCCGGGTTGGCGGTCGCGAAGTCCAGGTAGGCCCGGCAGGCCGCGCGCAGTGGGCGGGCCGGATCGGCGTCCGCGGCAGCGCGAACCGCGGCGGTGAGTTCGTCGAAGCCCCGCCTGATGAGCTCCTCCACAATCGCCTCACGATCGGTGAAGTGCGAGTAGATCGAGGGTGCGGCGATGCCGGCCCGGCGGGCGACCGCGCGGAGCGTGACCGCGTCCTCGCTGCCGGATTCGGTCAGCAGGGCAGCGGCGGCGGTCAGGATCTCGTCCCGCAGCAGGCGGCCCTGGCCGCGGCGATTCCGCTGTCGGGGATTGACGTCCGGGCCCATGGAAGTTACCTTACAGCAATAAGCTTACAGATGAAAGGAACCTCAAGTGGAGATCGGGACGAGCCGTATCGGACGGGCCCTGGCGGCCACCGGCGTCATCGTGGACGGGGTCCGCGCCGACCAGTGGGCGCTGCCCACCCCCTGCGCCGACTGGAGCGTGCGGACCCTGGTCAATCACCTGGTGGGCGGCCTGCGGATCTTCTCTGCCCTCATCGAGGATCGGCCGGTCCTCGACCACGACGGCACCGACTGGCTGGGCGACGACCCGCGAGCGGCCTACCGATCCGCGGCGGCGGCGGACGCGCGGGCATGGTCGCGGGCCGGCGTCGGCGACCTGACCTTTGCGCTGGCCGTTGGCGACGTGCCGGGACCGCTGGCCACCACCATCCATCTCACCGAGATCGTGGTCCACGGGGTGGATCTCGCGGTCGCGACCGGACAGGAGGCGGCCGTCGACGAGGAACTGGCGGCGGAGCTGTTGGCCACCATGCGGGCCACCGGCATCGACGCCTTCCGGCAGCCGGGCATTTTCGGCCCCGAGGTTCCGGCGCAGGCGGGCGAGCCGGCCCACCGGTCACTGCTGCACTACCTCGGACGGTCGCCGCAGCACGCCTCGATCGCGGTCTGAACCGGTCCGGCTAGGCTCGCGACCATGCGTGTCGCGATCGTGTCGGCAACGCCGGCGCTGGGCACGGACGACGACGAGGCGTTCCTGCTGCCCGCGATCCGCTCGCTCGGCGCGGACCCGGCAGTCGTCGTCTGGGACGACGACGGGCTCGACTGGGCGTCGTTCGACGTGGTGGTCCTGCGGTCCACCTGGGACTACACGATGCGCCGGGACGAGTTCCTGGACTGGGCGGCGGCCACCGAAGCGGTGACCCGGCTGCGCAACCGGCCGGACGTCGTCCGGTGGAACAGCGACAAGATCTACCTGCGGGACCTGGCCGATCTGGCGCTGCCGGTGGTGCCGACGTCGTTCTTCGTGCCGGGCGATCGGCCGGTGCTGCCCGACCTCGTGCCGTTCGTGGTCAAGCCGACCGTCTCGGCGGGCAGCCGCAACACGGCCCGGTACGGGATCGACGAGCAGGCGATCGCGCTCGGGCACGCCCGGCGGCTGCTCGATCGGGGCCGCACGATCATGGTGCAGCCGTACGTGGCCAGTGTCGACGAGCGCGGCGAGACCGCGCTGGTCTTCGTCGACGGCCGGTACAGCCACGCGGTGATCAAGGAGGCGCTGCTCGTTCCGGGGGAGCGGGCGAGCGAGGACAAGCTGTTCGCCACCGAGAAGTTGCACCCCGCGGCGCCGTCGGCGGCCGAAATATCGGTGGCCGAGGCGGTGCTGGATGCGATCCCGTTCCCGCGCGACGAGTTGCTTTACGCTCGAGTGGATCTCGTGCAGGACGACGACGGCGCCCCGGCGGTGCTGGAGCTGGAGCTGGTGGAGCCGTCGCTGATGCTGCCGCAGGCGCCGGCGGGCGCGGCCGATCGGATGGCCCGGGCGATCGTCCGGGTCGCGGACGGGAGTCGGTGAGGGACAGTGGAACTCGGACAGTTCGGGGTCTGGCGGCACAAGGACCGGATTGACGGCGCCCTGGCCCGGCGGATCGAGGACCTCGGTTACGGCGCGATCTGGGTGGGCGCGTCGCCGACCGGCGACCTGAGCCCGGTGCCGGAGCTGCTCGCGGCGACCGACCGGATCGTCGTCGCGACCGGCGTGGTCAACATGTGGGCGACCACCGCCGCGGACGCCGCGTCGGCGTATCACCGCCTGGCCGCCGACTTTCCGGACCGGTTCCTGCTGGGGGTGGGGATCGGGCATCGGGAGGCGACGGCCGGGTATCGCAGTCCGTACCGGACCATCGTGGACTACCTCGACCGGCTCGACGCCGCCGGTGTCCCGGCGTCCGGGCGGGTGCTGGCCGCCCTCGGCCCACGGGTGCTGCGGCTGTCGGCGCAGCGGACGCGCGGTGCGCACCCCTACTTCACCACCCCGGAACACACCCGCTTCGCCCGGGCGGAACTGGGAACCGGCCCGTTGCTGGCGCCCGAGCAGAAGATCGTGTTCGACACGGACGCCGCCCGGGCCCGGGCCGTCGCTCGGCCGACGGTGGCGTACTACCTGTCCCGGGTCAACTACGTGAACAACCTCAAGCGATTCTGGTGGTCCGACGAGGATCTGGCCGACGGCGGCAGCGACGCCGTGGTCGATGCGCTGGCCGTGCACGGCGACGCCGCGACGCTGGCCGCCGGTCTGACCGCACACCTGGACGCCGGCGCCGACCACGTGTGTGCGCAGGTGCTGACCGGGCCGGGCGGCGACCCGCTGCCCGCGTTGACCGCGGTGGCCGACAAACTGGGGTTGCCGGGCTGAGCGGTTGCCGGGTTGAGCGGTTGCCGGGTTGACGCGGTCCGGCCGGCTCAGTTCGGTTGCCGCAGGCCGGCGAGGAGCACGCCGACCATCCGCCGGGCGTCGTAGCGGTCGTCGCCACCGGCGCCGGCGCACAGGTTGCCGATGCCCCGCAGCAGTTCGTAAGCGTCCACCTCCCGCTTGACCTCTCCGTCCCGGCGGGCGGCGTCGAGCAGGTCGGCGGCGACGGGAACCAGCCGGTCCAGGAAGTGCGCGTGCAGGGTCTGGAACTGCGCCTGGTCCGAGCGCAACGCGGCGGCCAGACCGTGCTTGGTGACCAGGAAGTCGACGAACAGGTCCACCCAGCGGGACAACGCCTGGAAGGGGTCGTCGCTGGTCGCCAGCAGGTGGGGTCCGGCCTCGGCACAGGCCTGCACCTGATGCCGGTAGACGGCGACGATCAGGTCGGCGCGGGTGGGGAAGTGCCGGTAGATGGTGCCCATGCCGACACCGGACGCGGTGGCGATCTCCCGGACGGGCGCGTCGACCCCGGACGTGACGAACACCGCGGCGGCCGCGTCGAGCAGGGTCTGCTCGTTGCGCCGGGCGTCGGCCCGCTTTCGTGGCCGTCCGGTGTGCGCTCGCTCGATGCTCACCGCGACCCTCCCTCCCATTGCAAAGCGGAACGATGCTCCGTATGGTGATCGGAGCGTTGTTCCGCTTCGACATGGTGCCAGAACGGAGGCCATCGTGGCGACGAATCCGCCCGACGCCCGCTTCGGGATCATGACGGCCCCCCAGAACGTGGACTGTCGCGACATCCTGCGGGTCTGGTCGGAGGCCGATGCCATCCCGGAGATCGAGCACGCCTGGTTGTTCGATCATCTGATGCCGATCGCCGGTGATCCGTACGGGCCGATCCTGGAGGGCTGGACCCTGCTGTCGGCGCTGGCCGCCCGCACGGAACGATTGCGGCTGGGAATCATGGTGACCAGCAACCGGTTCCGGCCGCCGGCCATGCTGGCGAAGATCGCCACCACGGTCGACGTGGTGTCGGGCGGGCGGCTGGACTTCGGCATCGGGGTCGGTTCGCGGCCTTCGCATCCGCTGGCCCGGCGCGAGTATGCGGCGCACGGCCTGCCCTTCCACGACACCGGCGCGGCGGTCGGCCGGCTGGCGGAGGCCTGCACGGTGATCCGGCGACTGTGGACCGCCGACCGGCCGTTCGACTTCGACGGCGAGTACGTGCAGCTGACCGGGGCGTTCGGCAATCCCAAGCCGGTGCAGCGGCCGCACCCGCCGGTCGTGATCGGCGGCCGGTCGGCGGCGACGCTGCGCGTGGTCGCCGAGCACGCCGACATCTGGAACATCCCCGGCGGCGACATCGACGACATGATCGGCCGCAGCGCCCTGCTCGACCGGTTCTGCGAGAAGATCGGCCGCGATCCGGCCGCGATCACCCGCTCGGTGGCCCTCCCGGTCGCCTACGACGATCCCGGCTCGACCCGGAAGGCGATCGCCGAGGCGGTGGCCGCCGGGTTCCGGCACGTGGTGCTGATCCTGGGCTCGCCGTACCCGGACGGGGTTGCCCGGTGGGTGGCCGGCGAAGTGATCGGGGACTGATCGGGGACTGACCCCGGGTTTTGTCCACATGCCCGAATCTGTCCACATTTTCGGCCGGCGGCGTCGACGGGCGGGTCCTGGTGCCTACCGTCGGATCCGTGCGTGCCCGACCCGATCCCCGAGACCGCCTGGCCCCGTTGCGACGTCGTCGTGACGCGGGCGGCGGACGGCCGCAGCCTGCGGAACCTGAGCCCGAGCCATATGCGACCGCCGGGTTCGGAGGGTGGGTGCCCGAGCTGCCGGTTGCCGACGAGCTGGCGGCCCGGTGGGCACCGCCATCGCCGGGTGGTCGGCATCGGGCCGCGAAGGAGCTGGAGGAGCCGGACGAACGGGACGACCCCTTTGACGGGGACATCGAGGAGTCCGGCGGCTGGGCCGATGTCGATGGCCCGGGGGACCAGGATGTGGCCGGTCATGAGGGGGCCGAATTCGGCGACCAGACGGTCGATGTCGGCGAGCAGACGCTCGACGAGGACGATGTCGGCGCCGAGCAGGCGACCGCCGAAGAGGCAATTGAGCCCCGGCGGCATCGGATCAACGGTCGCTGGGGCCGGTTCGCCGAGCTGTGGGTGCCCGAGCCGATGCGCAACGCCCGGGTCGATCCGGGGCGGCGGGGGATGATCGTGCTGGTTCTGGTCGCCGCGCTGGCCGCGACGGCGGCGGCGGTCGGGGTCTGGCGGGACCGCCCGGAACCCCGACCGATCGAGACGGCCACGGTGGCCGCGGTGTCCGACACCGGGTCGTCGACGGGTGCGATCGGTTCGACGGCCCCGGCCGGGTCTGCCGCACCGTCGTCCGCGTCGTCCGCCTCGGCGAGCGCGGTACCGGCCGGCGAGATCGTCGTGTCGGTCACCGGTCTGGTGGTCAACCCGGGCGTCGTCCACCTGCCGGCCGACTCCCGGGTGGCGGACGCGATCGCGGCGGCCGGCGGCACGGTGGATGGCGCGAATCTGACCGGGATGAACCTCGCCGCCAAGCTGGCCGACGGCGACTCCGTGGTGGTCACCGACACGGGTTCGGCCGCTGCGGCTCCGACCGTTGTGGCGCCCGCCGGGTCGAGCGCGTCCGGATCGGTCCCGGCGGGTTTGGTCAACCTGAACACCGCCGACGAGGCCGCCCTGGACACCCTGCCAGGTGTCGGGCCGGTGATGGCGCAGAACATCATCGCCTGGCGCGAGTCCAACGGGAAATTCACCAGTGTCGAGCAACTGCAGGAGATCAGCGGAATTGGGCCGTCCCGGTACGCGCAGATCTCCGCCCTGGTGACGGTGGGGTGAGGTGCCTCGTGCAGCGCAGGACGAGGAGAACGCCGTCCCGCCCGATCTGCGGCTGGTCCCGGCGGCCGCGGCACTCTGGATCGGAACCCTCCTGGGTCTGCTGGCCGGACCGAAGACCGCCTGGTGGGCGGCCGCACTCGGCGGCCTCGCGATCGTTGCGGTGCTGGTGGCCCGACCGCGCGGATTCACCGGCTGGCTTGCGTTGGTGGCCTTCTTCGTGGCGGCGCTCGCGATCACCGGCCTGCGGCAGGCCGAACGGGCCTCCGACCCGGTGACGGCCGCGGCCCAGCAGCGATCGTTCGCGCACCTGACCGGATCGGTCAGCGGATTCCCGCGGGCCGTCGCCGGCGGGTTCGCGGCACCGGACACCCCGTCGCCATCGTCGCCACAGTCACCGGATGACGAGCGGCGGTGGCGGGTGGACATCGAGGTGGCCGTCGTCGAGGTGGCCGGACGAGGTTCGACGAGCACCGTCGCGGTCGGGGTGATGGGCAACGGGCCGGCCTGGGCCGGCCTGTTGCCCGGGCAGACGGTGCACGTCGCCGGGCGCCTGGCCGCGTCGGAGTTCTCCGGCCTGCCGACGATCTCGCTGACCGCCCGGGACCCGCCCGACATCCTGGGCGACGCCGCACCGGCCTTCGTGATTGCCGGGTCGATCCGGCACACCCTGCGCGAGAATGCGTCCGGGCTCACCGGCGACGCCGCCGGGTTGCTGCCGGGTCTGGTGGTCGGCGACACCAGCGGCATCGACGAGCAGCTGGACGCCGACGCCAAGGCCACCGGCGTCAGCCATCTGCTGGCGGTGTCCGGGTCGCACTTCGCGATCCTGTGCGGGGCGGTGATCGTCGCGATGCGCCGGTTCGGGCCGCGGAGCGCGTCGGTCGGCGGTGCGGTGACCCTGGTCGGCCTGGTGATATTGGTCGGCCCGGCGCCGTCGGTGCTGCGGGCCGCGGTGATGGGCGGCGTCGGGGTGCTGGCGTTGTTCGCGGGGCGCACCCGGTCGAGCCTGCCGGCGCTGGCCGCGGCGGCCATCGCCCTGCTGCTGCTCGACTCGGACCTCGCGCTCAGCGCCGGGTTCGCCCTGTCCGTGCTGGCCACCGGCGGGCTCATCCTGCTGGCGCCGCTGTGGTCGACGGTGCTGCAACGGCGCGGGGTGCCGGCGGGCTGGGCGGACCTGCTGGCCATCCCGGTGGCCGCCCAGGTCGTCACGATGCCGGTGATCGTGCTGATCAGCGGGTCGATCTCGATGGTCGGCGTGCTGGCCAACCTGCTGGTGGCGCCGGTCGTCGCGCCGGCCCTGATCCTCGGCATGCTCTGCGCGCTGACCGGGCCCTGG
>JBDHZW010000258.1:0-7592 GCA_039812105.1 Nakamurella sp.
CTTGTCGTGATCGGCCCGCCGCGCCCGCGCCTGCGCCGACGACGACCGGACCTCGGCGTCCAACGCGTCGATCTCGGCCAGGGTCTGCCGGAGGGCCGCCGGGTCGTGCGGGCGGTCGGCCAGCCGTTCGGTCAGCCCGGCGACCTGCTGCCGGGCGGCGTCGAGGCGGGTGCCGGCCTGGGTCTCGGCCGCGGACGCCGCTGCGTGCTCGGCACGGGCGGTAGTGACCCGCCGGTCTCGTTGTCGAAGGGCCTGGTCGGCGGCGGCGAGTTCGGGCTCGTCCTTCGCCTCCGGCAGGGTCGTCACCACCTGGTCGCACACCGGGCACGGCGCGCCGGCGACCAGCCCCGACCGCAGGGCGGCGGCCCGGTGGGTGACCGATGCGTGCTCCCGAGCCGCCCGGGCCTCATCCCGTTCCCGTTCCGCCGCGGCCACCGTCTCGGCGGCGACCCGCAGCGCCTCGGCCGCGTCGGCGTGCCCGCGCTCCAACGGGGACACGGTTCGCTGCGCCTCGGCCAGCTCGGCGGTCAACCGCAGCGATTCCTCCACCGGCCCCCGGGCCGGGGCCGCCGCGGCGGCCTCCTGGGCGGCGATCTCCCGCTCCTGCGCCGCGGCCAGCGCACCGGCGCTCGCCGACACTCGCTGCGCGGCCTCCGATGTCCGTCCGGCCAGTTCGAGCAGGCCGTCGGGCACCACGACCGCGTCCAGCACCTCGAGCTCCGCGGTGAGCCGTTCGGACTGGGCGTTCAGGTCGGCCAGGGTGCCGCGGGCAATGTCCCGGTCGAGCCGGGCCTGCTCCAGCGCCGCCCCGGCCGCGGCCGCCTCCGTGCTGCTCCGGGCCAGTGCATCGGCCGCCTCCCGGGTCGCCTCCTCGGCACCGGGCACCGCGTCGGTGACCCGGCCCAACTCGGCGTGGTCGCGGAGCGCCTGCTCCAGCGGCCGCCGGTCCGGCGCCGCGGCCAGTCGATCCCGGGCGGCGCGGTCGGCCGCCCGGGCCGTCGCCTCGGCGGCATCGGCGGCCGTCAGGGTCGATTCGGCGAGGGCGTGGGCGGCGTCCAGTTCGGCCACCTCGGGCGGCGCGGCGATTCCGGTCAGCAGGTCGCGTTCGGCGACGATGCCGTCCAGATGGTCCTGCGCCTGTTCCAGCGCCCGCTCCGCCGACCGCAGTCGCGGCACCTCGTCCCGCACCGTTCCGGCGAGCGCCCGCAGCGCCGTCTCCCGTTGCGCGGCAGCGTCTTCCGCGGCGTCGGTGGCGTCGGCCAGCTCCTCGACCTGGGCGGCGAGCAGTTCGGCCTTCACCCCGGCCTCCCGGGCCAGATTGTTGGCGCGCTGGCCGATGTCGCCGTAGAGCCCGGCGCCGAGCAGGCGCAGCAGGATCGTGCGCCGGTCGGCCGGCTTGGCCCGCAGGAAGTCGGCGAACTCGCCCTGGGGCAGCACGACGCACTGGCAGAAGTGCTCGTAGGGCAGGCCGAGCAGCTTCTCCACCGCCGGGGTGACGCCGCTGTCGGCGGCGACGGATTCGATCTCGTCGTCGACCCCGCCGGACGCGGTGGGATCGACCAACCGGTCCAGCCGGGCGTTGCGCACGTGCACCCCGGCCTTGGTGCGGCGCAACTCACGGGCGACGAGGTACCGCTGGTCCCCGACGTCGAAGACCAGCGCGACCTTGCCCTGGGTGGCGGTCGGCGCCAGCCCGTACATCACCATGCTGCGGTGATTCCACCGCGGCACCGTGCCGTACAGGGCGAAGGTGAGGGCGTCGATCACCGTCGACTTGCCCGAGCCGGTGGCACCGACCAGCACGAAGAAGTCGGTGTCGGTGAAGTCGACCACCGCCTCGTCGCGAAAGGCGGCGAAGCCGTTCAGTTCCAGGCGCACCGGTCGCATGGGCCTACTCCCGTCCCGCGCCGGTGACCTCGTCGTGCAGTCGCTCGAACAGCTTCTGCACCCGCTGGTCGGCGACATTCCGGGCCGCGCAGAAATCGGCGAACAACTCGGCCGGCGACCTGTCCCGGTGGTCGGTGGCGGGCTGCCGGTCGGCGATCGACACGGCGAACTCAGGATCGATCCGCACCTCCAACGCGTTCGGCAGCACGTCGGTGATCTCCTCCCGCAGCCCCGCACGGGCCGGTTCCCGGATGTAGACGCGCAGGTAGTCGTCACCGAATTCGTCTGCCTGCGCGACGATCTCGTCGACCGTGCCGCGGACCGTGCGTAGCCGCCGGCCGGCGGTGATCGGCAGGTCGGTGACCTCCGCCGGGGTGCCCGGGGTGGCCTGCACCAGGCAGACGACCGAGGTGTTGTCCTGCTCGCCGAAGTCCACCGGCAGCGGCGCCCCGCTGTAGACGACTGGGGCGGGCGCGGGCATGGTCTGCCGGCGGTGCAGGTGCCCGAGCGCGGCGTAGTGCGCGTCGTGCGGAAACGCCGTCGCCGGCACGTGGTACTCGAAGATCGACTGGGCGGCCCGCTCGCCGCCGCCGAAGGTGCCGCCGACCACGGTCAGGTGGGCCATCATCACGTTCACCGCGTCCGGGGTGAACGACTCGGCGAGCGCGTCGATCACCTCGCGGACCATCGCGTCGTACTCCCGGGACAGCTCGGCCGGGGTCGCCGCGACCAGTTGGGCGGCCTTGATCGCGTACCGCTGGGACAGGAACGGCAGCACCGCGACGTTGACCCGCTCGCCGGTGCTGCGGGCGTCGAAGCTGACCACACCGCCCTTCTCGGCGGTCCGGACCCGGCCGACCAGGGTGATGTCGACCGCGTCCATCAGCGGCCGGTAGGCATCGAAAGTGGCGGCGTTGTCGTGGTTCCCGGCGATGGCGATGACCTTGGCCCCGCTGTCCCGCAGGGCCAGCAGCGCCTGCACGACCAGTTGCTGCGCGTCCGGGGTGGGCGCGGAGGTGTCGTACAGGTCGCCGGCGATCAGCACCGCGTCGACCTGGTGCTCGCGGGCGTGGCCGATGATCTGGCCGAGCACCGCGCGCTGCTCGTCGAGCCGGCTGCGGCCCTTGAGGGTCTTGCCGATGTGCCAGTCGGCGGTGTGCAGGAATCGCATGGTCTCGGTCCTCAGAACGGCGGTGGGTCGTCGTCGGGCAGCCGGCTGAACGCCGACGCCGCGGGTCGGGTGGCCGGCGCCGGGGGCGGGGTGCCGCATTCGGACTGCCGGGTGGCCCAGGCCGGGAACGGGAACTCGACGGCCAGCGGCACCGGGATCTCCGGCTGGGAGACGAACATGGTGCCCGGTTTGGCCAGGGTGGCCCGGGTCCGCTGGCTGGGCGGCAGGAACCCGTACTCGGGGCGGCCGGCCTCCGCGGCGTCGAGCCGGCCGACCACCCGGATGCTGGAGTTGGACACGATCCGGCGTTCCACCTCGCTGGCCGTCTGCTGCGCCCCGATCAGGATGATGCCCAGGCTGCGGCCGCGCTCGGCGACGTCCAGCAGCACGTCCTTGATCGGACTGTTCCCCTCCCGCGGCGCGTACTTGTTCAGCTCGTCGATCATGGTGAACAGCAGGCTGCCCGGCCCGGCCGCCTCCTTGCGGGCGGTCTCGGCGGCCAGCACGACGCCGACCACGAACCGTTGCGCCCGTTCCCGCAGGTTGTGCAGGTCGACCACGGTGACCTGGTGGTTGGCGGTGGAGATCTGCCGGTGGCCGTTGTCGGGCAGGTCGGCGCGGATCAGCGTGCGCAACGGGGCGAGCGAGGAGGTGAGCCGGCGGATGAAGGCGTTGATGGTGCCGGCCCCGGTGACCGGCCCCGCCCACTCGGCCCGGGTGCCGTCGTCGGTGAGCCGGTCGACGATGACGTCGACGAGATCGTGATAGGTGCGGCAGGTGGTCATGCCGATCTTGACGGCGCCGTCCTTGCCGATCGGTTCGGCCTCGCGCCGCAGCCGGGCGGCGACCTGGTGGATGACCATCGTGTACTGATGGCGTTCGTCCTCGGCGTCGGTGAACACGAACGGCAGCAGCTCGCCGGTACAGAACTCGTGCAGGGTCCACCAGAAGGACTCGACGCCGCTGGTCCGGCCGGTGATGTGCGGGCTGCCGGTCGGGTCGTCGGGGGTGGGCGGGGAGTAGAAGCCGGCCGACGCGAACGGCTCCGCGGGCAGCCCGAGCTGCGCGTACTTGCCGCGTAGATCGTCGTCCAGGCGGATGTTCGCATGGTCCAGGAACAGCAGGTCCTCGCCCTTGACCGAGAACACCAGCGCCTTGGTGTTGGTGGCCCGGCGACCCAGCACCCCGGACCGGAACAGCGAGTGCAACAGGAACAGGGCGTAGCTGGTCTTGGTGGCGACGCCGGAGATGCCGCTGATGGAGATGTGCGCGCCGCGGGTGCCGTCGACGAAGTCGAGATTGACGTACAGGGCAGCGCCGTCCCGTCCGGTGCCGACCGGTAGTTTGCGGTCCATCCGGTCGAAGTACAGGGCCTGGTCGCGGTTCTCGCCGACCGCCCGGAGCACCGGTTCGCCGGGCAGCGGCGGCACGTAACACTCCGGCTCGACCCGGGTGGTGGTGACCTCGGCGGTCTCCTGGATGCGGGCCGGCAGCACCCCGTCGCTGATCAGGAACACGTCGGAGCCGAAACTGGCCCCCTCGTGCCGGGCCTGCACCTCGGTGACCACCCCGGCCACCAGCACCTCACCGACCCCCGGCACCTCCCGCCGGGTGGTGACCACGTCGTCCAGTTGCAGGTAGTCGCCCTCGTGCAGGGCGACGTGCCACTGCAGCGGGGTGGCGTCCTCGGTGCCCAGCACCCGGCCGATCGGTGCCGCCCCGCCGGCTTCGGACTGCGGTTCGGGCACGCCCCCTCCTTCGCTCGGCGTCCGGCCCTGGGTGACCGGACGTCAGGCAGTATGTCCCGACGGTCCGACAGTGCGGTTCGGGTGGTCGGCGAACCGCCGTTCGGGCCACTGGGCGGCGCGTTCGGTTGCGGAGCGGTGTCAGCACCGTAGTCGGTCGGCCGGTGCCGCTTGGCGTCCACATGCGCTATAGTAAGCGCGCTGCCGCGCCAAGATAGGCAATCGTGTGTGTGACCAACCGAGTCGCGACGGGCTGGCCCGCACGCTGCTCGCCCGCGGGTCCACCACCGACGAGCCGTGGGGAGTCGAGCGCCCCCGGCCGGGGTGCAGCGGTTGCGGCCGGCCGCCGGTCTCGGTGACGGGTCGCTGGTGGCCGCCCTGCCGAAGCGATTCGCCGACACCTGCGACGTCGAATCGTTCCTGGCCGCGCACGGCAGCGCGGCCGAGTTCCGGAGCGGATCGGCGACTGAGCAATCCGACGCGAGAGTCCGGGCCGGGCAGCTACGGTCGGGAAAGGCCACTGTCAGACCCCCGGTGGACGATGTCGTCGACGATCACCCGAAGTGCCACGACAGGAGAATGCGCCATGACGTCACGGACCTACCCGCCCGGCGTGACCTGCTGGATCGACACCGAGCAGTCCGACGTCGATGCGGCCGCCGCCTTCTACAAGGGACTGTTCGGGTGGACCCTGACGAACGTGATGCCACCGGGCCGGCCCGGCAGTTATCTGATCGCGACCCTCGACGGCCAGGACATCGGGGCGATCGGGTCATCCTCGGGCGTCGAATCGAGATGGCACACCTACGTGTCGGTCGCCGACGTCGACGCCGGCGTCGCGTCGGTCGGCCCACTGGGCGGCGAGGTGGTGCAGAGCCCGGTCGACCTCGGACCGGCGGGGCGCTGGGCCGCCGTCCGGGATCCCCAGGGGGCGGACGTCAGGCTCTGGCAGGCCGGGCGGCGACTCGGATCGCAACTGGTCAACGTGCCGGGAGCCTGGAACTTCAGCAATCTGTACACCACCGACCGAAGGTCGGCCGAGGAGTTCTACCGTCGACTGTTCGGCTGGCGGATTGTCGACATGGAGCAGGGCGCCGGGGTGATGATCCAGGTCCCCGGCTACGGCGACCACCTCCAGGCGACGATCGACCCGGCCATCCGCGAGCGACAGAAGTCGGCGCCGACCGGATTCGCGGACGTGATCGGCGGTGTGGTCGTCGACCCCGATGTGCGGCCGGAGTGGCGGGTGATCTTCACGGTGGCCGACCGGGACGGCAGCGCGGCGATCGCCGAGCAGTTGGGCGCCATTGTGCTGGAGTCCGCGGACACGCCGTGGACGAGAACGGCACGAATCCGGGACCCGCAGGGAGCCGAACTGGTGCTCAGCCAATTCACGCCGCCGCCGGGCGATTGGTGACCGGCGCACATCCGGCGCGAACCTCGTCGACGACTATCCGCGCCCTGACCGCCGCCGCCTGATCCCGGACCCCCGATTCTCGCCGATCAGGACCCAGGACCAACGTCTCCCGAGCGACGGCGGACGATCACGCCCTCAACCCGGTGGACCAGCATCGCGAACCGCCCAGCTCGGAATCAGGCTGCATCGGCAACTACTCGGATGCGGTTCAGATCAAGGAGTCGGCCGGTCAAATGAATCCGGTGCCGGAGTCATTGGTGACCAACCAGCGGGTCTGCGGGTGCGGAGCCTCCGAGAAATCGACGATTTCCGGGGTCCACACTTTGGGGTGATACCTTCCCTCGTGAAGCCTGGTGCCGAAGTTGCTCGTCTTCGTGGTGTAGCCGTCGCCCAGGGCGTCGGTATATGAGAGCAACCAAAGGTAGCTGCGCTCAGGGTGGGAAACCTCCACCGCTTCGTTGGCGGCTATCGGCGCCAACCGCATCGGGCTGAACCACTTCTCCGACAGACGCTTGCCCAACTGGGCGCTTCCCCGTGATTCGTCGCGCTCGCCGACTCCGAGAATGATGTTCGTGGCGGGACCTCTTCCCACGTTACGGATCTCGACACGAAGCGGCCCCCGCGGGTCGCTGGGGAGAGTTCGAGCAACCAAGACCGGCATTCGATCCCTTCGGTATGTCGAGCGTGACAACTGGAATGTCATCGCAAACGACACCAGCGAAATCAGGACGGCGATCCCGGTGAACCAGGTCTCCCACATTTCTGTGACCCCTTGTGCCGATCGAGCGTTCGCAGGTGACCGGGCCACTCACCGAGCGACTCGGCTGCGTGAGCCCGGCCGACGCCAGGCGATGCCGGGGCCCGGCATCGCCTGGCAGCTCCTGCGCTGGGTCATGTCGGGCGGCGATCCCCGCGCACTCGGGAGCGCCTCGGTCGACACGTGTCAGGTTGTGCGGCCACCTGCCGACACCCGAGTACGGCCGGCCCTGTCAGGTGGTGGTGGTCGGGTGGCGCAGCCACGCCTCGTGGGTGATGGCCACCATGGACGGTTGGTCGATGATGCCGATCGAGTCCCAGGTGAACATCGCGTAGCCGGGACCGGTTCCGTCGACTGTGCCGGGCACCTGGACGCCCAGTTGCTGCGCGAGCCAGGCCAAGGTTCCGTATCCACACAGCGACACGCAATGGTCCTCAGCGGTGTCGGCGTGAAATCCGGTGGCGAACCAGCCGTCCTTGCCGTTGGTCGAGTGCCAGGCGGCCTCCACCTGGTCCGCCGCGATGCCGATCTTGACCGGGCCGTTGGAGATGGCGCTCTGCAGGATCGCGGGTTTGGTCCAGTTGACCGAGCGGTAGGGGCCGTCGTCGTAGGTGG
>JBDHZW010000259.1:0-7586 GCA_039812105.1 Nakamurella sp.
GCGACCCCCGGAGACGCCGGCGTGGGGATTAGCGTCCTGCTGGCGGGCGGGGGGACGGCCGGGCACATCGAGCCGGCCCTCGCGGTGGCCGACGCCCTGGTGGCCGCCGACCCGTCCGTCACGATCACCGCCCTGGGCACCGCCCGCGGGTTGGAGACGACCCTGGTGCCCGAGCGCGGCTACGAATTACGGCTGATCCCGGCGGTGCCGCTGCCCCGCAAGCCGTCGCCGGACCTGCTGACGCTGCCGGCCCGGATGCGCCGGGCGGTCAGGGCGACCCGGGCGGTGATGGCCGAACGCGCGGTGGACGTGGTGGTCGGCTTCGGCGGCTACGTGGCCCTGCCGGCGTACCTGGCCGCCCGCACGCGGGTGCCGGTGGTCATCCACGAGGCGAACGCGACCGCCGGGCTGGCCAACAAGATCGGCGCCCGGTGGGCGGTCGGGGTGGCCGCCGCCGTCGACGGGTCCGGCCTGCGCGGCGCGCAAGTGGTCGGGAACCCGGTGCGGCGCAGCCTGTCCGAGCTGGACCGGACCGCGTTGCGGGGTCCGGCCCGGGAGTTCTTCGGACTCGAGCCGGACGCGCCGACCCTGCTGGTGTTCGGCGGGTCGCAGGGGGCGCAGCGGATCAACGGCGCGGTGAGCGAGGCCGCCGCCGATCTCGTCGGCGCCGGCGTCGGGGTGCTGCACGCGCACGGCCGGAAGAACACGGTCACCCTGCCCGACCTGCCGCCCGGCCCGGCGTACGTGACGGTGCCGTACCTGGACCGGATGGACCTGGCCTACTCGGCCGCCGACCTGGTGCTCGCCCGGTCGGGGGCGATGACCGTGGCCGAGATCGCCGCGGTCGGCCTGCCCGCGGTGTACGTGCCGCTGCCGCACGGCAACGGGGAGCAGCGGCTGAACGCGTCCGGGCAGGTGGCCGCCGGGTCGGCGATCATCGTCGAGGACGGCGACCTGGACCGGCGGGCGGTCGTCGACACCGTGCTGCCGCTGGTCGTCGCCGGGGCCGACCGGGACCGGATGACCGCCGCCGCCGCCACGCTGGCCACCCAGCGAGCCGACGACCGGGTCGCCCGGATGGTGCTCGACGCCGTCGGCGGGGGTGGCCCGTGATCGGCGCTCCGATCACCGAGCACGGGGTGTCGCTGGAGCGCGCGCATCTGGTCGGGGTCGGCGGCGCCGGGATGAGCGGCATCGCCCGCATCCTCGCCGACCGCGGGCTGCCGGTGTCCGGCTCGGACGCGCGGGACTCGGCGGTGCTGGCCGGCCTGGCCGACCGGGGGGTGCGCACCGTCGTCGGGCACTCGGCCGAGAACCTGAGCCTGCTGCCCGGCGGGCCGACCGCGGTGGTGGTGTCCACCGCCGTCCGCCCGGACAACCCCGAGGTGCTCGCCGCCCGGCAGGCGGGCGTTCCGGTGGTGCGCCGGGCCGACGCGTTGGCCGCGCTGATGACCGGCCGGCGTTCGGTCTGCATCGCCGGCACCCACGGCAAGACGTCCACCACGTCCATGCTCACGGTCGCCCTGCAGCACGCCGGCCTCGACCCGTCCTTCGCGATCGGCGGCGAGCTGACCGGTTCCGGGCTCGGCGCCCATCACGGGGACGGCGACGTGTTCGTCGCCGAGGCCGACGAGTCGGACGGGTCGTTCCTGTCGTTCAGCCCGCACGGCGCGATCGTCACCAACGTCGAACCCGACCACCTGGACCACCACGGCACCGCCGAGGCGTACACGGCCGTGTTCGACCAGTTCGTCGACCGGATCGAACCCGGCGGGTTCCTGGTCGTGTGCGCCGACGACCCCGGCGCCGCGGCGCTGGCCGACCGCGCCCGGCTGCGCCGGGTCATCCGGTACGGGCGCGGCGACGCGGCCACCGTGACGCTGACCGGGTCGGTGGCGACGCTGGCCGACGGCAGCTCCGTGCCGCTCTCGCTGACCGTGCCGGGCGAGCACATGCTGCTCAACGCGGTGGCCGCGCTGGCCGCCGGCGTCGAACTCGGCGTCGATCCGATGCTGCTTGCGCAGGGGCTGGCCGGGTACGGCGGGGTGCGGCGCCGGTTCGAACTCAAGGGGGTGGCGGGCGGGGTCACCGTGTACGACGACTACGCCCACCACCCGACCGAGGTGGCCGCGCAGCTGGCCGCCGCCCGTTCGGTCGTGCCGGCCGGGGGGCGACTGGTGGTGGTGTTCCAGCCGCACCTGTACTCGCGCACCGCGACGTTCGCGCGGGAGTTCGGCTCCGCGCTGGCCGCGGCCGACCTGGTGATCGTGCTGGACGTGTACGGCGCCCGGGAGGACCCGCGGCCGGGGGTCACCGGCGCGCTGGTGGCGCAGGCGGTGCCGGCCGGGGTCGACGTCCGTTACCACGACGACCGGGCATCGGCGGCTCCATTCGTGGCCGGCGAGGTCGCGGCCGGCGACGTGGTGATCACCATGGGCGCCGGCGACGTCACCGCGATCGGCCCGCAACTGCTGGCGGTGCTGGACGACCCGGCCGGCCGGCCGGCGGAAGGAGGGTGAGCGGGTGAGCACCACGACCACTCGGGCGGCCGCATCCGAGGCGGGCTCGGACCCGAAGCGCAAGCGGGTTCGGCGACGTCGCCGCACGGACACCGCGGCGACCGAGTCCTTCCCGGACCGCCGGCGGCGCCGCTGGCCGTGGATCGTCGCGTTGCTGACGCTGGTGGCCCTGATCGCCGGCGCGGTGTACGCGGTGTTCGTCAGCCCCTGGCTGGCGGTGAAATCGGTCAGCATCACCGGCGCCGACGACGCGCTGACCGCGCAGGTCCGGTCGGTGGTGACCGTGCCGGTCGGCACCCCGCTGGCCCGGGTCGACCTGGACGGGGTCGCCGCGTCGGCCCAGACCGTGCCGCAGGTGGCCCAGGTGGTGGTGGCCCGCGAATGGCCGGACACCCTGTCGATCACCATCACCCCGCGGGTGCCGATCGCCGTCACCCAGGCCAACGGGCAGCTGTGGCTGCTGGACACCGACGGCGACCCGTACCTGACCGTCGACTCGCCGCCGCCCGGCATGGTCACCGTGCAGCTGGCCGCACCCGGGCGCAGCGACCCGGCGACCAAGGCCGCGCTGACCGTGGTGCAGGCGCTGACCCCGGACTTCAAGGGCCAGGTGGCGGTGCTGTCCGCGCGGACCGAGTTCGACGTCGAGCTGACCCTGATCGACCGCAAGAAGGTGATCTGGGGTGAGCCGATCGAGAACGCGCAGAAGATGCAGATGCTGCCGGCGCTGCTGGCCGCCCGGGACGGCACCGAGTACGACATCACCGACCCCACCCTGGTGACCGTGCGCTGATCGGACGGCGATCGAGGTCGGCCGGCCACGAGGCGGATGAACCGCCCGCGACGCCGCCCGAAATGGGCGATTCCGCGGGCGGTTCATCCGCCGAGTGACTCGGTTGCGGTGTGGGGTGCTGGTCAGGTCAGCGGGGTGCGGGAGATGGCGCCGCCGGCGAGATTCTGCGCGGCGAGTGTCCATTCGCCGTTGCCGCTCGGGTCGGGGCTGTCGAAGTGCACGTCGTTGAGTTTGGTAGGTGGGCCGCGCTGCTGTTGCGGGCCTACAAGCGCGGCGGTCTACCCAGCCCCGCGCCGGGGTGAGCCGGCCGGGGCGCCCGTCCCGATCGAGGGAGGAGTTTCGGTCCTTCCGGACGGCCGGGAACGACCGAAAGCCCTCCCTCGATCTCGTCGGAGGGCTGGCCCGGGACTCAGGCGGCCAGGAACAGCGCGAGCACCGCGGTGTCGGCGTCGTCGAAGGGGTTGATGCCGGCCCGGCTGATCATGCTGGTGATGTTGCCACGGTGGTCGGCCTCCACCCAGGCGGCCCGGTGGTCCAGGCCCAGGTGCGGGATGCCGGGCAGCAGCACGCAGCCGGAGGCGACCTCGTCCTGCTCGGGCAGGGACGGCCGGATCTCGTTCGGCGGGTGCAGCACGATCAGGCCGGGTGGCTGGTGGTCAGCGAACTGCCCCGGCGCCACGGCGTTCTCGCCGACCACGGGGCCCTCGGCGATGACCAGGCCGACGGTGCCGGGGGTGGGCTCGTCGGGCAGTTCCTCGCGAACCCGGAACACGGTGCTGGTGTGCAGCATCCCCGGCACGCTGGCCACCCGGACCGCGAGCAGCAGGAACTTGGCCCACTCCACCGTGCTGGCCGGCCAGCGGCCGGACACCAGGAACCCGCTGAGCAGGCCCTCGGCGTGGAACGGCGACACCTCGACCGAAACGTCATCGCTCTCGCGCATGTCACCCTCCTGTCCGCAGCCGCGTCATCCGGTTGGCCCATCGTGAATCACACGCCTGTTAGCACACAAGACCAGGTGAGTGCTAAGCACTTTCGAGATGACGCGCAGGTCACGGCCCGATGACGAACAGAGCGGTCCGCGCCCCCGGTTGATACCCGGCGCGTTGCCGTCCGATGACGCCGGCCGGGTGTGTGGTGGGGCGGATCACACGGTGTCGCCGGACACCGGGCCGCCGCCGTAGTGCGCGGTGATGGTGCGTGCCGGGCCGTCCACGGTCATCGAACCGCCGTACGGGACCACGAACTGGGGGTCGGTGTGGCCGATGTCGACGTCGAAGACGGCCATCATCGTCGGGTGGTAGTCGGCCAGGGCCCGCAGCACGGCGGCCCGCTGGCCCGCCCGGTAGGCGCGGCGCTGCTCCGCGGGCACGGCACCGAAGCTGCTGGCCCTGGCCAGGCCCATGATCAACGCCGAGAACTGGCGCAGCAGGCCGCGTTCGCCCATGTTGCGGAGCATCCGGAAGACCTCGTCGGCGGACGGCCGCTCCTCGGAGGTCTCCAGGATCAGGATGCAACCGCGGTAGTCCTCGACCGGGCCGATCCAGCGGTCGGCGGCCAGGTTCCAGTGCACGATCTCCAGGTTCCCGCCCCACGTCGGGGCGGTCACGGTGGTCGTGGGGTGGTGCCAGGTCCACCCGGGGTGCGGCTGCATCGGCGGTTCCCGGCCGGGCGCGGCGGGGTCGGCCCAGTTGGCCTCGTCCTCGCCGAACTCGTCGGGCGCCCACAGCCGCAGGTCGCCGCCGTCCATCAGGGCCGCCCGCAGGCTGGTCAGCGAGACCGGGTGCGACCGCCCGGGCCGACCCAGGTGCATCATCGTCGACCCGCCGTGGTAGCCGATCACCCCGATCCGCCACAGCCAGATCAGCAGGTTGGTGTTGTCGCTGAAGCCGACGAACGGCTTCGGGTCGGCCCGGGCGACGTCCGGGTCCAGATGGGGCAGCACGGTGATCTGGTCGTCGCCGCCGACGGTGGCCAGGATCGCGCCGATCCGCGGGTCGGCGAACGCGGCCATCAGGTCGGCGGCCCGCTGGGCGGGCGTCGCGTGCGCGGCCCGGGTGGTCGGGTACTCGACCGGGACCAAACCGAGTTCGTCGCGCAGTCGGCGCAGGCCCCGCTCGTGGATGTGCGGGAAGGCGGCCGGGGCGCCGTCCGACGGGGAGAGCACGGCGACCCGGTCGCCGGGGCGCAGCTTTCCGGTGGTCAAGCGGGGCCCGGCGTTCATTGGCGGGCTCGAGCCGCCCTGAACAGGCCTGATGGTTGTACCGAAATCCGCATCATCTCGTTTCCTGGTTGCCGCAGGCCGGTCTGTTTGGCCGTGCTGTCAGAGGTCCCTGATACGCCTTCCCCATGATGAACACAACCGCGTCCACGCCTCCCGAGCCCTGGCACAGCCAGCTGATTCGGGCGATCAAGTCGGCCGACCCGGTGGTCGTCGCCGCCGAGAGCGACCTGGTGACCCGCTGGCCATCGGGTCGCCGCACTGTCCTCCTGCCGGGTGCCGTTGCCGCATGTGGACTGCTTTCCCTGCTGGTGGGCGTCGGGATGATCGCCCCTCTCGTCCATCCAACCTGGCTGGGCCTCATGTTGGGTGCTGCGCCGGCCGTGGGATTGACGGCCGCTCTCGCGTGGTTCGTCCCGATCGGGATAGTCGAGCAACGCTTGATTGAAGATGTTGGACTCGGCGAATGGGTTCTCCTTGGCAACGCGCAGATGACTGCTGAGGTATCCGCGGTCACCGTGGGGACGATCGTCGATTCAAGAGCCGGTCCGGACTACTTTGTTGGTGTCCATTCCGGAGACCTGTTCCCAAGAAGCTCGAACGGGACTTTGCCGACGGTAAGGATCATCGATCCGTTCTCAGGGCTTCGAATGTCCTTTCAGGACCCCCCCTTGACGACGCGATGGCGTACCTCGCGAAGGCTGCCAACCATATTCTGGAGGTCAGACAACTCAGAACGAGGACGACGGTGTACTGCGCCCCCGCCGAGCGGGTCCTTTCGCTTCTCGAAGCCGAGGGCGTCGAAGTTTCGAACGCCCGGAAGGCGCTCGCGGCCCTTCGCGATCTCGGGTACGTCGATCGAACGGAATTCGCCAGGGGCTCACTGGCGCTCTCCGGGGCGGGCGAGGCCTGGATCCTCGCTCTGAATGCTCAAGCCGAGGTCGACAATAGGCTGACGGTTGATGAGGTCGTCGACAATGCCGTTCGGAAGGCTATTGAAGAACTCGGGCGACCAGCCTCGAACGTACCACCGCGGGCGCTGGCGGAATGGGTCGGTGGCGAGCTGCGCCGCTTCCAATTGGCGGTCGCCAACACCGACCTCTGCCGCGCGCTCTGGATCGCGTCGGACAGGCCGCAGGACGAGAAGGCGGTGCAGGCAGTTGTGCACGGGTTCCTCAATCGGGTCTGTGCAATCTCCGGCGTTGACCTGAGCCGGGAGGTGGATGCGGGCAACGGACCAGTCGACATGAAGCTGTCGATCGGTCCGGCACGGGTGCTAGTCGAAGTGAAGCTTCTGGCCAACCAAAGCCTGGCGCACGGTGCTCGCCGCCAGTTGCCTCGGTACCTCCAGGGGGAGGAAGCGGCTTGCGGCTAGCTGCTTTGCGTGGGCTTCACGGACGATGAGATGGATGCTCGGCGGCTTGATCGCGTCCGAACCATTTGCGCCGAGTCCAGCCGCAGTTGGAACCTCGACATCAGACCGGTGTTTGTCGACGCCCGCCGTCGACCGTCAGCGTCGCGTTGGTGACCCCGCCACCTCGATGAAGCGCGGCACGACCGATGCACCACACTTGGCCCGGTGACCTACCCCGCTGACTTCCCCGTGCCCACCGACTCCGGCGGCCCGGGCGCCGGCTCGCCGATCGGCGGGTTCGGCGGCAACCCGGGCGCCGACCGCGACGCGCACCGGGCGGTCGTCGCCGACCTCGGCAAGGCGCCGGTGCTGCTGGTGCACGGCAACGGCGGAGCCGCCGACGTCCGACCCTGGGACCTGCTGGACCAGAAACGGTTCCTGCTCTCCGCCGGCTACGCCGACGAGATCATCTGGGCGCCCAGCTATCTCGGTGCCGGCACGGTGGATCTGCAGACCCCGCACACCAACAACGTCGACGACGTCCGCAGCTACCTGGAGGCGGTCTGCGACTACCTGGCGGTGGACGTCGTCGACGTCATCGCGCACTCCCTGGGCTGCTCGCTGGTCTACTCGGTGGCCCGCGGGCTGAAGCGGCAGACCTCGCCGATCGTCTGGGACCAGCCCAAGAAGTGGCAGCGC
>JBDHZW010000260.1:0-7551 GCA_039812105.1 Nakamurella sp.
GGTCGACGGTGCTGCAACGGCGCGGGGTGCCGGCGGGCTGGGCGGACCTGCTGGCCATCCCGGTGGCCGCCCAGGTCGTCACCATGCCCGTGATCGTGCTGATCAGCGGGTCGATCTCGATGGTCGGCGTGCTGGCCAACCTGCTGGTGGCGCCGGTCGTCGCGCCGGCCCTGATCCTCGGCATGCTCTGCGCGCTGACCGGGCCCTGGTGGCCGGGAGCGGCCGAGGCGCTCGCCGGACTGACCGCGCCGCCGCTGGAGTGGATCGCCGGCGTCGCCCACACCCTGGCCCGCTGGCCGGCGGCGACCCTGCCCTGGCCGGCCACGCCGGCCGGGGCGACGGCGTTGGTGGTCGCCACGGTCGGGGCGGTGTTGTTGTTGCGCCGCCGCTGGTTCCGGCTGCTGGCGGTCGCGGTCGCCGTCGGGGTGACGGTCGTCGTGGTGCCGGTCCGGGTCTGGGTGCCCGGCTGGCCGATCGCCGGCTGGCTGCTGGTGGCCTGCGAGGTCGGCCAGGGCGATGCCCTGGTGCTGGCCACCGGCGAGTCGGGCGTGGCGGTCGTGATCGACACCGGCCCCGACCCCGGCCTGGTCGACGGCTGCCTGTCCCGGCTGGGTATCGCCAGCATCCCGCTGCTGGTGCTGACCCACCTGCACGCCGACCACGTCGACGGGCTGACCGGCGCGGTGGACGGCCGGAGCGTCGGCTCCGTCGCCGTCGGGCCCGGGCACGAACCGGCGTCCGCCTGGCGGGACGTCAACCGCACCGCCGCGGACCGGGGGCTGCCGGTGGTGCGGCTCCGGCCGGGCGACGTGTTCCGGACCGGCGCGGTCACGCTGACGGTGCTCGGCCCGGACAAGGAGTTCCACGGCACCGATTCCGACCCGAACAACGATTCGCTGGTGATCATGGCGGAGATCGCCGGCACCCGGATCCTGCTCACCGGGGACATCGAGATCGAGGCGCAGCAGGCGCTGCTGAACGCCGGCGAGGACCTGGACGCCGACGTGTTGAAGGTGCCGCATCATGGCTCGGCCGATCTTCTGGAGCGGTTCGTCGACGCGGTGTCCCCGCAGGTGGCGGTCATCGGGGTCGGTGCGGACAACGACTACGGGCACCCGTCGGCGAAGGCGCTGGGTCTGCTGGAACGGGAGGGCGTGCGCACGGTCCTGCGCACCGACACCCAGGGCGATGTCGCAGTCGGCCGGCAGGACGGCGGGCTGGTCGCCGCCGAGCGCGGCCCGACCCTGTACGAGCGCTGACGTCGGTCGGGTCAGGACGATCCGGACGACGCCCGGCTCCGCTCCACCGCGGCCCGGACCTGCGGCGCAACGTCCCGAGCGAAGGTCCGGAGCACGTCGGCGTCGTCGGTCGACAGGATGAACGTGGACACTCCCTCGGCCAGGGCGAGTCCGGTCAACTCGTCGATCCACTCGGCGGCACCGGGACCGGACGTTTCCGCCGAAACGCGCGCGGGCACGTTGAGCCACCGGCGGATCGTCCGCGGGTCCCGGCCGGCCTGCTCGGCCGCGTCGTCGATCAGCTCGTTTCCCCGGGTCAAACCGCCGGGCGGCAGGTTGGTCAGCGTCGGCAGCCAGCCGTCGGCGGCCCGGCCGACGAGTCGCAGCATCCGTGGCCCGTACGCGCCGAGCACGATCGGGATCGGGCGGATGGTCCCCGGCCCGCGTTTCGCGCCCTCGACCCGGTAGTGCTCGCCCGGCACCCGCAGCGGTCGCCGGTCGTCGACATCCCAGATGCCGCGGATGATCTCGATCGCCTCGGTCAGCGCCTGCACCGCATCGCCCGGCGTCCGCCGGGGCCCACCCATCGCCTCGATGGCGTCCCAGAACCCGCCGGTGCCCAACCCCAGGTCGAACCGGCCGCCGGAGAGCAGGTCGAGGCTGGCCGCGGACCGGGCCAGCACCGCCGGCTGCCGCAAGGGCAGGTTCAGCACGTTGCCGGACACCCGGATCCGCTCGGTACGGGCGGCGACCCACGTGAGCAGCGTCCAGGTGTCCAGGAACCGCGGCTGGTAGGGGTGGTCCTGGAAGGTGACCAGGTCGTAGCCCAGTCGCTCGCAGAGGACCGCATGGTCGACCGGGTCGGTGGCGGGCCGGTTGCTCGGGGTGAGAAAGGTGCCGAACTCGATCGGTTGGCGGTAGTCGGGCATCAGCTCGTGGCGCCGGGCGCCGGCAGGTCGGCGAGTTCGGCCTGCACGGCGGCCAGTTCCGCGGCCAGCGCGTCGGCGCGAGTTTGGGCGGCCTGTCGCTGCTCGTCCAGCACGGTGCCGACGGCCCGGCTCAGCGCCTGGTCGCCGAGCATGCCGACCAGCTCCCACACCCGGGCCGGTGGCACGGAACCGTGGCGCACCACCACCTTCGCGCCGACCTTGGCCTCCAGACGCCACTGCGGCGGGTCGGCGTCGGTGGTGCCGATGCTGATCGCGACGGCCGGGCCGCGCCGCTTGGCCGCGGGCTTGGCGACCCGGGGTGCCTTGCGAGGTGGAGCGGCGATTTCCGGTGTCGGGCCGCCGCTGGGCACGGTGGCCCCGTTCGCGGCGCGCGGAACACCGCCGTTGGTCTCGGCGGGGCCGGGCGCACCGTTCGACACGCCCGTGGTCTGGCCCGGCGGGAGCAACGGTTCCCCCGGCGGCGCGGGGTCCGGGAGCGGGGTGCCTGCCCGCGGGGCCCCGTTCGCCGAGCCGTTCCCGATCGCGGGGACCCGGCCGGGAGCCGTCAGGTCGGCCGGCGCGAACGGCAGCAGGTCCTTCGTGCCGTTGACCGACACCTCGACGTGGATGAACTCGTCACCGTCCACGTGCGGGTCGCCCAGGCTGCGCACCCGGCCGATGGCGCCCTCCGGGAACTGTGCGCTGTTGGCGATCGCAACCCGCACGATCTTGCCCTGGTCCAGCCGGGACCTCAGGTCCTCGACATCGATCGGCGGCGGTGCGGTGCGTCGGCGCGGTGGCATGGCCCGATCCTGCCACCGGGCACCGACAGTACGTTCGAAGACGTGCCGGTCAGGGCGTCCGGGAATGCTGGATCGCGGCGGTGAACGTCTCCTCCAGGTGCCCGAGTGTCTCGTCGAACCGGCGGGCGGCGAACGTGGCGTAGAGGGCGTCGATCACCAGGAGTTGCCCCCACTTGGAGGTGACCGATTCGCCGTACAGGCCCCCACCCGGGATCGTCGCGGTGAACAACGCCACGTCGGCGACGCCGACCAGTGGCGATTCCGCGTCGGAGGTGATCGCGACGGTGGCGGCGCCGTGGCTGCGGGCGATCCGCATGGCGTCGACGATGGCGTCGGTGCGACCGGAATCGCTGATGCCGATCACGACGTCACCGTCGGCCAGATTCGTGGCCGACATGATCTGCACGCTCTGATCGTGGAACAGCAGACATCTCTTGCCGGCCCGGGTGAACCGCATGACGCCGGCGTCGGCGGCGACGCTGGACAACCCTTGGGCGAAGAAGGCGATGACGGTGGCGTTCTCGATCAGGTCGACGGCCGCGGCGAGTGCGTCCGGATGCAGCCGGGCGGCGGTCTGTCGCAATGCCTCGATGCTGCTGCGTTCGACCTTGCCGATGACCGAACCCGGCGGCTCGTCCCGGCTGATGCCCTCGTACACGTACTGCGTCTGCGGCCCGGCGGCCGCCGCGCGGGTGGCGAACGTGGCCTCCGCGATACCCAGCCGCAGCGACCGGTAGCCGTCCAGGCCCAGTTCTCGGACGAACCGGGAGACCGTGGAGTCGGCGACGCCGGCCGCGTCGGCCAGTTCGGTGATGGTCATGTTCCGGGCCTGCTGCGGGTCGCCCAGCACCAGTTCGGCGATCTGCCGCATGGCCGGCGCCATGTACGGCAACCGGCTGGCGATCTCCTGCAGCAGGTTCCCCGTCCCGGCCGTCGTCATGGGGACAGTCTCTACGACTCTACGAACGGGTGCGGGAGTGCGCTCACCGCGTTTCCGCGGAAACGTGAGCGATATATCGATTGCCCGAATTGTCGTTTCCGCGGGAACGTGAGCCGGGGTCTGCGCGCAGGGTGAGCCACCGGGCCGGGTTGGCGGTCAGCACCCGGTCGGCCAATTCGCGGCCACCCTCGCGCACCAGCCGGGGCACGAACCGCTCGCCCAGGAAGGCCAGCCCCGGCATCCCGCCGTAGGCCGCGTACCGGCTGCGCCGGGCCACGTCGCCGCCGAGCAGGATCCGGTGGGCCGCCCCGCGCGCGGCGGCCGCGACCAGGCAGTCGAGCACCACCGAATCCGGCCAGTCCTTGTGCCGGGCCACCCCGTCGTAGCCGAGGTAGGCGCCGGTCGCGGCCAGCTCGGCGTGCAGGCCGGGGTCGGGGTTGCGGTCGATGTGCGCCAGCGCGACGGCGTCGGCGCTCACCCCGTGGCCGGCGAGCAGATCGAGGACCTCGAACGCGGCGGTGCCGTGCTCCAGGTGCACCATCACCGGCGCACCGGTCGCCTCGTGCGCGCGGCCGATCGCCTCCAGTACCCGTCGCGCGGTGGGGCTGATCGACCAGTAGTCGATGCCCGCCTTGAGCAACCCGGCCCGTACCCCGGTGGGCGGGGCCCCGGGCTCGTCCGACTCGGGCATGCCGTCGACCAGGTCCCGCACGAACAGCCGGGCCAGTTCCTCGGCCGACCGCTCGGGCAGCCAGTGCCCCGACCGGTAGTGGGCGTCACGATGCACCCCGGTGGTGGCCACGACGTGCAGCCGGGCGTCGGCGGCGATCCGGGCCAGGGCCGCGGGCCGCCGGCCCAGGCCGATCGGGGTGGCGTCGACCATCGCGGTGAAGCCCGAGTCGCGCAGGTGCCGGGCCTCGGCCCGGCCGGCGTCCTCGTCGTCCAGGTCGTCGCCGGACAGCAGGGGACTGACCTGGAACAGGTGCTCGTGGTAGTCGACCCGGCCCAGTGAGCCCGGATCGACGTCGCCGGTGACGGTGCGGATCATGTCAGCAGCCTCTCGCGGAGCCGGCCACGACCGCTGACGACCACCGCCGGATCCGGGTCGGCACCGGCGAGCACGGCCCGTACGGCGGCCATCGCGCCCAGACCCATCAGATCAACGGCCTCCACGGTCTGCGCCGCGGTGTGCGGGGTGATCGTCACCCGGTCCGTGAGATCGTCGGCCAGCAGGGGGCTGTCGTTGCCGGCTCCGCTGCCGAACTCGGCGGCCAGGGTGTCCGCGGCGTACGCCGCGACCCGGCCGGTGCGCAGCACGTCGGCCAGCGCGTCCTCGTCCACCAGCGCGGCGCGGGCGGTGTTCACCAGGACCAGGCCGGGTCGCGTGGCGGTCAGCCAATCGTGCGTGACCACGACGGCGTCGCCCGGCGCGTGCAGCGTCACGACGTCGCAGCGCGTCGGAATGGACGCGGGGTCAACCGGTTCCGCGCCCGCGGCGGCGATGACGTCGGCGGGCACGTACGGGTCGGTGGCCAGCACCCGGCAGCCGAACCCGCGCAGCCGGGCGGCCACCCCGCGGCCGATCCGGCCGAAGCCGACCACGCCGAGGGTGAGCGAGGAGAGTTCGCGCGCCCGCTCGCCGACGGTCCAGGAGCCGCGCCGAACCCGCTTGTCGCCGGCCGCGACCCCGCGCAGCGCGGCCAGCAGCAGCGCGATCGTGTGGTCGGCCACCGCCCCGCTGTTCGCGCCGGGGGTGTTGGTGACCAGCACCCCGCGCCGGGCGGCCGCGGCCAGATCGACGGCGTCGACACCGACCCCGTACCGGGCGACGACCCGCAACCGCGGGGCGGCGGCCAGGTGCGCGTCGGTGACCGGGCCGGTGCCGGCGATCCAGGCATCCGCCCGGGCCAGCAGCGGTTCCAGCGCGTGGTGATCGGCGGCCCCGCGCAGGACCCGGATGCCGTCGGCGGACAGTTCGGCGGCCAGGTCGCGGCGGCCGGTGCCGAACGACCGGGCGGTGACCAGAACGACCGGCGTGCTCACGCGAGCACCCCGGTGTCGACCCGGAACGGGCGCCGCACCACGCCTCTGGGTCCCTTGAAGATCCGCTCGCCCATGCCGTTCTCGACCACCCACTGGTAGTCGTGGCCGGCCGATCCCGGGTAGACCGCGAGGAACTGGTACTCGTCATCTCCGGTGTTGACGCTGCGGTGGGCCCACCCGGGTGGCATGTACCCGATGACGCCCGGCGTCATCTCGATCCACGACGTGCTGGTGCCGTCGAAGGTGAGCAGCCCACCGGTGCCGCGCAGGCACAGGTAGATCTCGCCCTGCGGATCCGGGTGCTGGTGGCCCTTGGTCATGTAGAACTCGCCGCCCAGAGTGCCCGGCGCGATCGTGGTGATCGACTGGGGCAGCTCCCGGGGCAGCTCCGGCACCGGCGACGAGGCCACCGTGTAGACGACCGGGTCGTCGCCGTCGGCAAGTTCACGGCGCAGCCCCTCGGCCTCGAAAAGCCCTTCCAGGCTGGACATCCGGCGGACCAAAACCGGGCCGGCCGGCTCGGCGGTGGCGGCCAGGCTGTCGAAGCGGATGCGCAGCGGCTGCAGCGGAGGGGTCAGGAACGACGGCATGAGGCGGACCTTTCGGCGGTGGTGGGGAAGGCGGGGATGCCGAGAGCGTGCCACAGATGACAAGAAATCTGCAAGACGGCCATCTAACGTAGAAATTTCTACGAACAGGTCGCCACGCCGTGATGACGCTACGAAATTTCTACGACTGGTCTTGACGCGACTCGAAATCCCTGCGAACCTCGTAGGCATCGCACGGAACGCCTTCGACGAAGAGGAGAGTCCGATGACGCCCATCGCAGTGACCTCCCCCGTGACCCGGGCGATCCCCATTGACCTTCACCCGGGCCCCGTCATGCCGGCGGCCGGCTCGGCCATCAATCCACCGGGCAGCCACTCGGTCCACCCCACGCCGCGAAGGGGCGAGCATGAACCACGCAGCACTCGAAAACCGTCTGCGGGACGTCGGTGTCGTGCCGGTCTTGACCATCCGGGACGCCGCCGACGCCCCCGCACTGGGTGCGGCACTGGCCTCCGGCGGACTGCCGGTCGCCGAGATCACCTTCCGCACCGACGCCGCGGCCGCCGCCATCGAGCGGCTCCGCCGGCACAACCCTGACGTGTTGGTCGGCGCCGGCACCGTGCTGGACGTGCCGACGCTGCGCCGAGCGGCCGACGCCGGGGCCCAGTTCGCCGTCGCCCCCGGCTTCAACCCGGCCGTCGTCGACGCCGGCCGTGAGCTGGGCATCCCGGTGATCCCGGGCATCAGCTCACCCACCGACATCGAGGCGGCGCTGGCCCGGGACGTCACGCTGGTCAAGTTCTTCCCGGCCGAGGCCGCGGGCGGTCTGCCGTTCCTGAAGGCCGTCGCCGCCCCCTACCGGAGGGTGTCCTTCATGCCCACCGGCGGCATCTCGCCTTCGAACCTGCCCGACTACCTGGTCCAGCCGTTCGTCGCGGCCTGCGGCGGATCCTGGATCGCCACCGAGAAGGCCATCGCCGACAAGTGTTTCGACGACATCGCGGCCGCCGCCGCGGCCGCGACCGCCCTGGTCGCGGCAGTGCGTCGCC
>JBDHZW010000261.1:0-7549 GCA_039812105.1 Nakamurella sp.
CCCCGGGCGACCGGCCCGGTCAGCGCCGCCGGCCCCAGCGCACCCCAGTTCTCCAGCGCGGCCCGGGCCAGCGGCAGCAGCACCGCCCGGTCCAGCCCGGCGGTGGCCATCAGTTCGGCCGCCGCCGCCTGCACGGTGATCAGGTAGTTCGACGCGATCGACGCGGCCGCGTGGTAGGCGGCCCGGTCGGCGGCGGCGACCCGGGCCGGTCGCAACCCGACCGCCGCAGCCAGCGCCTGCGCCACCGCAAGCCCCCGCGGCGACGACCCGTCCACCGCCGCCCACACCCCGCGGAAGTCCGCACCCGCCGGCGTCACCGTCATCAACGGGTGCACGCTGAAACCCGCGCGGTCGCCGAGCACCTCGAGGCCGGACGCGCCCGAACAGTGCCCGACCAGCGCCGCCGGGTCGATGATCGCGGCCGCGGCAGCAATGGCCCCGTCCGGCACGCACAGCAGCACCACCGCGTCGCCGGCTCCGGTGTAGCCGCGGCCGTGCGGACCGCTGACCGGCACCCCGGCCGCCCGCAGCGCGGCGGTCAGCGCGCGGCCCATCCGGCCCGCCCCCACGATCGCCAACGGCTGGGGCAGGCTCGACGGCGGACCGGTGGCCTCGATCAGCGCTGTCCCGGACCGGGCTGTCCCGGTGGCTGGTACCACGGCGGCGGCATGTCCCGGCGCTGCTGGTCGTCCGGCCGGTAGCCCGGCGGCGGCTGCTGCTGATACCCCGGCGGTGGCTGCTGGTAGCCGGGCGGCGGCCCCTGGTGCCGGCCCTGGCCGGGCGGCATGCCCTGCGGCGACGGCTGCTGCTGCGGTGGCGACTGCGGCGGTGGCTGCTGCTGCGGCGCGGGCGGCGGCGCGCCCTCCTCGTCGGGCCCGGGTCGCGAGCCCGTGGAGATCGCCGGCCGCTCCGGCGGTGCCACCTCGCCGCGGTAGTTGGCCAGCCGGGCCGCTTCCTGCTGCTCGACGGTGACCATCGCCTCCCGCTCCACCTTGCGGACGGCCTCGGCGACCTCCTCGGCGGAGGTGCCGTCGAACCAGTCGGCCACGTCGTCGTCGATGTCGCCGGCCCGGGATCTGGACGCCTCGGCAGTGTCATCAGGCGGCGGTTCGTACCGGAACACGCCGTCGTCGCCCTTGCTGCCGAGCATCCGGGCGAAGCCCTCCAGCGACTTGTTGAAGTCGCTGGGGATCAGCCAGACCTTGTTCGCGTCACCCTGAGCCATCTGCGGCAGCGTCTGGAGGTATTGGTAGGCCAGCAGTTCCGGGGTCGGCTTGGCCTGTTTGACCGCGGCGAAAACCTTCTCGATCGCCTTGGCCTGGCCCTGCGCCTGCAGGTAGCGGGCGGCCCGCTCACCCTGCGCGCGCAGGATGCGGGACTGTCGTTCGGCCTCGGCGGCCAGGATCGCCGCCTGCTTGGCGCCCTCGGCGGACAGCACCGCGGCCTGCTTCTGACCCTCGGCCGTCTTGATCGACGACTCCCGCTGACCCTCGGAGTTCAGAATCATCGCCCGCTTGTCGCGGTCGGCCCGCATCTGCTTCTCCATCGCCTCCTGGATGGACGGCGGCGGGTCGATGGCCTTGAGTTCCACCCGGGCGACCCGGATCCCCCACTTGCCGGTGGCCTCGTCGAGCACCCCGCGCAGCTGGCCGTTGATCGAGTCGCGGCTGGTCAGCGTCTGTTCCAGGTTCATCCCGCCGACCACGTTGCGCAGCGTGGTGGTGGTCAGCTGTTCGACGGCGACGATGTAGTTGGCGATCTCGTACACCGCCGACCGCGGGTCGGTGACCTGGAAGTAGACGACGGTGTCGATGGAGACGGTCAGGTTGTCCTCGGTGATCACCGGCTGCGGCGGGAACGACACCACCTGCTCGCGCAGGTCGATCCGGGCCCGGATCCGGTCCATGAACGGGATCAGCCAGACGAGTCCGGCGCTGCCGGTCTTGCTGTACCGGCCGAGCCGCTCGATCACCGCGGCCTGGGCCTGCGGGATCACCTTGACCGACCGGAGCAGCACCACGATCACCAGCACGGCGATGACGATGGCGACGATCAGTGCGACATCCATGGCTTCAAGCCCCCCAGATGACCACGGCGGTGGCGCCGCGGACCTCGACAACGGTGACGGACGTGCCCGGCGGCAGGGCCCGGTGCCCGTCCAGGCTGACCGCGGACCAGACCTCGCCGCCGATCTTCACCTGGCCCCCGTCGGCGTCCACGGTGGACACCACGGTCGCCTTGGACCCGATGATCGCGTCGATGCCGGTCCGGGTCTGCGACGGCTGGTAGTACTTGCGCAGCAGCATCGGTCGCAGGCCCAGCACCAGCGCGACCGACGACAGCGCGAACACCAGCACCTGCAACCACAGCAGGTCGGGGAAGAACGCCGCGAACCCGGCGGTGATCAACGCACCGCCGCCGAGCATCAGCAGCACGAACTCGGCGCCGAGCACCTCGGCGATGGACAGCAGGATCCCGCCGACCAGCCAGATCCACGCGGACATGATCCCATCCTGCCAGAGGCGCCCGGCGGCCCCGGGGGTTCGACCGGTCTCACCCCGGACACGGCTGGAACACGAATCGGCATCTGCCGGCAACCCGGGTGAGTGACCTTCGGTCAGGGAACCCTCACCGCGAGTAGTGTCCGGCCTGGTTCCCGGCCGGGTCGAACGGAAGCCGCCGTCCGACCCGCCGACCTGCCGACGCACCTGCGATCGAAGGAGGGTCCGTGGCGACCATCGAGAAGGATCCCGGATCCGGCCTCGAGCTGATCCGCACCAACCCCGACCAACCGCCCGTCGCGGTGCGTGGCCGCACCCCGATGAAACCGGCGGCCAAGGTCACCTTCGCGGTCATCGGCCTGCTCGGCGCGCTGGGCTGGACGATGATCGCGTTCATCCGCGGCGAGTCGGTCAACGCCGTCTGGTTCGTGATCGCGGCGGTCTGCACGTATGTCATCGCGTTCCGCTTCTACGCCCGGCTGATCGAGTACAAGGTGGTCAAGCCGCGGGACGACCGGGCCACCCCGGCCGAGACCTACAGCAACGGCAAGGATTTCGACCCGACCGACCGCCGGGTGCTGTTCGGTCACCACTTCGCCGCGATCGCCGGGGCCGGTCCGCTGGTCGGCCCGGTGCTGGCCGCCCAGATGGGCTATCTGCCCGGCACCATGTGGATCATCATCGGCGTGGTGCTGGCCGGCGGCGTCCAGGACTACCTGGTGCTGTGGCTGTCCACCCGCCGCCGCGGCCGCAGCCTGGGCCAGATGGCCCGGGACGAACTGGGCACCTTCGGCGGCATCTGCGCGATGATCGCGGTGTTCGTGATCATGATCATCCTGATCGCGGTGCTGGCGCTGGTCGTGGTCAACGCCCTGGCCGAGTCGCCGTGGGGCGTGTTCTCGCTGGCCATGACGATCCCGATCGCCCTGTTCATGGGCTTCTACCTGAGGTACCTGCGGCCCGGCCGGGTCTCCGAGGTGACGGTGATCGGCGTCGCGCTGCTGCTGCTGGCCATCATCTCCGGCGGCTGGGTGGCGCAGACCGAGTGGGGGCAGAGCTGGTTCACCCTGTCCAAGGTGACGCTGGCGTGGGCGATCATCATCTATGGCTTCGCCGCGTCGGTGCTGCCGGTCTGGATGCTGCTGGCGCCCCGGGACTACCTGTCCACGTTCATGAAGGTGGGCACGATCGCGCTGCTCGCGGTCGGCATCCTGATCGCCCAGCCGACCGTGCAGATGCCGGCCATCACCTCGTTCGCGATCAACGGCAACGGCCCGGCGTTCGCCGGCTCGCTGTTCCCGTTCCTGTTCATCACCATCGCCTGCGGGGCGCTGTCCGGGTTCCACGCGCTGATCTGTTCGGGCACCACCCCCAAGATGGTGGAGAACGAGAGCCAGACCCGGATGATCGGCTACGGCGGCATGCTGACCGAGTCGTTCGTGGCGATCATGGCGCTGGTCACCGCGGTGATCCTGGACCAGCACCTGTACTTCGTCATGAACGCCCCGGCCGGGTTGACCGGAGGCGCCGCCGACACCGCCGCGACCTGGGTCAACGGGTTGGGCCTGGGCGGCCCCGGCATCACGCCGGACGCCATCAACCAGGCGGCCGCGGACGTCGGCGAACACTCGATCATCTCCCGCACCGGTGGGGCACCCACGCTGGCGATCGGCATGTCCCAGGTGCTGCACACCGCGCTGTGGGGCCTGGGCGGCAAGGCGTTCTGGTACCACTTCGCGATCATGTTCGAGGCGCTGTTCATCCTGACCACGGTCGACGCCGGCACCCGGGTGGCCCGGTTCATGCTGTCGGACTCGCTGGGCAACATCCCCGGGATGCGCAAGTTCCGCGATCCCTCCTGGCGGATCGGCGCCTGGGTGTGCTCGGCGATCGTGGTGCTGGCCTGGGGCATGATCCTGCTGATGGGCGTCACCGACCCGCTCGGCGGCATCAACACCCTCTTCCCGTTGTTCGGCATCGCGAACCAGTTGCTGGCCGCGATCGCGCTGACGGTGGTGTTCACCGTGCTGATCAAGAAGCAGCTGTACAAGTGGTGCTGGATCCCGGGCATCCCGTTGGTCTGGGACCTGACCGTGACGCTGACCGCGTCCTGGCAGAAGATCTTCTCCCCGGTGCCGGCGATCGGATACTGGGCCCAGCACAGCACTTTCCAACAGGCCCAGGACTCGGGGGCGCAGTCCTTCGGCACGGCCACGTCGCCGGCGGCGATCGCCGCGGTCGTCCGGAACACGTTCATCCAGGGGACGTTGTCGATCATCTTCGCGACGCTGGTGGTCCTGGTCGTCATCGCGGCGGCGATCGTCTGCGTGAAGTCCATCCGGGCCGGCGGGATGCCGACCACCGAGGAACCCGATCAGCCGTCGCACCTGTTCGCGCCGCGCAGCTTCATCGCCACCCCGGTGGAGAAACGCCTGGCCGCCGAATGGGCCAAGGAGGAGCCGCTGGTCGGCGCCGGACATCGGGGGCATTGAGGTGGCGACGGCGTTGCGGGCGTGGCGGGGGCTGCGCTGGTGGGTCGGCTCGGTGCTCGGCGACACCGCCTACGCGCGGTATGTCGAGCACCTGCGCCGCACTCATCCGGACGCGCCGGTGCCGACCGAACGGGAGTACTGGCGGCGGCGGTACGCCGAGCAGGACGCCCACCCGGGCGCTCGCTGCTGCTGAGCCCGCAGGTTTTGCGCGGCGCGCCGCCGAAAAGCCGGCGCGCCGCGCGGAGGAGGGCTCGGTGCCCGGCGCCGGTGGCGCCGAGTCGGTGGGCTGGACCGCGCGGACGGGAAGCAAGGACGCTGCCATTGGGGGGCCTCCACCACCTTGCGGAACTCGGCCATGACCCCCGGCGGCAGCGTCGAGAGCAGCATCACCGATCCGGACCGATTCGGACAAGTCCCCACGTGCGTTTCTCACCGCCGCCGAGGTCTGGTTCACCCTGGGAGCGGGCCCACCGTCCGACGGGATTGACGGAGGGTGACGGCCGGCGCCACTGAGGGGCATTCGGCCCAGCCGGCGGCGCGCCGACGCCGGCGGGCGGCCCGGCGTCGGTAGGGTCGGCCGCCGTGACCCGCTCCTACTCCGACCCGCTCGCCCCCCGGAAATCCAGGGCCATCCCGGAGGTTCCGGCGACCGGCGAGATCGTCGCCGAGGATCCGCTGTCCGGCTTCTGCGGGCTCGTGGTCGCCTGCTCCAACAGCGCGGTGACGTTGGAGGACCGGCACGGCAAGCGGCGCAACTTCCCCCTCGACGTCGGCGCGTTCCTGGTGGACGGACAGCAGGTCACCCTGGTCCGGCCGCGCTCGGCGCCGGCCGGGGCCAGCCATTCGGCGTCCGGCTCCCGCGCGGTGGCCGGGCTGCGCGCCCGCACCGCCCGCGGCAGCCGGATCTGGGTGGAGGGCATCCACGACGCCGCCCTGGTCGAACGGGTGTGGGGGCACGACCTGCGGGTGGAGGGGGTCGTCGTCGAGCCGCTGGACGGGCTGGACAACCTGCCCGCGGCGATCGCCGAGTTCGGGCCCGGCCCCGGCCGGCGGGTCGGGGTGCTGGCCGATCACCTGGTGCCGGGGTCCAAGGAGAGCCGGATCGCCGACGGCGTCGCCCGGTCGCCCGCCGGCCCGCACGTGCTGATCACCGGGCACCCGTACATCGACATCTGGCAGGCCGTCCGGCCGTCCGCGGTCGGCATCGCGGCCTGGCCGACGGTGCCGCGGGGCACCGACTGGAAGACCGGGGTGTGCCGGGCCCTCGGCGTGTCCGACGTGCGCACGCTCTGGGGCCGCATCAACGGCTCGGTGCGCAGCTACCGCGACGTGGACACCCCGCTGATCACCGCCGTCGAGCGGCTCATCGACTTCGTCACCGAACCCGTGGGTTGATTACCCGCCCCGGGTGGCCGGGCCGGGCCGGCTCAATCGAGGGAGGAGTTTCGGCTCTTCCCGACCGCCCGGAACCGCCGAAAGCCCTCCCTCGATCGGTCACTCACGGCCGCGACCAACCGGCCGTCACCAGCGCGTGCTCGACCCGCACCAGGCAGGTCGCCCGGTCGCCGAAGAAGGCCCGGCCGGTGAGCCGGACGACCGTCCACCCGTGCGCGGCGAAGCGTTCCAGCCGCCGCACGTCCGTGTCGAACTGACGGGTGTCGGACCTGTGCTGGTCGCCGTCGTACTCGACGATCACCCGCCACTGCCGGTAGACCAGATCGGCCCGGCCGAGCCGGTTGCCGGACGGCCCGAACAGGGTGACGTTGACCTCGGGTTCGGGCAGGCCGGCCGCGACGATCGCCAGGCGCACCAACGTCTCCGGGCGGGACTCCACCCCGGGGCGGACCAGCCCGACCGCCCGACGAGCCGCCGCCTTGCCCCGCCCGCGGAATGCGTCGACCCGCTCGGTCAGCTCCCGAATCGTCAGCCAGGGCCGGTCGTCGAACTGATGCGGGCGCCGGGGAACGTAGATCAGCGCGTCGCCCACGGCGACCAGGTCGTCCGCCGACAAGACCGCGGCGAGTTGGCAGAACATCGTCGCCGGGTCGACGATCCGGCGCCCGTGACGGTCGACCGGGAAGGCGCACGGATCGAGCAGCTTGTGGGCCCGCACGCCCCGCCGTTGCGGCGGATGGCCCGGCGGCGGCACGGCGATGTGCAGCGGCTCGCCGGGGTCGAGCCGGGGCAGCGGCACCGGCCAGAGCAGCGCCGCGGTGACGTGACTGAAGATCGGCTCGCGACCCAGGGCAACGGCCAGCGCCGCGCATCGGTCGACCAGGTCCGCCGGCGGCAGCGGCAGATCAAGAGCGCCCAGCCGATTGACGGGCGACGCCGCGTCCCCGGCGACCCGCACCCCACGGAACGGGCGGTCGAGGTCGGGACCGCGCATCCGGCCGGTGCGCAGGCCTGCCGCCCGTCCCTGGGCCAGGCTGAACGCGCCGGCCTTGAGCTCCGGTGGGATCGGCAGGCGTGGATTCGGCACGCCCGCATCATGTCCGAATCGACCGAGCCGGCGGTGGGTTGTCCACAATCGGCACGTCACGACGAATCGAGGGA
>JBDHZW010000262.1:0-7504 GCA_039812105.1 Nakamurella sp.
CACCGAGCCGTTCGACGGCAGCCTGCTGGTCACCGCCACCTCGTCCAGCCAGGTCGCCACGCTGTACCACTCGCTGGACGGGCAGCACTGGACCTCCGGGGCGTCGGTGACCATCGGCCAGGACGCGGTGGTCTCCTTCGTCGCCATCGACCCGAACGGCGTCGCCTCGACCGTCGCGTCCCGCCAGTTCACCAAGCGCATCCCGTGGGACGCCCAGGCGACCGGCACCGTCATCGACCACTTCGTGGCCGGCCGGATCGACGTCAACGAGTTCCTGGCCTACGCGGACCAGTTCGGCTTCTTCGCCCCGTTCACCCTGTACCTGGTCGGCGGCGACTGGGTGCTCGATCCGAACCGGCCGGCCGCCGTCTCCGCGTCGGCACGGGTCTCCGCGACGCCGCCGGTCGGGTCGGCCGGCGGCGAGGTCCGCTACACCGTGGACGGCACGGTGCCCGGCGACGCCTCACCGGAATGGACCGGGACGCTGCCGCCGGCCGGCGACCGGCCGTTCGTGGTCGTCTACCGGATCACCGGCCCGGCCGGGGACGTCAGCTACCGTGCGGTGCCGGTCCCGGCGGCCTGATGTGTGCCGGACACACACCTGAGCCGCCTCACCATGTGAGAATCGACCATGGCTGAGGGTCGAAGGCGCGGCCTACGCTGACCCGCATGACAGAGCAGTCCAGCGGGCAGTCCGCAGGAGCCAACCCGAATCGTCCACTGTCCGGTCGCACGGCCCTGGTCACCGGCGCGGCCAGCGGCATCGGCCGGGCCATCGTGGAGCGGTTCGTCGACGACGGCGCCCAGGTGGTGGCCGTCGACCGGGACGCCGACCATCTGGGCAAGGTGTGCGCCGACACCGGCGCCACCCCGCTGGTGATCGACCTGTCCGACATCGGGGGCCTGCCCGACGCGATCGCGGAGTTCGCGCCGACCGTCGACATCCTGGTCAACGACGCCGGCATCCAGCACGTCGAGCGGATCGAGGACTTCCCGATCGAGACCTTCGAGACGATCGTGAAGATCATGCTCACGGCCCCGTTCGTGCTGACCCGGGCGGTGCTGCCGGGCATGTACGAGCGCGGTTGGGGCCGGATCATCAACGTCTCGTCCGCGCACGGGCGGCGGGCCAGCCCGTACAAGGCCGCCTACGTCACCGCCAAGCACGGCCTGGAGGGGCTGAGCAAGGTCATCGCGCTGGAGGGTGCCGGCAAGGGCGTGACCAGCAACTGCATCAACCCCGGCTACGTGCGCACGCCGCTGGTGGAGAAGCAGATCGCCGAGCAGGCCGTCGCCCACGGCTTGCCCGAGGACGAGGTGCTGGCCAAGGTGATCCTGACGTCGTCGCCGGTCAAGCGGCTGATCGAGCCGGCCGAGGTGGCCGCCGCCGCCGCCTTCCTCTGCTCGGCCGCGAGCGACTCGATGACCGGCTCGGACCTGGTTCTCGACGGCGGCTGGGGCGCCCGCTGACCACTTCCCGGACGGTGGACGCGCAGCCGACCTCGACAGCCGGGTCGACCGACGTGTCGATGGATGTGGCCGCCGGGGTCGCGCACCTGCTGGACCTGCTGGCCCGGGACGCGTCGCCGGTCGAGTTCGAACGTCCGGTGGTCGACGCCCGCACCGCCGGCCGGCCGGCGTCGGACATCGACACCCTGGAACGGGCCAAGCAGGTCGCGCTCGGCGTCCGCGACCAGCTCCAGGCGCACCGGCGCCGGGAGGCCGAACTGGCCGCCCTGTTCCAGACCGCGTCCGACCTGGCCGCGCTGACCAGCGTCGACGACGTGCTGGCGGCGATCGTCCGGCGGGCCCGGATCCTGCTAGGCCGGGACATCGCCTACCTGTGCCTGAACGACGACGAACGCGGCGACACCTACATGAGGGTCACCGACGGGTCGGTGTCGGCCGAGTTCCAGGCGGTCCGGCTGCCGCTCGGCGGTGGGCTCGGCGGCCTCGTCGCCCAGCAGGGGGTGCCGATCGCCTCCGCCGACTACTTCACCGACCACCGCTTCCAGCATCTGGGCACCATCGACTCCGCGGTGCACGCGGAGGGTCTGGTGTCGATCCTCGGGGTGCCGCTCAAACTCGGCGCCCAGGTGATCGGCGTGCTGTTCGCCGCCGACCGGCGCCGCCGCGCCTTCTCCCGCGACGAGGTCGCGCTGCTGTCGTCGCTGGCCGCGCACGCGGCGGTGGCGCTGGACAACGCCCGGCTGCTGGCCGAGACCCGCGCCGCGCTGATCAGTCTCGAACGGGCCAACGCGGCCCTGCGGGAGCACAGCCGGGACACCGAACTGGCGGTGGCCGCCCACGACCGGCTCGCCGGACTGGTGCTGCGCGGCGGGGGAGTGGCCGAGGTCGCCGCCGAACTGGCCGACCTGCTCGGCGGCACGGTGGAACTGCATGGTCCGTCGGAGATGTCGGAGCCGCTGGCCCCCGGGCAGTCGTCCGTTCCGGTGGCCACTGGTTCGGAGCTGCTGGGCCGGCTGGTGCTGACCCGGCCGGACGCGGCGCGGGACGCCGACCTGCGGGTGCTGGAGCGGGGTGCGGTGGTGACCGCGCTGCTGCTGCTGTTCAACCGGCACCTGGCCGAGATGGCCAACCGCGGCCGTCGCGACCTGCTGGAGGATCTGCTCACCGGGTCGGTCACCGAGGTCGACGAGATCCGGGCCCGGGCCGCCGATCTGGACGCCGACCTGGCCGGCGACCTGGTCGTGGTGGTGTGCGCGGTGCCGCGGCACCGGGTCGACTCGGAGCAGGCCGCGGCCTTCTACGCGGGCCGGCGTCGCGGCCTGTCCGCCCGGCTGGACGGCCAGGTGGTGCTGCTGGTGCCCGGCGCGGGCGCCGGTGCGGCCGCCCGGGAGGCGGCGAGCGGGCTGGCCCGGGTGCTGGGCGGCCCGGTGACGGCGGCCAGCGAGCGGGTCGCCGCCGGCCCGTCCCGGGCGACCGAACTCAAGCAGGCGCACCGGGCCGCCCGGCAGGGCCTGGCCGCCATGCTCGCCCTGGGCCGGGAGGGCCAGGGGGCGACGACGGCCGACCTCGGCTTCGTCGGCGTGCTGCTGTCGGCCGGCGACTCCGGCCGGCACTTCGTGGCCCAGACGCTCGGGCCGGTGCTGGAGTACGACACCGCCCGCGGGTCGGACCTGGCCGCCACCCTGGACGCCTGGTTCGGCGCCGGCGGGCACCTGGGCCGGACCGCCACGGCGCTGCACCTGCATCCGAACACCGTGGGGCAGAGGCTGTCCCGGGTCGCCACCCTGCTCGGCGACGACTGGTCCGCGCCGGACCGGGCGCTGCAGATCCAGCTCGCCCTGCAACTGCGCAGATTGCTGCCGTCCTGACCGCCGGTCAGGAGCCGACCGGGCAATCCTTGAGCAGCCCGCCCACCGCGGTGGCGAACTCCTCGGCCGGTCGCGTCCGGGCGAGGCGGTCGGCCACCGCCCGTGCCCGCGGCCGCAGGTCGACTGCGTCGTGCACCGCGGAGCGCAACCGCTGCGGGGTCAGCCGGTCCAACGGCAGCCGCACCCCGATGCCGGCCTCGGCCACCCGACGGGCGATCTCCGGCTGATCGCGGCCCACCGGGACGGCGACCATCGGCACCCCGGCCCGGGTCGCCTTGCCGACGATGCCCATCCCGGCGTGGGTGACCAGCGCCGCGGTATGCGGCAGCACGGCCGAGTGCGACACGAACCGGGCGGCCACGATGTTGCCGCCGGACGCGATGCCGGCCCCGTCGTACGCGTCGCCCAGCGTCAACAGCACCCGGAACGGCTCGCCCCGCAACGCCTCCGCCGCCACCCGGGCCAGTTCCTCGTCGCCCTGATAGTCGGTCGAGCAGGTCACCAGCACCCACGGGTCACCGGGCTCGGTGACGAACTCCGGCGTCGGGGCCGGCGGATCCCACGGCTGGCTGCCGACCAGCGCCACGTTGGCCGGCAGGCGACGGCGGGGGTATTCCAGCGGTTCGCCGGTCATCCCGATGACCAGGGGGGCCACCGCCCACTGATCCAGCGGGGACCGGAAGGGCGCCAGACCCGCGGCCTGCCGCAGCGGGTTCAGCCCGGGCAGCAACGCCTTGCCGAAGGTGCGCTCGACCAGCCGCCACAGCAGCCGGTCCCGCGCCCACCCCACCGGACCGCGCGCCGGCGCCAGACCCAGGCTGTAGGGCGGGATCCCGGGCTCGGGCAACGGAAGCAGCGAGGGCAGCGCCAGCGCCCAGGGCAGCCCGCCGGCCTCGGCGCGGATCAGCGCGCCGTACGCGAGGCAGTCGACGATCAGCGCGTCGGGACCGAACTCGGCGATCGCCGCATCCAGATCCGCGCCGTCCAGCCGCGCCCGGCGCATCGTGCCGGCCAGCCCCTGGGCCAGCCGGTCCCGATCCGAACCGGCCGCGTAGTCGGCGACGTCGATCTCCTCGATCCGCGGATCGACGGCCGATGCGGCCAACCCGATCGCGGCCAGCTGGTCCAGGGCGCCGGGCAGGGTCCGGACGTGCACCTGGTGGCCGCGTCGCTGCAGCTCCAGCAGCCCGGGCACGAGCGGGTACAGGTGCCCGGATGCGGGCGAGGTGTAGGCGAGGATGCGGGCCATCGGAGCCTCCAGGGGCGGGATGAGAACTTTCAGTTGAGTAAGCTACAATCGAATTGTGTCTGATGCAAGTGAAAATTCGGGACGACGCCGTTACACCATGGGGGTCCGGGCCGAGGCGACCCGGCGGACCCGCGAGGCGATCCTCGATGCGGCCGAGATCGCCTTCGACGGACGATGGTTCGACGAGGTGACGCTGGCCGACGTCGCCCGGGCGGCCGGGGTGACCCAGCAGACCGTGGTCAACCACTTCGGCGCCAAGGAGAACCTGTACCTCGTCGGTCTCGCCGAGCGGGTCGCGCCGAAGCTGCGGGCGGCCCGGGCGAACGCCCGGGCCGGGGACCTCCGATCGGTGGTCGCCGCGGTCGTCGAGGAGTACGAGACGTACGGCGTGGGCACGATGCGCGTGCTCGCGTTGGCCGATCGCTACCCGACGCTGGCGCAGGTCGGTGCGGGCGGGCGCGAGTTCCACCGACGCTGGGTGGACCGGATGCTCAGGCCCTGCGTCGAGCACCTCGACGCCGACGGCCGGTCGGCGGTCGGCGATCTGGCGTCCGTCTGGCTGGACGTCCGGACGTGGTACCAGCTGCGGCACGAGCAGGGCCACGACAGCTCGCGGACGACCGACCTGCTGCTCGGCGAGCTCGAGCGGCTGGTCGGGCCCTGACCGGGCGAGCCGACCGGGGCCCGTCCTGCAATAACGAACATTCGCTTTCCGCTACCCTGTCGTCATGCCCAGGATCAGCGAGAGCGAGCGGGAGGCCCGGCGGAACCAGATCCTGAATGCCGCCCGGGCCTGCGTCGCCGAGTACGGCCTGGAGGCCGTGTCCATGGAGATGATCATCAAGGCCTCGGGGGTGTCGGTCGGCGCGGTCTACCGGTACTTCAAGGGCAAGGACGACGTCATCGCCGCCGCCTTCATCTCCGGCACGACCGGCATGATCGAGGCGCTGGAACCGGTGTGGGCGCAGTCCCCGTTGCCGGCGCCGCCCGAGTTGGTGGGTGAGGTGCTCCGGGCGATCCGCCGGTATCAGGCCGGGGCACCGGCAGACCTGAGCGCGGTGACCCTGCACGGGTGGAGCCACTCGCAGAGCGACCCGGACCTGCGGGCGGGGGCCCGGCGGCTGTACGGGTCGCTGCGCGGGCGGTACGCCCAGGCCGTCCGGCAGTGGCAGGCGGCCGGCCGGGTCGATGCCGGAATCGATCCGGAGTCGTTGGCCGAGTTGCTGTTCTCGATCACCGTCGGGTTCACCGCGCAGCGGGTGCTGGTCGGCGACGCCGACATCGACGCGCATGTCGTCGCGCTGCGGGCGTTGATCGGGGCGGGCGCCGGGCAGCGCGGCTGAGCCCTCGCGGCTCGGTCCGGGAACGGCGTCCCGCCGCGCCACCGCGGTCCGGACTCCGAACCCGGCGGTCGGGAGGTGCGCTGATCCAAGTCCCATTTCGAAGCCCGATTTGTCGGAGTCTGTGGGACGTGGATCAGCGCGGGAGTTGACCGGTCGGTCAGCCGGAGATGCGGGCGATGCCGGGGTCCGCGATGTGCGCGGTGCCGGCCGGGAAGCCGCCGGGGTCGTGCGCGGCGAACACGGTCACCTCGGGGTGGGCCGCGACGAACGCGCGCAGCCGGTTCTGGTTGCGGTCCCGCAGCTTCTTGTCGGTGGTGACGGCGGCCTCGAAGATGCCGACCCGGAACGCGACCTTGCGGGTGGGCCCGTGCACCTCGCGAGGGTCGAAGAAGGCGTCGCCGGCGTTGAGCAGCCAGCCGTCCTCGGTGTCGATGGCCACGCCGCAGTGGCCGAGGGTGTGCCCGGGCAGTGGCACGTACAGGATCTCGGGCGGCAGGCCGGTCAGGTCGCGGACCGCCTCGAAGCCGAACCAGGGCTCGCCCTCGACGGCGTAGGTCTGCCAGTGCGGCCGGTGCGCCCACATCGGCGGCCGGTAGCGGCCCCGCGCCTTCATGCCCTTGCGCTCCATGGCGGCCTTCAGCTCGGTGCCGTGCACGTGCACGGTGGCGTGCGGGAAGTCGGACAGGCCGCCGACATGGTCCAGGTCCAGGTGGGTCTGCACGATGTGCCGCACGTCGGCCGGGTCGAGGCCCAGTTCACGGATCTGGTGGATGGCCGCCATGGCCGGTTCGACCGCGGGCCGGGCGTAGAAACGGGCGAACCCGGATCCCAACCGGGAGGTGATGTCCGCGTAGTCGGCGGTGCCCAGTCCGGTGTCGACCAGAACCAGCCCGCTGCTGGGCGTTTCGACGACCATCACATGGCAGGCCAGCGACTGGCCGCCGAGCTTCATCGCGGTGATGTGGGCGCAGTTCAGGTGGTGGACCCGTAGTGGACCGGTCATGGCTGGCTTTCCCTTCAGGCGGAAGGAATGTTCCTTATGGACGAATGAAGCTCAGCATGCCAGGATGCCGATGTCAAGAATGAATGTTTCTTCCGTTTGGGGGGCGCGAGGATGGCGAAGCTGACCGCGGCCGATCGCGAGGCCCGCCGCGACCGGATCCTGCAGGCCGCCCGGGACTGCGTCGGCCGGTACGGGCTCGAGGCGGTGTCGATGGAGATGATCATCGCGGCGTCCGGGCTGTCCACCGGTGCGGTGTACCGGCACTTCACCGGGAAGGGCGAGATCATCGCCGCGGCGGTGGTGGCCGGCACCCACGTCGTGCTCCGGGCGTTGCGACCGGTGTTGGGGCAGAGTCCCGCTCCGGGTCTGTCCGAGCTGGTCGGCCAGGTGCTCGGGGCGATCGGTGGCTCGGTCCGATCCGGTCCGGCGACGGCCGGTCGGCCCGCACTCAGCCTGCACGGGTGGAGCCATGCGCAGGCCGACGATCGGCTGGCCGCGGCGGTCCGGGAATCCTATCGCGGCGTGCGCCGGAGCTTTCGCGACCTCGCCCGGACCTGGACCGACGGCGGGT
>JBDHZW010000263.1:0-7501 GCA_039812105.1 Nakamurella sp.
GGGCCGGGGCGGCCGAACTGCTGCGCGGCGGCCTCCGGCCGGCACCGGCCTGCTCGCTGAACGCCGGTCCGGTCGGCCCGCGACGGGTCCTGGCCGTCGCGGACGCCGACCTGGTCGCGCTGCGATCGGCGGCGCGGGCGGTCGGCGGCACGGTGAACGACGTCGCGCTCACCGCGGTGACCGGCGCCCTGCGCGACCTGTTGGCCGGTCGGGGAGAACGGCCGGACCGGTTGGTGGTGTCCATCCCGGTCAGTGCGCGTCGTCGGGCCGACGTCGCCGACCTGGGCAATCGGGTCGGCGTGCGGCCGGTGTCTGTGCCGCTGGACGGGTCGCCCGGGCGACGGCTGCGGACGGTCGCCGCGATCACCCGGGCGCGGAAGACCGGCACGCCCGGTGCGTCGGCGGCGCTGTACGGGCCGTTCGTCCGGGTGCTCGCCGGGGTCGGCGCCTTCGGGTGGTTCATCGGTCACCAGCGGCTGGTCAACACCTTCCTGACGAACGTCCGCGGGCCGGCCGCGCCGCTGGCGTTCGGCGGGTTGCCGATCGTCGAACTGATCCCGGTGTCGGCGATCAGCGGCAACGTCAGCGTCGCCTTCGCGGTGGCCGGCTACGCCGGCCGGTTGGCGGTCACCGTCGTCGCCGACGCCGACCGGTGGACCGACGTCGACGGTCTGGGCGCGCTGGTGCAGGACCAACTCGACGCCCTGGGCGGGCGCCCAACCCGGCCATGATCAACAGGAGGTGCGGTGGGGCCGGGCGCCCTACGATCGGTGCTCGTGACGTCCCTGCACCACACCCGCCGGTCCACCGTCCGCGCCGCCCTCGCCGCCGAGGGTGTCGACGCGCTGCTGGTCACCGACCTGATCAACGTGCGGTATCTGACCGGGTTCACCGGCTCCAACGCCGCGCTGCTGCTGGTGGCTGCCGACGACGAGGAGCCGGAGCGGGCGCACGGCCACAACGACACGGCGACCGACGACCCGGATCCGCGGACCCGGTTCTGCACCGACGGCCGGTACACCACCCAATCCGAGGCGCAGGTGCCGGATCTGCCCCGGCTGATCGCCCGGCCCTGCGACGTCGCCCTGCTGCGGGGCGCGCCGGCCGGGGCGATCGGGTTCGAGGCCCGCTCGCTGACCGTCGCCGCCTACGACACGTTGGCCGCCGTCGCCCGGGAGCGCGCCCGTCCGGTGTCCCTGCGGACCACGCTGGACGTCGTCGAGACGGCGCGGGCGGTCAAGGACCCGACCGAGATCGACGCGCTGCGCCGGGCCTGCGCGGTCGCCGACCAGGCGGTGGCCGACCTGCTCGCCGCCGGGGGCGTCCGGCCCGGCCGCACCGAGCGGCAGGTCGGCTTGGACCTCGACCAGCGGATGCGCGAACTGGGCGCCGAGGATCCGTCGTTCGAGACGATCGTGGCCGCCGGGTCGAACAGCGCGATCCCGCACCACCGGCCGACCGCCGCGGTGCTCGTCGCCGGCGACTTCGTCAAGCTGGACTTCGGCGCCACCGTCGACGGCTACCACTCGGACATGACCCGCACCTACGTGCTCGGCGAGCCCGCGGGCTGGCAGCGGGAGATCTTCGACCTGGTGCACGCCGCCCAGGCGGCCGGCCGGGCCGCCTGCGTCGTCGGCGCCACCGGTGACGCGGTGGACGCCGCGTCCCGCGACCTGATCACGGCGGCCGGCTACGGGCCCCAGTTCGCGCACGGCCTGGGCCACGGGGTCGGCCTGCAGATCCACGAAGCGCCGAGCCTGGCCCGAGGCGCGGTCAGTATCATGGCGCCCGACATGTGCGTGACCGTCGAGCCCGGCGTCTACCTGCCGGGGCGCGGCGGGGTGCGCATCGAGGACAGCGGCGTGGTCCGTCCGGACGGCTATCACGTCCTCACCCTGACCTCCAAGGACCTCGAGACGCTCTAGGGCGTCCCGCCGCCACCAGCGAAAGGCGCAGCACCCGCATGGCCAGCACCAGCGACTTCAAGAACGGGCTCGTCCTGAACATCGACGGCCAGCTCTGGCAGATCACCGAGTTCCAGCACGTCAAGCCGGGCAAGGGGCCGGCGTTCGTGCGGACCACCCTGAAGAACGTGCTCTCCGGCAAGGTCGTGGACAAGACGTTCAACGCCGGCGTCAAGGTCGAGGTGGAGACCGTCGACAAGCGCGACATGACCTACCTGTACAAGGACGGCTCCGACTTCGTCTTCATGGACGGCGAGACCTACGACCAGATCCACATCCCCGGCGAGGTCGTCGGCGACGCCGCCAACTACCTGCTGGAGAACCAGGAGGCGATGGTCGCGCAGAACAACGGGGCGGTGCTGTACGTCGAGCTGCCGGCCTCGGTCGAGCTGGTCGTCTCGCACACCGAGCCGGGCCTGCAGGGCGACCGGTCCACCGGCGGCACCAAGCCGGCCACCCTGGAGACCGGCGCCGAGATTGCGGTCCCGCTGTTCCTGAACACCGGCGACAAGATCAAGGTCGACACCCGGGACGGCCGGTACCTCGGACGGGTGAACAACTAAATTGTCAGCTCGCAGCAAGGCCCGCAAACGCGCCCTCGACGTGCTGTACGCCGCCGAGGCGCGCGGGGTGAACCCGCTGGTCGTGCTGGACGAGCGGATGACCGAGCCGACCGGCCCGGACCGGCACTCCTGGACGCCGATCGGCGACTACGCCGAGGGTCTGGTCCGCGGGTTCGTCGAGCACCGGGAGCGGGTCGACACCCTGCTGGCCGAGCACTCCCGCGGCTGGACGGTGGAACGGATGCCGGCGGTCGATCGAGCCATCCTGCGGATCGCGGTGTACGAGCTGCTCTACTCGACCGAGGTGCCACCGGCGGTGGTGGTGAACGAGGCGGTGGACGCGGCCAAGCTGCTGTCCACCGACGACTCGCCGCGATTCGTCAACGGCGTGCTGGGTCAGCTGGCCGTCATCACCCCGCAGCTGCGCGGCGCCTGAGCCGCCCGGCCCGGGGCTTCTCGTTGGTGCCCGGGATTTCTCGTTGACCATGGGCTCTGCTCGCGACACACCGACGGTTTCGGCGACACGCCGATTTCGGCGGAGCAGAACACCATGATCAACTTCAAATGGGGGCCGCGGCGGCGCGGGGCCGATGCGGGACCAGGGGCGGTTACTCGCCGAGTTCGGTGCCGGCCGGCAGCACGCCCCAGGAGACAAGCTGGTCGGTGAGATCCTCCGCGCTCATGTCGTAGATCACCGCTAGTGACCGCAGATCCTCGGACCGGATGGTCAGCACCTTGCCGTTGTAGTCGCCGCGCTGGGACTGGATCGCCGCGGCGTACCGGGCGAGCGGACCGGCCTGGTGGGCGGGCAGTTCGGCCAGCCGCTGCAGGTCGATGACCAGCTTGGGGCTCGGGCCGCCGCGCCGGGTCGCCCGGGCGTCGGGCAGCAGCTCGGCCACCGGCACCCCGTAGAACTCCGCCAGTTCGGCCAGCTTGGCCACCGTCACCGCGCGGTCGCCGCGCTCGTAGGACCCAACGACGACGGCCTTCCACCGGCCCTCGGACTTCTCCTCGACGCCGTGCAGACTCAGCCCCTGCTGGGCCCGGATGGAGCGCAGTCGGGCGCCCAGGGCGTGGGCGTAGTCCTGGGTCATGCGGGCTCCCTGGTGCTGGGTGGTGCGTTTCGGGTGGGGCAACACGCGAGTGTATACGCAGAGTAGTCGAACTGGTGGCCTCCATGCCAACAGAACTCACTCTCATTCGGTCGGCGCGTCGGTCGCCTCCGCGGGTCACCGAGCGACCGGGAAACCGTTGGTAGCATTGCCCGTCGACCACCCTTTAAGGACCGTCCAGTGAGGCGGGAAAGGAGGTCTGCACCAGGTGCGCCCTGCTCAGGCCAGCACGACCGGCAGTCCCGCCCACGGCGGACCGGCGGCCCACCCGCCGTCCGGGTCGGCCCAGATCCCGACCGAGATCCTCACCGAGATCCTGGGCGATGCCCAGATCGCCCGGACGATCGACCGGATCGCCCACCAGATCCTCGAACGCAATGGCGAGCAGCCGGTCGTCCTGCTCGGCATTCCCACCCGTGGCGTCCACCTGGCCCGACGGCTGGCCGACCGGCTCTCCGCCTTCACCGGTGCGAGCGTCCCGGTCGGCTCCCTGGACATCACCCTCTATCGCGACGACCTGCGCCGGCGGCCGCCCAGGGCGCTGGAGGAGACCCGGATCCCGGCCGGCGGCATCGACGACGCGATCGTCGTCCTGGTCGACGACGTCCTGTATTCCGGCCGCACCATCCGGGCCGCCCTCGATGCGCTGCGCGACCACGGCCGTCCCGCGGTGATCCAGTTGGCGGTGCTGGTCGACCGGGGCCACCGGCAGTTGCCGATCCGGGCGGACTACGTCGGCAAGAACATCCCGACGGCCTTCGGCGATGACGTCGCCGTGCGGCTGACCGAGATCGACGGCATCGACAGCGTGGAGTTGGCCCGCGCGGTGCCCACCTTGGGAACCAACGGACGGAACGGGGATGCAGCGTCATGACGACCACCATCGAGCCACCCACGACCGCACCGGCGCCGGCGCGGACCGAGGTGCCGACGCTGCCCCGGCACCTGCTGACCACCGGCGACCTGACCCGCGAGTCCGCCGAACTGATCCTGGACACCGCCGAACGGATCGACCAGGCGATCGCCGGCCGGGAGGTGCGCAAGCTGCCCACGCTGCGCGGCCGCACGGTGGTCAACCTGTTCTTCGAGGACTCCACCCGTACCCGCATCTCGTTCGAACTGGCCGCCAAGCGGCTGTCCGCCGACGTCATCAACTTCTCGGCCAAGGGCTCGTCGGTGTCCAAGGGGGAGTCGCTCAAGGACACCGCCTGGACCCTGCAGGCGATGGGCGCCGACGCGGTGGTCTGCCGGCACTCGGCGTCCGGCGCGCCGCAGCAGCTGTCCGGCTGGGTGGACGGGCACGTCATCAACGCCGGTGACGGCACCCACGAGCACCCGACCCAGGCGTTGCTGGACGCGTTCACCCTGCGCCGGCACCTGGGGGCGGTGGCCGGGCGGCGGATCGTGGTGGTCGGCGACGTGCTGCACTCCCGGGTCGCCCGGTCCAACGTGCTGCTGCTGTCGACCCTCGGTGCGCAGGTGACCCTGGTCGCGCCGCCGACGCTGATCCCGGTCGGCGTTGACGCCTGGCCGGCCGAGGTCTCCTACGACCTGGACGCGGCGCTGGCCGGGGCGGACGCGGTGATGATGCTGCGGGTACAGCGGGAGCGGATGAGCGGCGCCTTCTTCCCGACCGCCCGCGAATACTCGCGGGGGTACGGGTTGGACGAACGTCGGCGGGCCCTGCTGGCCCCGCATTCGATCGTGATGCACCCGGGTCCGATGAACCGGGGGATGGAGATCACCCCGGCGGTCGCGGACGGCGTGAACTCGGTGATCGTGGAACAGGTCGCCAACGGGGTGACCGTGCGGATGGCGGTGCTCTACCTGCTGCTGTCCGGTGAGATGGAAGGCGCACTGTGACATCTGTTCTCATTCGCGGGGGGGCGCCGTACGGCGAGGACGTCGCCGACCTCCTGGTGGTGGACGGGCTGATCGCCGCGCTCGGGTCCGCCGCGGCGGCCGATGCGCGCGCCGCCGACGCCGAGATCGTCGACGCGGCGGGGCTCGTCGTGCTGCCCGGGCTGGTCGACCTGCACACCCACCTGCGCGAGCCGGGCCGCGAGGACGCCGAGACCGTCGAGTCCGGTTCCGCCGCCGCCGCTCTCGGCGGGTACACGGCGGTGTTCGCGATGCCCAACACCGACCCGACGGCCGACACCGCCGGCGTGGTCGAGCAGGTGTTCCGGCTCGGCGAGCAGGCCGGGTTGGTCGACGTGCACCCGATCGGCGCGGTCACCGTGGGGCGCAAGGGCGAGCGGCTGGCCGAACTGGCCGCGATGGCCAGCTCGGCCGCGCGGGTGCGGGTGTTCTCCGACGACGGCGACTGCGTGTCCGACCCGCTGCTGATGCGCCGGGCGTTGGAGTACGTCAAGGCGTTCGGCGGGGTGATCGCCCAGCACGCCCAGGAGCCGCGGCTCACCCAGGGGGCGCAGATGCACGAGGGCGAGGTGTCGGCCCGGCTCGGGCTGACCGGCTGGCCGGCCGTCGCCGAGGAGGCGATCATCGCCCGGGACGCGTTGCTGGCCGAGCACGTCGGTTCCCGGCTGCACGTCTGTCACCTGTCCACCGCCGGCTCGGTCGAGGTGGTGGCCGCGGCCAAGCAACGGGGCACCGCCATCACCGCCGAGGTCACCCCGCACCACCTGCTGCTCACCGATTCCCGGGCCGAGTCCTACGATCCGGTCTTCAAGGTCAACCCGCCGCTGCGCACCCAGGCCGACATCGACGTCCTGCGGGCCGCTCTCGCGTCCGGGGTGATCGACATCGTGGCCACCGACCACGCGCCGCACGCCAGCCAGGACAAGGAAACCGAGTGGGACAACGCCAGTCCCGGCATGCTCGGGCTGCAGACGGCGCTGTCCGTGGTGATCGCGACCATGGTCGAGCCCGGCCTGCTGGACTGGCGCGGGGCGGCCCGGGTCATGTCGGAGGCGCCGGCCCGGATCGGTGGGCTGACCGACCAGGGCCGGCCGCTCGCCGTCGGCGAGCCGGCCAACCTGGTGCTGGTCGACCCGGCGGCGCGGTGGACGGGCCGCGGCGCGGAGTTCGCGTCGCTGTCCAGGAACACCCCCTACGAGGGCATGGAGCTGCCCGGCCGGGTGGTGGGCACCTTCCTGCGCGGCCGGCGCACCGCCGCAGCCGACGGACCGGTGGGCGTCGCGGTGCGCGCGGCCGGGGCGGGGGTCTGACGTGGAACGCGCCTTGTGGGTGATCGGCCTGGTGCTGCTCTGCCTGCTCGCCGCCTGGGGGCTGTGGGTCGGCTGGAAACACCGGGCCCAGCGGCAGTCCGGGCTGCCCGAACTGCCCGCCGTGCCCGAGCATCTCGGCGAGGTCGTCGTTCCGCCGCTGACCGGACTGTACGTGTCCAGCACCACCGCCCGGAACTGGCAGGACCGGATCGTCGCCCGCGGCCTCGGCGTCCGCGCGCCGGCGCTGGTCCGGCTGACCGAGGACGGGGCGCTGATCGACCGGGAGGGCGCCGACCCGATCTTCGTGCCGGTCAAGGATCTCGTCGAGGTCACCACGGCGCCCGGCATCGCCGGGAAGGTGATGGGTCAGGCCGACGGGATCCTGATCCTGCGCTGGCGGCTCGGCGACGTCGAGGTGGACAGCGGGATCCGGGCCGACGACCGCGACGAGCAGGCCGGTTTCATCGCCGCCGCCCGGGAACTGATCAACAAGGGGGCAGCCGCATGACCGCCGCGGTGCTGGTGCTGGAGGACGGGACCGTCTACCGGGGCGAGGGTTTCGGCGCGACCGGGACCGCCTTCGGCGAGGCGGTGTTCGCCACCGGGATGACCGGCTACCAGGAGACGCTGACCGACCCGTCGTACCGCCGCCAGGTGGTGGTGGCCACCGC
>JBDHZW010000264.1:0-7481 GCA_039812105.1 Nakamurella sp.
GCGGCGAAGCTCGTTCCACCGCGCCAACCGCTTGAGCTTGGCCAGCAGGACGACGGCCTGGATGGTGTCCAGCCGCGAGTTGACGCCGATCAGGTCGTGGACGTACTTCCGATCGCTGCCGTGGGCCGACAGGGTGCGCACCCGGGCCGCGATCTCCGGGTCGTTGGTGAGGACGGCCCCGGCATCGCCGGCGGCGCCCAGGTTCTTGCCCGGGTAGAAGCTGGTGCCGGCGGCGACTCCCAGCCCGCCGGCCGGGCGTCCGAAGCGGGTCGCCCCCTGGGACTGTGCGGCATCCTCCACGATCACCGCGCCGGCCGATTCGGCAATCGGCAGGAGTTCTTCGACCGGGGCGGTCTGCCCGAACAAGTGCACCGGCACGATCGCCCGGGTGCGGTCGGTGACCGCCGCCGCGACCTTCTCCGGGTCGATCAGCAGGTACTCGGGGTCGACGTCGACCAGCACCGGGCGTGCGCCGATCCGGCTCACCGCCTCGGCCGTCGCGATGAACGTATTGGCCGGCAGGATCACCTCGTCGTCGAGGCCGACGCCCGCCGCCCGAAGGGCGAGCTCCAACGCGTCGGTGCCGTTCGCGACGCCCACGCAGTGGGCGATCCCCATGGCATCGGCGTACGCCTTCTCGAACTCGCCGACGGCCGGACCGCCGATGAACGCCGTCCTGGCGAAGACCTCGGCCAGGCCCGCCTGCACCTCGTCGTCGATCTCGTCCTGCTGTGCGCGCAGGTCCACCAACGGGACACTCATGGCACGACCACCTTCTCCCATCCCCCGACCGGCTGTCCCGGTCCATCTTCGTCATTTCCGATCGGCGCCGGCCGGGTTGTCAGGTCCCGCGCCGGGACCCCGGCCCAGGTCCGTCCCGGCGGCAGGTCCCGGAGCAGGACCGAGCCCATCCCCAGCGTGGCCTGCTCCCCCACCTGTAGATCCTGCCGCACCGACGCGTTCATCCCCAGGTAGGCCGCTCGGCCGACCCGGACGCTGCCCCCGAGCGCGACCCCGGCACAGATGGTGGCGAAGTCGTCGATCCGGTCGTCGTGCGTCAGCACGACCTGCGGCATGAGCACGACGTGCCGGCCCACCATCACGTCGGCGGTCATGGAGACGTGCGACAGCACGACGGTGCCCGACCCGACCGTGCAGCCTTCGGGCACCACGGCCGTCCGATCGACGACGCTGGCGTAGCGATCGGCGCCGATTCCCAACGCGCACAGCCGGTCGACGATGTGCGCTCGCACCGAGCCGCGTCCGGCACAGACGACGAATTGCACCTCCGGGTGCCGGACCGCGTCGTCGATGCCGCCGATCACGGTGGTCGATCCGATGGGCGCACCCAGTCGCCGCGGATCGTCGTCGAGCACACCCACGACGTCGAACCGTCCGGCGGTCGCCACACTGGCCAAGATCTCTCGGGCGAGACCGCTGGCAGCGAGCAGGACCAGCGGCTTCCGCCCGCCGCTCACGACCCGGCCCGGTCGCGCACCACGTCGATCACCCGTGCCTGCTCCGACTCCGACATCTGGTGGAACAGCGGCAGGATCAGCGTGTTGTCGGTCAGGTGCTCGGTGTTGACCAGTGGCACCGGGCGCAGACCCTGCTCGGCGTACGCGGGCTGGCGGTGGGCGGCCATGATGCCGCGCCGGGCCGAGATGTCCGCCTCGGCCAGCGCGGTCAACAGACCCTCGCGATCGACCGGGTACTCCGGGCCGACCTCGAGCCAGCAGGACTGGAAGTTGGTCGTCCCCCAGGCCGGATCGGCCACCAGCCGCAGGCCGGGCAATTCGGCCACGGCCTTGGCGTATCCGGCCGCGAGCTCGCGACGCCGGGCGACGACGCCGTCCAGCTTCTCCAATTGCACGAGACCGACCGCGGCCTGCAGGTCGGTCATCCGGAAGTTGAAGCCGATCTCCTCGTACTGCTCGGGCGGCGCCAGCACGCTCGCGTGACGGGCCGCCGCGGACGCGCTCATCGCGTGTTCGCGCAGCTTGCGGGCGCGATCGGCCCAGTCGGCACGAGAGGTGGTGATCATGCCGCCCTCGCCCGTCGTGATGATCTTGCGAGGGTGGAACGACCACGCGGCGATCTCGGCGCCGGCGGCCACCGGCCGTCCGCGGTAGGTCGACCCGGCCCCACACGCGGAATCCTGCACCACGGTGATCCCGCGCGGATCGCACACGGCGCGGATCGGGTCGAGATCGACCGGAACGCCGCCCTGGTCCACCACGATGACGGCGGTGGTCCGCGGGGTGAGTGCCGCCGCGACCGTCTCCGCGGTCAGGTTGCCGGTCGTGACGTCGACGTCGGCGAAAACCGGCCGGGCCCCGACGTAGGTCGCGGCGTTCGCGGTCGCGATGAACGAGAACGACGGGACGACGACATCGTCACCGGCCTTGATGCCGGCGACCACCAGCGCCAGGTGCAGCGCGGTGGTGCAACTGGACACGGCGACGGCATGCTCGGCCTGCTGGTGGTGCGCGAACGCCTTCTCGAAGGCGGCGACCCGAGGGCCCTGGGCCACCCAGCCCGAGGTGATGACCTCGGTGACCGCGGCGACCTCCTCGGCTCCCAGATACGGGAGCATCACGTTGATCCTGCTCATGTCGTCGACCCCGCGGCAACCGGATCGTCGGCCCGCTGTTCCGCCCGCCACCAGGCAACCAGGTCACGCAGGCCGGCCTCCAGGTCGATCTGCGCCCGGAAGCCCAGGTCGCGGGCGGCCGCCTCGGTCGAGGCGAGCCGGCGGGTCACACCGTTGACCTTGCGTTCCGGACCGTGTTCCAGCGGCAGGTCGGAGTCCATCGCGCGGAGCAGCGCGTGGGCGAGTTCGGCCAGGCTGGTCTCGACGCCGCTGGCGACGTTGTACACGCCCTCGGTGATGTCCGATCCGGCCGCCAGGATGTGCGCCCGGGCGATGTCGACGGTGTTGACGAAATCCATCGTCTGCGAACCGTCTCCGAAGACCAGCGGCGGCTGCCCGCTGTTGATGCGCTCCATCCAGCGGATCAACACCTCGGTGTAGACCCCATGGATGTCCATCCGCGGGCCGTAGACGTTGAACGGACGCAGGGCGATGTAGTTCAGGCCGTGCATCGCGCGGAAGCTGCGGAGCATGCCCTCGTTGAACGACTTCGCCGCGCCGTAGAACGTGTCGTTGTTGTGGTGATGGTGCCGCTCGGGTGTCGGGAACTCCTCGGCCAGGCCGTAGACGGACGCGGACGAGGCGGCGACCACCTTGTCGACCTTGGCCTGGACGGCGGCCTCGAACACATTGAACGACCCGTCGACCAGGACCTCGAGCGCCAGTCGAGGATCCTCCGCGCACTGGGTGATCCGGATCGCGGCCTCGTGGAACACCAGGTCACAGCCCTTGGTCAGGTCAGCGACCAGGTCCCGATCGCGGATGTCGCCCTCGACCAGTTCGACCCGTGCGTCGGCCAGCGCACCGGCCAGATTGGCTCGGCGGCCCCGGACCAGATTGTCCAGGATGCGGATACGGCTGACGTCGGCCTCCAGAAGCTGGTCGACGATGGTGGAACCGATCGTTCCGGCACCACCCGTCACCAGCGCCGTGGCCCCCCGCAAGGCAGTCATGCGAACTCTCCAGAAGTAGAAGGAATCAGAACAAGAATGCGAAAGAAGCTCAGGACACCGCAACCGCGGAGGTGGCGGCGGGCTGCTCCACGTCGATCGCCTGCCTCGGCACCGCCGGCGCCCCTCCGACGAGCAGGCTCTCCGACACGGCGTCGAGCACCGACAGCACGCGAAGACCGGCGGAACCGTCGGTGAGCGGGGAGCGCCGTTCCCGGATGGCGGACGCGAACTCGTCGACCATGGTCGACAGAGCCTCCCGTTCCTTGAGTGCGGGCACGGTGATGTCCCCCAGCCGGTACGAGATGGTCGCCGCCTCCCGCTGCCGGGCATCCTGGGCCTGAGTGGTCAGATCGACGCCCCGATCGAAGATCGACACCCGCTGCTGCGGGTTGAGGTCGTCCCAGACCAGGGTGCGCCGGCTGCCGCCGATGACCATCTGCCTGATCTTGGTCGGGGACAGCCAGTTCACGTTGACGTGGGCCATCGCCCCGCCGGGCAGCGGCATGCTGAGGTAGCCGACACACGTCTTGCCGGCGCCGAGCGGGTCGGATCCGGTCGCCGAGACCGAGGTCGGCCGCAGTCCGCCGGACAGCACGAAGTCCAGGATGGACAGGTCGTGCGGCGCCAGGTCCCAGAACACGTCGACATCCGGCTGGATCAGACCGAGGTTGATCCGGACGGAATCGATATAGAGGATCTCGCCCAGCACACCCTCGGCGATGACCTTGCGAATGTGCTGCACCGCCGGTGTGTAGCAATAGGTGTGGTCGATCATCAGGACCCGGTCGGCCTTGTCGGCCGCCCGGACCATCGCCGCGGCGGCCTCCGGCGTGTCGGCCAATGGCTTCTCCACGACGACGTGCTTGCCCGCGGCCAGCGCGGCCAGCGCAATCGGTGCGTGGGTGGCCGCGGGGGTCGCAATGGCGACCGCGTCCACGTCGCCCCGGTCGAGGACCTGAGCCAGGTCGGTGAACACCTCGACCGTCGAGCGATTGCCGATCACCTTGCGGGCCCGCTCGGCGTCGAGATCGCAGACGCCGACGAGATCCCAATTGCCCGATCCCCGGAAGTTGCGGACCAGGTTCGGTCCCCAATAACCGGCGCCGACCACCACCACGCCCAGCGGCGCGCTCCCCAGCGGTGACCCGGCGTGCTGCATTGAACTCACTGCTCCCCCACTCTGGAGACCTGGTGCCCGTCGGCACCGTTGTTGTTGATCAGACGTTCCTCGTCGCCGTTCATCACGCGACCACGACGATCCCGGCCCGAGCTCACTTCCTCTTGAAGACCACCGTGGCGGCGAGCCACGGCATGGTCTGCAGGAAGGAGGAGATACCGAAGGCGGCGTTCGGGGTGCTGCCGGTCGGCCAGATGGTCTGGTCCGCGACGGCGTATTCCATCGTGCCGTTGTTCGCGACGCTGATCCGGGACAGGTACCCGCTGGGTGTGCTGACGGACCGGCTGGGGCCGCCGTCCAGGTACAGGCCGATTGCGACCTCACCGACACCGGTCGTCCCCGTGGTGGCGCCCGACTGCGCCGTGCCGGAATTGAATGCGGATCCGCTCGCGGTCTTGTACACGTCCACCGCCCCCGTTCCGGCCGCGGTCGACAGGCCGGCGTACTCGGTCACGGTGACCGCCACGGTCGCCGACGCGCTCGACCGGGCCGTGACCACCGGCCTGGTCCCACCGCCCGCCGTGATCGGCGCCGTCCAGATGCTCATCTCGGTGTTGTCCGACGCCCGGAACGAGGTGACCTTCGTGTAGGTGTTGCCCGCCGCGTCGGTCACCGACTGCGCGGTCGTCGTCGCGGTGCCCTCGACCCCGACCATCGCGATCAACCGGTTACCGGCCGTCAGGTTCGACGTCGGCGTCGCCGTCACCGATGTGGTGGCGGTGGCCCGGTTCGACACACCCTGGACGAACAGCGCCAGCGGCACGACCCCCGCGGACGCCGCCGAGGCCGGCCCGGTCCCGCGCGCGTTCGTCGCCGTGACGGTGAAGGTGTAGGTCGTGCCGTTCGTCAGTCCGGAGACGGTCAGGAAGGTGTTCGTGCCCGCCGAGGTTGTGCCCTGCGACACCCCGTTGGCGAAACGGGTCACGGTGTACCCGGTGATCGCGCTCCCGCCGTTGGATGCCGGCGCCGACCAGGTCAGGTACAGCGACTGGTTGCCGGGCACCGCGGCCGCGCCGGTCGGCGCCCCGGGCACCCCGTACGGCGTCGTGGCCGCCGAGGCCGCGCTCTGGGCGCCGGTGCCCATCACGTTCACCGCGGCCACCCGGAAGGTGTAGGCGGTCCCGTTGGTCAAGCCCGAGACCACCGTGGACGTCGCCGCGCCGGCGACGGACACCGGGGTCTGGGCGGTGGTCCCGATGTACGGGGTCACCACGTAGCCGGTGATGGCGCTACCGCCGGTGGAGCTCGGAGCGGTCCATCGAACCGTCACCGAGGCGTCACCGGCGGTCATCGAGCCGATCGTCGGGGCACCTGGGGTGGTCGCCGGGGTGATGGACCCGGAAACGCCATAGGTCGCGCTGGTGCCCACGGAGTTCGTGGCCGTGACCCGGAAGGTGTAGGCCGTCCCGTTGGTGAGCCCGGTGACCGTCGCCGTCGTCGCCGCCGGTGTGCCGTTCACCTGGACGACGCGGGTGGTCTGCGCCGTGGTGCCGATGTACGGGGTCACCGTGTAGCGGGTGATCTGGGCGCCCCCGTCGGCGGGCGAGGTCCAGGTCAGCACGACCTGGGTGTTGCCGGGCGTGCCCGTGACGTTCGTCGGAGCGCCCGGGACGGTCGGCGCCGCCGGCGTGACCGCCGCGGAGGCAGCCGATGCCGCACCGGTGCCGACCGCGTTCGTCGCCGCGACGACGAACGTGTAGGCGGTGCCATTGGTCAGACCCGTGACCGTGGTGCTGGTGCCCGTTCCGGTCACGACCTTCGGCGTGCCCGCCGTCGTCCCGGCGTAGGGCGTCACCGTGTACCCGGTGATCGCGCTCCCGCCGTTGGCGGCCGGTGCCGTCCAGCTGACGGTGGCCTGGCTGCTCCCGGCCACGGCGGTCACCGCGGTCGGTGCGTCCGGCACGGTGGCCGGTGTCACCGCCGCCGAGGCGGCCGAGGCTGCACCCTTTCCGACGGCGTTCGCCGCGGCCACCGTGAAGGTGTAGGCCGTGCCGTTGGCCAGACCGGTGATCGTCGTGCCGGTCGCCGGCGGGGCGCCGGTGACCGTGACCGCAGTCTGGGCCGTACCACCGATGAACGGTGTGACGACGTGGCCGGTCAACGGGATGCCGCCGGTGCTGGCCGGAGCGGTCCAGGTGACGGTGGCGCTGCCGTTCCCGCCGGTTGCGGCCACCCCGGTGGGCGCCGCCGGAAGCCCGGCCGGAGTGACCGCGGCCGACTGGGCCGAAGCCGGGCCGGCGCCGGCCCCGTTGCTGGCGGTCACCGTGAAGGTGTAGGCGGTGCCGTTCGTCAACCCGCTGACGACCGCGGACGTGCCGGTCGCCGGGGTGCTCGGCTGGGCCGCAGTCCCGATGTACGGCGTGACGGTGTAGCCGGTGATCGCGCTGCCGCCGTCGGCGACCGGCGCGGTCCAGGAGACCGTCGCCTGCCCGTCACCCGCGGTCGCCGTCACCGAGGACGGCGCACCCGGAGTGCTCGGAGCCGGAGTCACCGGCGCCGACGGCGCCGACGGCGAACTCGTGCCCTTGGCGTTGGTCGCGGTGACCGTGAACGTGTAGGCGGTGCCGTTGGTCAGCCCACCGACGACGGCTGTCGTCGCCGGGTTCGACCCGGACACCGTGGTCGGGGTGAGAGCCGTCGTGCCCGCGAACGGGGTCACCGTGTAGCCGGTGATCGGCGAGCCGCCGTTGGCCGGAGC
>JBDHZW010000265.1:0-7452 GCA_039812105.1 Nakamurella sp.
GGGGATCTCGGAATCGACCTTGTCGGTGGACACCTCGAACAGCGGGTCGTCGAAGGCGATCGGGTCACCGACGTTCTTGAGCCAGGTGGTCAGCTCGCCCTCGGTGACGGTCTCGCCCAGCTTGGGCATCGTGACGAACCATTCGTCGGACATCCAACGTCTCCTGGTCTGTGGCTATGGGTGCGGGAATCTGAAGGGCGGAGCGGCCGTCAGCCGTGCAGCGAGCGGCCGGAGAAGGTGATCATGGTCTCGCCGATCGCCTCGGACAGGCTCGGGTGGGCGTGGATCAACCGGCCGACCTCGCCGGGCAGGGCCTCCCAGTTGACCGCCAGGTAGCCCTCGTGCATCAGCTCGCTGGCCCACGGGCCGACCAGATGCACTCCGAGCACCGGACCGTTCTTGGCGGCGACGATCTTGACCAGGCCGTCGGTCTCGCCCAGGATCATGGCCCGGCCGTTGCCCGCGAAACTGTGTTTGTGCACGACGACGTCGTGCCCGGCCTCCCGGCCCTGCGCCTCGGTCAGCCCGGTCCAGGCGACCTCCGGGTGGGTGTAGACGACCCACGGGATCTTCGCGTAGTCGACCGGCACAGGGTTCTCGCCGAGGAAGTGGTCGACCGCCAGCACCGCCTCGGCGTAGGCGACGTGCGCCAGGCCGGGCGTCGGAACACAGTCGCCGATCGCATACACGCCGGGTTTGCTGGTCAGCATGGTGCTGGTGTCGACCTCGATGAAGCCGCGCTCGTTGACCTTCACCCCGGCCTCCGGGAGCCCGGCCCCCTCGGTCACCGGACGGCGGCCGATGGAGACGAGAACCTGGTCCACCTCGAGCTTCTCGCTGCCCTTGGGGGTCTCGAACGGGACCAGCACGCCGTTCTTGGTCAGCTCCAGGGTGCCCACCCGGGCCTGCGCGTTGATCTTGGTGCCGCGCTTGGTCAACGACTTGGCCAGCACGTTGGCCACGTCCCGGTCCGGCCCGATCGGCAGCACGCCGTCGTTCATCGCCTCCAGCAGGGTGGTGTCGACGCCGAGATCGGTGTAGACGGAGGCGAACTCGGCGCCGATCACGCCGCCGCCGATGACCACCGCGCGCTCCGGCAGCGTGGCCGCGGTGCTGTTGGTGGCGTGGTCGGAGGTGATGACCCGCTCGCCGTCGATGTCCATGCCCGGGATCGCCCGCGGCACCGACCCGGTGCACAGGATGGTCGCCTTGCCCTTGAGGCTCTGCCCGTCCACCGACACCGAGCCGTCGGCGAGCAGCCGGCCCTCGCCGATCACCACCTGCACCTTGCGCCGCTTGAGCAGCCCGGACAGGCCGCCGTACAGCTGCTTGACGATGCCGGCCTTGCGGGCGTTGGCGGCCGGCCAATCCGGCTCGGCCTTGAACCCGTCGGGCAGCTTCACGCCGTGCGACGCGGCGTGCCCGACCGTGCGGAACACCTCGGCGGCGTGCAGCAGCGCCTTGGCCGGGATGCAGCCGCGGTGCAGGCAGGTGCCGCCGACCTTCTCCTTCTCGACCAGCGCGACCGACAGGCCCGCCGAGGCCGCGTACAGCGCCGCGGCGTACCCGCCGGGGCCGCCGCCGAGCACCACGATGTCGTAGTCGGCCACGTCTTCGTCCCTCCGAACTGTGCTGAAAGATTGGCTGCCGGTGGCCGGCCGGTCGGCCGGCCACCGGCGAGAAGTGCTGTGCGAAAAGGAAATCAGGCGCGCGCGACGGCGCGGATCGCGTCGGCGATCTCGGCCGGCTGCGGGATCACCGCGTCCTCCAGCGGCGGGCTGGTCGGCGTCGGCGTGTTCTTCGCGCCGACCCGGGCGACCGGCTGGTCCAGGTACCAGAAGGCCTCCTCCTGGATGGTCGCGGCGATCTCGGCGCCGTAGCCCATCCGCCGGGCGGCCTCGTGCAGCACGACCGCCCGGGAGGTCTTCTTGACCGAGTTGACGATCGTCTCCACGTCCAGCGGGACGAGGGTGCGCACGTCGATCACCTCGACCGAGATGCCTTCCTTGTCCAGCTCGTCGGCGATCTCCAGGCCCTGGTGCACGCCGGCCGAGTAGGTGACCAGCGTGATGTCCCGGCCGGGCCGGGCCACGCTGGCCACGCCCAGCGGGATCGGGTCCATGGACAGCGGTCCGGCCGCCTTCAGCCGCCGGTACAGGTACTTGTTCTCCAGGAACAGGGTCGGGTTGTTGTCCCGGATCGAGGAGATCAGCAGCCCGGCCGCGTCCTGCGGGGTGCCGGGCATGACGATCTTCAGCCCGGGCACGTGCGCGAAGTAGCTCTCCACGCTCTGCGAGTGGGTGGGGCCCGCCCGCAGCCGGCCGCCGAACGGCGCCCGCATGGTCACCGGCATCGGGTCGCCGGTGCGCCAGTGGTGCCGGGCCAGCACGTTGATGATCGGGTCGAACGCGCAGGAGATGAAGTCGGCGAACTGGAACTCGACGATCGGGCGCAGCCCGACCAGCGCCGCCCCGGCCGCCAGGCCGGTGAAACCCGTTTCCGCGATCGGAGTGTCGACCACCCGGCGGGGGCCGTACTTGTCCAGGAAACCCTTGGTCACCTTGAACGCGCCGCCGAACTGGCCGACGTCCTCGCCGATGATGAAGGTGTCCGGGTCGCGCTCCATCTCGTGGTCCAGCGCGAGGGCGACCGCCTCCAGGTAGGTGGCCTGGCCGTTGTCCTTGGGCCCGGCATCCTGGTTCAGGATGGCCGGGAGCGTGTCAGTCGGCATAGACGCCTTCCTCGATGTTGGCCGGGTCCGGCATCGGATCGGCGAGCGCCCGCTTGCGGGCGTCGATGGCCGCCTGGCGGGCCTGCTTGCGGGTGTCCTCGGCGGTCGCCTCGTCGATGACACCGGCTTCCACGAGCCGCTTCTCGAACAGGTCCACCGGATCCTTGGTGGACCACTCGTCGAACATCTCCTTGGGCACGTAGTCCGCCGGGTCGTGCTCGGCGTGCCCGTGCATGCGCATGGTGATGCCCTCGACGATGGACGGACCCTTGCCGGCCCGGGCGCGTTCGACGCCCTCGGCCACCGCATCGTGCACGGCGATCACGTCGGTGCCGTCCACGGTGACCCCGGGAATGCCGTAGGCCTTGGCCTTGTCGGAGAAGTTCGTCGACTTCGACTGCATGGCGATCGGTGTCGAATAGGCGAACTGGTTGTTCTCGATGACGAACACGTTCGGCAGGTCGAGCACGCTGGACATGCTCAGCGCCTCGTGGAAGTCGGCCCGCGAGGTCGACCCGTCACCGCAGAACGCCAGGCAGACCTTGTCCTGACCACGGTATTTCGCGGCGAACGCCATGCCGGTGGCAACCGGGAAGTTCGCCGGGATGTGACTGGGCAGGTTGTAGTGACCCAGGTCCAGCCGCCCGTAGTGCAGGGTGCCGTCGCGGCCACCGGTGGGCGACGTGGCCTTGCCCATGAAGCTGGCCATCACCTGCCAGGGCTCCATGCCCCGGTACAGGTGGGCGCCCAGATCCCGGTGGATCGGCGCCATGTAGTCGTCGGCGCGCAGCGTGGACGCGGCGCCCACGCTGATCGCCTCGTGCCAGTGCCCGGTGTACAGGGATCCGAGCAGGTCGCCGCCCTTGTACATGGCGACCATCCGGTCCTCCACGGCCCGGGTCAGCACCATCGCGCGGTAGATGCGCAGCAGCAACTCCCGGTCGCGCGATGCCAACTCGTTCGCGACCGGTGCCTCCTTGGTCTTGGTGGCCATCCGCTGCCTACTCGTCCTCGCCGGTGATGACCGGCTTGGTCGGCACCTGGAGGAAGAAGTCGCGGACGAGGCGGTTGAAGTCGGCGGTGCGCTCGATCATCGACCAGTGCCCGCAGTGCGAGAACACCGACAGGTCGGCGTTGTCGATCAGCTGCTCCAGCTTCAGCGAGGTCTCCAGCGGGATGACCTTGTCCTCGCGGCCGTGCACGATCAGGGTGCGGTTGGTCAGCTTGCGGATCTCGTCCTCGGGCGTGGTCATGGCCTCCACCCAGCGCTGCCGGGGGGCCGGGAACATCGACGAGAACGACTCGTGGAAGCCGGGTTCCATGCTGGCCTTGAACCGGACCTGGGCCAGCTCCTCATTGACCAGGTCGCGGGAGTAGGCGAAGTAGTCCAGCACCTTGCGCATCGACTCGATGGTGCCCTCGTAGCCCCAGACGGTGTCCAGGCCGTCGGTGATGTCGAACGGCACGCCCATCGAGCCCATCAGCACGATCTTGTCGATCAGCTCCGGATGCCGGGTGGCGATGCGCAGCGCGATCGAGCCACCGAAGCTGTTGCCGATCAGGTGGCACTTCTGGATGCCCATGGCCTTGATGAACCCGACGGTCTGGTCGGCCCAGGTCTGCAGGCCGTACTCGACGTCCTCCGGCCGGTCCGAGTAGCCGAAGCCGACCATGTCCGGGGCGTAACAGGTGAAGTCCTCACCGAGCACCGGCAGCACCAACCGCCAGTTGGCGTACGCGGTGACGCCCGGTCCCGACCCGTGGATCAGCACGACGGTCTCGCCGCCGGAGCCGGACTCCAGGTAGTTCGTACGGATGCCGTTGGCCTCGATGCTCTTGCCGACGGCCGGGTTCGCTTGCGTGGTGGTCATCTGCTTCTTTCTCTCCTCGGCGGTTGACGGGTCGGTGACGACTCAGTTGTAGTAGCGGAAGACCAGATCGGCCACGCAGCAGGGCTTGCTCTGGCCCTCGATCTCGTAGGTGAGCCGGTACACGGTCTCGGCGCCCGGCCCGTTCGGCGTCTCGAGTTCCTTGACCTCGGCCAGGTTCACGTGCATCCGGATCCGGCTGTCCACCGGCAGCGGGGCCGGGAACCGGACCTTGTTCAGGCCGTAGTTGAGCACCACGTTGAAGCCCTCGACGACGCAGATCTCCCAGAGGAAGCCGGTGGCCAGGCCAAGGGTGAAGAACCCGTGCTGCACGGTGGTGCCGAACGGTCCGTCCTTCGCCCGCTCGGGGTCGACGTGGATCCACTGCTCGTCGCCGGTGAGCTTGGCGAACGTGCTGATGCCGTCCTGCGTCACCGTCCACCAGTCGCTGACGCCCAGGTCGGTGCCGAGCCGGTCGTTCAGCCCGTCCAGACCCTGGATGACCAGGGGTCCCGCGGTCGTTTCACTCATCAGTTCCGTCCTGCGCTCGTGGATCTCGGGTCGGTGACCGGCAGGGTCCCTCCCTGCCGGTTGAGTCAAACATCGGGCCGTGCGCCGTCGCCCGCGCCGGACCTCGTTTCCTGCTCAGTGGGAGCACCCGCGCCGCCGGAACCGGGGCGGGCCCACTCCCCCTGAGTTGATCATGGGGCGGTGGCCAGCAGGCGGTCGACGTCCAACTCGTCGTCGCTGGTGCTGTACCACTCGTAGACGCCGTCCGGCCGGGTGCGCCGCTCGATCAGCCGGCCCCACCGCAGGCAGGCGACGTGGGCCAGGGTCTCGTTGATCGCCAACTGCCGCTGATGGCCCAGCATCGAGCCGACGACCAGCCGGTCGGTCAGCTCGCCGAGCGTCGTCGGCCGCTCCTGGATCGCCCGCCGGATCCGCCCCATCCGGCGCATCTTGTTGCGCATGATGGCCTCGATCCGGCCGACCGCGTCGCCGAACGGCCGCCCGTGCCCCGGGTACACCAGCTCCGGCCGCAGATCGCGGACCAGCCGCAACGAGCGCAGGTAGCTGAGCATCGGGTCGGCGTCGAAGCCGCGCTCGAACGTCACCGGCGGGGTGATCCCCGGCAGCAGATGATCACCGGACAGCAGCAGCCGGCGGCGCGGCGACCACAGGCAGACGTGGCCCAGCGAATGTCCCGGGGTGTGCAACACGGTCCACTCGTCGCCGCCGATCGCGATGGTCTCCGATCCACGCAACCGGGTGGACGCCTCGACGACCGAGTGCAGGAACGGCATCCAGCGGGCCAGGTGCTCGCCGCCCTCACCGTCCTCGGGGATGCCGTGATCGGCGTAGGTGTCCCGGCGCTGGGACATCGCCGTCTCCGGGTGCCGGTACTTCTGGCAGTCCAGGTCGGTCATCGCGTGCATCGACAGGTCGGCCCCGGTCAGCTCCATCACCCGGCCGGCCAGGCCGTAGTGGTCGATGTGCGCGTGGGTGATGACCAGCCGGGACACGTCGGAGATGTCGTAGCCGGCGCCGCGCAGGCCGGCCCGGACGATCGCCACCCCGCCGTCCGGCTGCTCCGGCTGCCAGACCCCGCAGTCGACGACGGTCACCGTGGCGCCGTCGTCGACGACGTACATGTTGACGCTCTCGATCGAATTGACCCCGATCGGCAGCACCACCCGGGTCACCCCGGGCACCCCGTCCGAGCTGGCGAAGACCGCCGAACGTGCGCCGGTCATCCGTGCATGCGTTCCAGGACGGTGAACCACACCCGGATCTCGACCTGGTACAGGGTCCGCGGACCCTCGACCACCCCGGAGATGTCGCTCACCTCGAACCGGGTGATCCCCTCCAGGGTCTCCCGGGCGCGATCCAACGCCTCGGACACCGCATCCTGGATCGTCTCGCCGCTGCCGGACAGATCGATCGCCTTCTGCACGCTCACCGGTCGATCGTGGAACCGGGAGGCCGCACCCGCCACTCGGGGACAGCCCCCGATGCCCCGGTTTCACCCAGCGGCAAACCGGGCGACGGGGGGTTCCGGTTGCTGAAAGCGGCCCTACAGTCGGCTCCAGTGCGGGCGGCCCGAAGCCGCCGATCGTCGCTGCTGCCGGTCCGAGAACACGGATTCAACTCGTCCGAACGGCCCCAACGGTCGTCCCGAACCCCGTAGGGGGGGTCATGGCGCAACCTCACCGACACCGCATCAACGGTGTCGGTCCGTCACCTGACCCGTCCACGGTGACCCTCCTGGTGGCCGGCCATTCCGGCGGCGGCACCCTGGTCCGCATCGTCGGGCGGCTCGACGTCCACTCGGCCCCCCGGCTGGCCACCGAACTGGCCGCCGCGAGCCGGCTGCCCCGGCGCGGGCCGCCGCGGATGACGCTGGACCTGTCCGGGGTCACCTTCCTGGACGACGCCGGCCTGCAGGTGCTGCTGGACCTGCAGGACCGGCTGGTCGCCCAGTCCGGCGAGTTGGAATTGCAGTCGCCGACCGCGGCCGTGGTGGGCATGCTGCACGAGGCCCACCTGCAGGGGTCGTCGCCGCCGCCGGACCGCCGGACGGGTGCGGCCGGCGCCCGCTGACCCGCCCCGGGTTCAGGCGTCGGACGTCAGCGCATCCAGTCCGGCCTGAGCCCAGCGGCCGGCCCGGTCCGGAGCCTTCCGGCCACCCTGGGCCAACGCCGCCCCGGCCAGCAGCAGCAACCGCTCGGCCCGGGCGCGGGCCGGCTCCGGAAGATCCGGGACGTCGAGCCGGTCCTCGAGCTCGGCGATCCGGCTGCGGGCGGACTCCACGGTCCATCCCGACCCTCCCCGCCGCGAGGCGCGCCGGCTCAG
>JBDHZW010000266.1:0-7447 GCA_039812105.1 Nakamurella sp.
AGCTCGGCGACCCGGCCGGCGACCGCCGCCTGCTCGGCGCGCCGCCGGCGGGCGGCGGCGATCCGCTTGCGCTGGTCCCGTTCGGCGGCCGCGGCCCGGCGCAGCGACTCGCCGGCGCCGGCCGCGTTGGCGGCCCGTTCCTCGGCCGTGCGATGCACCAGCCGGGCCTCCACCTCCCGCTGCCTCGCTTCGGCGACGCCGTCGGCCAGCTCGTCCCGCAAGGACGTGTCGATCTCGACCGGCGCGTCCTCGGATTCCGTGGCCGCCTGCCGGGCCTCCAGCTCGTCGACGGCGCGCCGGTGCTGCTCGCGGGCCGTCTCGGCGGCCTGCCGTCGCTCCTCCAGCCGGCTGGCCTCGGCGGCCGCGGCTCTGGCGGCGGAGCCGTACCGGGCGAGTTCCTCGGCCACCGCCGAGATGTGCGCGTCGGACTCGTTCAAGGCGGCCAGGGCGGCGGAGGCGGCCGACTCGGCGGCGCCCACCCGGGCGGTCGCCTCGGCCAGGTCCGCCTCCAGCTGCCGGCTGCGGGTCTGCGCGGCGGCCAGCTCGGCGGCCGCCTGGTCGCGGGTGGCCTGGATCTCCAGCAGGGTCTGGCCGCCGGCGCTGCCGCCGTGCGCCCAGTCGGGGCCGATGAGGTCGCCGGCGGCGGTGACGCAGCGGACGTCGGGTTCGGCGCCGATGAGCTCGACGGCAGCGGCCGCGTCGTCCACCACCGCCACCCGTTCCAGGGTCCGGGACAACGCCGGCAGCAACGACTCCGGGGCGCGGATGAGATCGACGGCCCAGTGCGCGCCCGCCGGCAGCTCGGGCCAGGATCGCCGGTCGGGCCGGCTGCGGGCACCCTGGATGAGCAGCCCGGCCCGCCCACTGTCCTTGCGGCGCAACAGGTCCAGCGCGTGTACCGCGTCGGGCACGGACCGCACCGCGACCGCGTCGGCGACCGAGCCGAGCGCAGCGGCGACGGCGGTCTCGAAGCCGGGGGTGACGGTGATCGCGTCCGCGACGCCGCCGAGCAGACCGGGCGCGTCGTCGCCGGCGGCCAGCAGATCGGCGGCGCCGTCCCGCCGGTCCAGGCCCAGCGCGAGCGCGTCGACCCGGGCCTGCAGGGTGGACGCCTGGGTCTGCGCGTGCCGGAGTTCCTCGGTGAGATCGGCGGCGGCGGTCCGGGCCCGTTCCAGTTCGGCGGTGGCCTGTTCGTGGGCCTCGTCCAGGCCGACCTCGGAGGAATCCAGGTCGCCGACGGTCGCCTGGGCCCGGTCGAACTCGGCCTGGGCGGTCGTCGCCCGGTCCCTGGCCTCGGCGACCGCGGCGGAGAGCCGCTGCACCTCGTCGGTGCCGGCGGACAGCCGGGACCGGGCCGCCTGGACCTGGCCGGCCAGCTTGGCCAGCCCCTCCCGGCGGTCGGCGATCAGCCGGCTCGCGGCGTTCAGTTCGTGCTCGGCGGCCCGCAGTTCGCGTTCCCGGTCGGCGCGGTCCTCGCTGGCGGCGGCGAGCTGCTCGGCGGCCGCCTCGACCGCCTCGACCAGCGCCTCGTGTTCGGCCTCGGCCCGCTGCGCCCGGGCCTCCAGCTCGTCCGGGTCGCGGCGGGACTCGGCGGCGTCACGGACCGGCGCGGACAGGTTACGGGCCCGCTCGTGAGCGAGGGCGACCGTGCCGCGGACGCGTTCGGCCAGCGCGGACAGCGCGAACCAGGTCTCCTGCGCCCGGGCCACCGCCGGGCTCAGCTCGGCCAGTTCGGCCTCGGCGGTCTCCAGCCGCTCGGTGGCCTGGGCCAGGTCGCGCTGCACGGCGGTGCGGTGCTCGACGGCGGCCTGCTCGTCGACCGCGTCCTGCTCGATCTTGGTCAGGATCGTGGTGAGTTCGTCGGCCAGCAGCCGCATCCGGGCGTCCCGCAGGTCGGCCTGCACCCCGGCGGCCCGGCGGGCGACCGCCGCCTGCCGGCCGAGCGGGCCGAGCTGGCGGCGGATCTCGGCGGTCAGGTCGGTCAGCCGGTTCAGGTTGGCCTGCATGGCGTCGAGCTTGCGGATGGTCTTCTCGCGGCGCTTGCGGTGCTTGAGCACCCCGGCCGCTTCCTCGATGAAGGCCCGCCGGTCCTCCGGCCGGGCCTGCAGCACCGCGTCCAGCTGGCCCTGCCCGACGATGACGTGCATCTCCCGGCCGATGCCGGAGTCGGACAGCAGCTCCTGGATGTCCAGCAGCCGGCAGGAGCGGCCGTTGATCTCGTACTCGCCGACCCCGTCCCGGAACATCCGCCGGGTGATCGACACCTCGGCGTAGTCGATCGGCAGGGCGCCGTCGGAGTTGTCGATGGTCAGCGTCACCTCGGCCCGGCCCAGCGGCGGCCGGTCCGCGGTGCCGGCGAAGATGACGTCCTCCATCTTGCCGCCGCGCAGCGCCTTGGCCCCCTGCTCGCCGAGCACCCAGGCGATCGCGTCCACCACGTTGGACTTGCCCGACCCGTTCGGCCCGACCACCGCGGTGATCCCCGGCTCCAGGCGCAGCGTGGTGGACGAGGCGAAGGACTTGAACCCCTTCATCGTGAGGGACTTCAGGTGCACGGGCGGGCCCCTCCTCCGGGATCGGCACACGGCTCACCGGCGCGAAGGTCACGCACCGATCACGGTGACGCTACCGGCCGGATCCGGCCGAGTCGGGGAGGCCAGCGGCGGCGTGCCGAGTCGGCGGAGGCCGCCGCGGTCAGCCGACGTCGAATCGCTTGAACGTCCCCCGGGCCGGCGCGAATTGCTCGACGACCTGATCGACCGTCCCCGGGGTCTTGCCGCCGCGCAGCCAGCCGAGCATCTGCTCGCAGGCCTCCCGCGGGCCCTCCACCACCACCTCGACCCGGCCGTCGGCCAGGTTGGTGGCGCTGCCGACCAGGCCCAATTCCATCGCCCGGCCGCGGGTGTACCAGCGGAATCCGACGCCCTGGACGTAGCCGTGCACGAAGGCGGTCATCCGAACGTCGCCCGCCCGCGGCCCGTCGGCCGCCGATTCCCGATCGGCATGCTCCGGCTCGGAACGCCTGCTGCGCCAACCCATGTCAGCTCCTGGATCGGTAGACGATCAGCCGCCGGTCGTCGATGGCCAGCTCCACCGACTCCTTCGGGTCGGTGATCTCACCGTCGTGCGCGACCGGCTTGGCCCCGGACAGCGACTCGATCCGCACGTGCCCGGCCTCCAGCTCGCCGTACACCGTGCTGAGCCGGGCCACCCCGATGATCGAGTACAGGATCGCCCGGGTCCGGGACAGTCGCTTGTCGGCCCGCAGGTACTGCACGTCGAGCACGCCACCGGCCAACTGATCCCGCCAGGCCGGCGCCAGCCCGCGCGGCGCGTACCGGCCGTTGCCGATGAACACGATCCAGACCGGATGCTTCTCGCCGTTGATGACCAGCTCGACGGGCTTCTCATGCCGCAGGGTCCGCAGCAGGGCGTAGGCGGTGGCCGGCCACTTGCCCATCCGCTTGGCGTACTTGTCCCGCCGGACCACCATCTCCGGGTACTGCCCGATGCTGGAGGTGTTCAGGAATGCCACGCCGTCGATGGTGGCCAGGTCGACCATGCCGGCCACCCCGTTCTCCACCGCGGCCACCGTGTGCGCGTCGGTGTCCAGGCCGAGGGCCTTGGCGAAGTGGTTGAACGTGCCGGCCGGGAAGACGGCCAGCGGCAGGTGGTGCCGGTGGGCGAGCTGGGCCACGGCGGCCACGGTGCCGTCGCCGCCGGCCACCCCGAGGGCCTTCGGCAGGTCGTCCACCAGTGTCTCGATGTCGGTGCCCGGCTCCCACTCCACGATGTGCGCCCGGGGCAGCGCCCGGGAGATCGACTCGGCGGCGCCGTCGGAGCTGCCGGACCGGGCGTTCAGGATGACCGTCAGCCCCTCGCCCTCCGGCAGCGCGGGCGCCGTGCCGGCCGCGGTGAGCGCCGGTCCCCACGGCTTGACCGGCCACATCGCCTTGCCGATCAGCGCGACGGTGACGCCGACGGCCGCGCCGGCCCACACGTCGGAGCGGTAGTGCACGCCGACGTGCACCCGGGAGTAGGCCACCGCGGCGGCCAGCGGCACCAGCAACGGGCCGGACCACGGCACCTCCAGGGTGGCGCCGGTGGCGAACGCCGCGGCCGATGCGGCGTGCCCGCTGGGGAAGGAGGACGTCCAGGGCGCGGTGCCGATCCGGCGGGCCAGGTGGGTGCGTTCCGGGTCGGGCCGACGGCGGCCGAACAGCGGCTTGAGCAGCACGTTGGACACGAAGCTGGCCGCGCCGAGGCTGGCCAGGCCGCGGATGGCGCCGCGGCGGGTGCCGCGCCCGGCCAGCGCGCCGACCGCGGCCACCCCCATCCACAGCCGGCCGTGGTCGGCGGCCTTGGTCAGGATGCGCAGGGCGTGGTCGATCGGCCGGGCAACCGGCATCGGCGACGGGGCGATCAGCGGATCCGGGGGTTGGTCGGTGACGCGCACCCACCGAAGACTAGGCGGACCGTGATCGCGACGCGCGAGGCGCCCGCTGGCAGCGGGGGCAGAAGTAGGACGAACGGTTCATGAACGCCGCCCGCCGGATCGGCGTGCCGCAGCGCGGGCACGGCCGGTCGGCCTGCCCGTACACGTTCAGCGACCGGTCGAAGTAGCCGGATTCGCCGTTGACGTTGACGTACAGCGCGTCGAAGGAGGTGCCCCCGGCGGCCAGCGCGTCGGTCATCACCTCGGTCGCCGCGTCCAGCACGGCGGCAGCCTGGGCCCGGGTGAGCCGCTCGGTCGGCCGGTCGTAGTGCAGCCGGGCCCGCCAGAGGGCCTCGTCGGCGTAGATGTTGCCGACCCCGGAGACCACCGTCTGGTCCAGCAGCGCCCGCTTGATCCCGGTGTGCTTGCGCCGCACCGCGCCGACCGCCCGGTCCGGATCGAACGCCGGGTCGAGGGGGTCGCGGGCGATGTGCGCGATGGCCGGCGGCAGCTCGGCTCCGCCGGGCGCGTAGGTCATGCCGCCGAACGTGCGCTGGTCCAGGAAGTCCAGGTCGGGTCCGCCGTCGTCGAAGGTGAACCGGATCCGCAGGTGCGGATGCGCGGGGTCGGCGGATCCGGCGCCGACCCGGTTGACCCGGAACTGACCGCTCATGCCCAGGTGGGCCAGCACGGCGTCGCCGCCGTCCAGCGCCCACCACAGGTACTTGCCGCGCCGGCGCACGTCCTGCACGGTCCGGCCGGCCAGCACGGCCTGGAAGTCGGCGGCCCCGCCGACGTGCCGGCGCACCGCCCGGTCGTGATGCACCCGGACCGATTCGATCCGCCGACCCTGCACGTGGCTCAGCAGGCCGCGGCGGACGGTCTCGACCTCGGGCAGTTCAGGCACTGCTGCGGGAGGAGTCCGCCGCGCCGTCCCCGGTGGCCTCGCCCTGCAGGCTGGTGTAGGCGGCGGCGGCGGCGTTCTGCTCGGCCTCCTTCTTCGTGCGGCCGGATCCGGTGCCGCGGGCGGCACCGGACAGCAGCACCCGGGCGGCGAACACCTTGGCGTGGTCGGGCCCTTCCTCGGACACCCGGTACTCGGGCACGCCGAGGCCGCGTTCGGCCGCGAGTTCCTGCAGCGAGGTCTTCCAGTCCAGGCCGGCGCCCAGCTGCGGGGCGGCGGCCAGCAGGTCGGCGAACAGCCGCAGCACGACGCCGCGGGCGGTCTCCAGGCCGTGCTGCAGGTACACCGCGCCGATGACCGCCTCGACGGCGTCGGCGACGATGGACGACTTGTCCCGACCGCCGGTCAGCTCCTCGCCCTTGCCCAGCCGCAGCTGCTGGCCCAGGCCGATGGTGCGGCCGACCCCGGCCAGGGCGTGCATGTTCACCACCGAGGCGCGGAGCTTGGCCAGCCGGCCCTCCTGCAGGTCGGGGTGGCTGCGGTACAGCGTCTCGGTGATGACGACACCCAGTACCGCGTCGCCGAGGAACTCCAGCCGCTCGTTGGTCGGCAGCCCGCCGTGCTCGTAGGCGAACGACCGGTGGGTCAGCGCGAGCACGACGAGCTCAGCGTCCAGCACCACGCCCAGCGCGGCACTGACGACCTGCGGATCCGGGGTGTTGTGGTTCGCCGGCGGCGTGCTCGCGGCGGCCAACGGCTCAGACCCCGACGACCTGGCGGCCCTTGTACTGCCCGCAGGTGGGGCATGCCTGGTGCGGCGGCTTCAGCGCGCCACAGGCCCGGTTGCTGCAGGCCACCAGCGTCGGCACGGTGGTCTTCCACTGCGAACGACGCGAGCGGGTGTTGCTGCGCGACATCTTCCGCTTCGGGACAGCCACGATCGATCTCCTCTGTACTTGATTTGGTGCTGTTCTATTCGCCGGACCCGGCTGGTGGCCGGCCCGTACTCTCGGGTGTTTCGGTGGCAAGCCGGTCCCGCAGCGCGGCCCAGCGAGGATCCATTGTCTCATGGGAATGGTCCGGTTCGAGATCGTCGAACCGTCCGCCGCATTCCACGCACAACCCGCGGCAGTCCGGACGGCACAGCGGCGCCATCGGCAGCGCCGTCACCACCTCGTCCCGGACGGTCTGTTCCAGGTCGATCCGGTCGTCGATCAGCCGGGCGATCTCGTCCTCGTCCGTGGTGGCGGCGGTGGCCGAGTCGGCGTACGCGAACAGTTCGCGGATGCCGGCGACGACGGGTTCGGTGACCTCGATCAGGCAGCGGGCGCACTGACCGACCGCGGTCGCGGCCGCCGTCCCGGACACCAGCACTCCTTCGGCGACCGCCTCCAGCCGCAGGTCGAGGTCGACCTCGGCACCGGCCGGCACGGCCAGCACGTCGAGGCCCATCGGGGTGTCCAGCGGCACCGCGATCCGCAGCGCCCGCATCGTGCCGGGACGCCGGCCCAGGGTCCGGGTGTCGACGACCCAGGGCGAGTCGTGGCGCGGAGCGGGTGCGGCAGGCATGGCGTGTCTCGACAGCTTTCTCGGGCGCGGGATGATGTTCCGGGACGCAGGCAACCGCTCCAGGGTAGTCGAACCGACAACGGGCTCCAATTCGGAGAGCGACCATGACCAGCATCGTCGGCCGGGCCTCGGTCCTCGCCGCCCTGCGCACCGCCGTCGATCGGGCGATCGGCGGCGAACCGATGGTGGTCCTGCTGGCCGGTGAGCCCGGGATCGGCAAGTCCACCCTGGCCCGCGAGGCCGCCGACCACGGGATCGCCGCCGGCGCGACCGGCGCCTGGGGCAGCGGCTGGGACGCCGACGGCGCGCCGCCGTTCTGGCCGTGGCGTCAGGTCCTGCGCGCGCTCGGCGCGCACGGCCCCGCCACCTCGACCACCCCGACCGACCCGGCCGGCCCGGTCGCGACCGGTGCCGACCCGCCGGACGCCCGGTTCCGGCTGTTCGCCGAGGCCCTGGACGTGCTGGCGGCCCGATCCGCGCCGGCCGTCGTGGTGCTGGACGACCTGCAGTGGGCCGACCCCGGCAGCCTGCGCCTGTTC